>JANPJV010000295.1:0-22037 GCA_031425695.1 Rhodanobacteraceae bacterium | reverse complement strand
GTCTGCGCTGCGCGCGGACGCTTTTTCCGAAAGAAGCAAAAGCGTCCGCGCGCAGCGCAGACCCACCAACAGTCAAAATTAAAAGAGTCCGCGCGCAGCGCAGACCCACCAACAGCCAAAATTAAAAGAGTCCGCGCGCAGCGCAGACCCACCAAAAGCCTCTCGCCTCACTCCTTCCCGAACAAGCTATCCAGCTTCTGCTCGTACACGTGGTATCCGAGCACGTCGTAGAGCTCGCTCCTGGTCTGCATGCGGTCGACGACGCTCTTCTGTGTGCGCTCGTTGCGGATGGTGGCGTAGATGCCTTCGGCGGCCTTGGCCATGGCGCGGAAAGCGGAGAGCGGGTAGATGATCATGGAGACGCCGATCGCGCCGAGCTCGTCGACGGTGAAATACGGGGTCTTGCCGAATTCGGTGAGGTTGGCGAGCACCGGGATGCGCAGGGCCGCGAGGAAGCGTTCGTACTCGCTTAATGTGGTGCAGGCCTCGGCGAAGATCACGTCGGCACCCGCGTCTTGCGCGAGCACGGCGCGCTCGATGGCCGAATCGATGCCTTCGACCGCGAGCGCATCGGTGCGCGCGACGATCATGAAATTCTCATCGATGCGTCCGTCGACGGCAGCGCGGATGCGGTCGGCGAAATCTTCCTTCGCGACGATGGCCTTGCCGGGACGATGGCCGCAGCGCTTCGCCTGCACCTGGTCTTCGATATGGCACGCAGCGGCGCCCGCACGAATGAATTCACGCACGGTCCGCTGGATGTTGAAGACCGCGCCCCAGCCGGTGTCGGCGTCGACCAGCAACGGCAGCTGGGTGGCGCCGGAGATGCGCCGGATGTCCTCACAGACATTATCCAGGCTGGTCATGCCGAGGTCCGGCAGGCCGTAGCTCGCATTCGCGATGCCGGCGCCGGATACGTACAGCGCATTGAATCCGGCGTCCTCGGCCTGCAACGCCGCGTAGGCATTGATCACGCCCGGCAGTTGCAGCGGTTTCTCCAGCTGCATTGCCGCGCGCAGGCGCGCCCCTGCTGAAACGTGCATGTCAGGAATCCTCTTCGAGGCGGAAGCGCACGTTGTGCGTGTGCGCGATCTCGAGCACGTTTTCGAACTCCTTGAGCTCTTCGAGCAGCGTCTTGGCGCGCTTGATCGAGTCCGGATCGGATTCGATGTAGCCGGCGACCGCACGCACGGTGTCGAGCCCATCGGAGGCATCGAACCACTGCGCACCCCCGGTGCTCGGCCCGAAACCGCCAAGGTCCCAGCCTTCCTGTTCGACCAGCTCGGACAGGTCTTCCGAATCGCCGCCCGCAATGAAGTCGCCGAGGCGCGTAACCCCGATCTCGTCGGTGATCTCGTCAATGCGATCCATCATCTTCGCCAGCGCCTTGCCGGCCGGCATGATGTCGATCTCATCCAGGTTCTGTTCCAGCGCAATGAAAAAATTGTCAGCCATGCTCGGGGTGTCTCGCTGTTGATTCGTGGGTACTACACGAGAAGCAGGGTCAAAGGAATGACGGCGAAAAATCGACTGCTCCCCTCTCCCGTGCTCTTGGGGAGAGGGGCTGGGGGAGAGGGGCTTTGTTCATTCAGAAAGCGAAAAAGCGCCCTCTCCCCTCCCCTCTCCCCAGAAGCATGGGAGAGGGATCAAGCTCAGCCCTTCGGAAACAGATGCTCCACCGCCGCGCGTTCCTCGCGGAGCTCTTTCTCGGTGGCGCTCATGCGGGCGCGGGAGAAATCGTCGACGGAGAGGTTCTGGACGATGGTGTATTCGCCGTTCTTGCAGGTGACCGGGTAGCCATAAAGGATGCCGGGCGCGATGTCGTAGCTGCCGTCGGACTGCACGGCCATCGTGGTCCAGTCGCCTTCCGCGGTGCCGAGCGCCCAGTCGCGCATATGGTCGATCGCAGCCCCGGCGGCGGAGGCGGCGGACGAAGCGCCACGTGCCTTGATGATGGCGGCGCCGCGCTGCTGGACGGTCGGGATGAAGGTCTCGCGATACCACGCGGAATCGACCTGGCCGGATGCACCCTGCCCTTTGACGGTGGCGTGGTGGATGTCGGGATACTGGGTTGCCGAATGGTTGCCCCAGACAATCATTTTGCTGATGTCGGTGTTGAGCGCATCGGTCTTTTCCGCGAGCTGGCTGATGGCGCGGTTGTGGTCGAGCCGCATCATCGCGGTGAACTGCTTCGGATTGATGCTGGGGGCGTTCTGCTGCGCGATCAGTGCGTTGGTGTTGGCCGGATTACCGACCACCAGCACCTTGATGCCGCGGCTGGCGTGCGCATCCATGGCCTTGCCCTGCACCGAGAAGATCGCGGCATTGGCTTCGAGCAGGTCCTTGCGTTCCATGCCGGGGCCGCGCGGGCGCGCGCCGACCAGCAGCGCGTAGTCGGCATCCTTGAAGGCGACATTCGGGTCGTCCGTCTGCACCACCCCATGCAGCAGCGGGAACGCGCAATCCTTGAGCTCCATGACGACACCGCCGAGCTGCGGCAGGGCCGGCGTGATTTCCAGGAGATGCAGGATCACCGGTTGCTCCGGACCGAGCATTTCGCCCGAGGCGATGCGGAAGAGCAGCGCGTAACCAATCTGGCCGGCGGCACCGGTGACGACGACACGGACGGGTGCTTTCATGGTGCGTTCCTCAAGAGGTGGAAAGTGATCAATTCTTGGCCAGGCGGTGGCCGGCGACAGTCATCAGGCGCTTGATGGTTTCCGGATCGTAGCCATGCACGACGCGCTGGCCGACGATGGTGATCGGTACGCCATTGGCACCGAACGCGTCCCATGCGGCGACGCCTTCGGCATCGCTCTCGACATCCAGCTCGCGAAACTTGGCGCCGCTGCGCTTGAGATCGGCGCGCAACGCATCGCAGTAACCGCACCACTCCGCAGAGAGCATTACGACGCCGTTGGTTCCCGTTTTCAGGCGCGGATCGCCCGCAGCGACTTCACGCGTCCCGAAAATTTGCCACGCTGCGGCCACGCATACCAGGATCAGCAGAATCCGTCCCATTACACGAGCTCGTTGCAGAAGGCCTCGAAGCGAGCCAGGCCCTCGGTCAGCTCAGCCGCCTTGCAGGTATATGAAATTCGCAGGCCATTCGGCTCGCCAAAAGCAACGCCCGGCACGCAGGCGACGCCCTTGGCTTCCAGCAGCGCATTGCAGAAATCGACGTCGTCCTTGATCTCGACCGCGCCATGGCGCTTGCCGAAGGCGAAGGAGATGTCGGGAAATGCGTAGAAGGCACCCTGCGGACGCGGGCAGCTCAAGCCGGGGATGCGGGCGAACGTGGCCATTACCTCGTCGCGCTTGATCGCGAACTCGGCACACATGCGCTTGGGGATGTCCTGTGGGCCAGTGAGCGCGGCGACTGCCGCCGCACAGACGACTTCCGGCAGGTTGGTGATGTGATTCGAGTTGAGGTTGACCAGCGCCTGGGCGAGCTCCGCAGGCGCCGCGGCCACGCCGACGCGCCAACCTGGCATGCCGTAGGTCTTTGACAGCGAATCGAGCACGATCATGCGGTCGCGCAGTTGCGGATGGGTCTTCAGCAGGTGGTGCCAGCCGAGGCCGTCGAAGATCATCTGGTTGTAGATGTCGTCGGACAGGATCCACAAGTCCGGATGCTTGACCAGCACGTCGCCGAGGGTGCGGATCTCCGCCTCGGTGTAGACCATGCCGGTCGGGTTGTTCGGGTTGTTGAAGACGATCAGTTTCGTGCGCGGGGTGATCAGCGCATCGAGCTGCGCCGGCTGCAATTTGTAGTCCTGCGCGGCACCACATTGCGCGAGCTTGATCTCGGCGCCCAGGATCCGCGCGATGTCGATGTGGCTGGTCCAGTACGGCGTCGGCAGGATGATCTCGTCACCCTCGCCAAGGATGGCGTAGAGCACATTGAAGATGACGTGCTTGGCACCGACGCCGACGCACAGATGCTTGCGCTCGAAGCCGGTGAAGCCATTGCGTTCGAAGTGCACGAGAAAGGCGTCGAGCAGCGCTTCCGGACCGCGGTTGGAGCCGTACTGCCCCGAATCGGTCGACAAGGAGTCGCGCGCCGCCTGGTAGACATGCTCGCCCGGCAGGAAATTGGGCACGCCGATCGAAAAACTGATGATGTCGCGCCCCTGGGACTTGAGCGCCTTGGCCTTCTCGGCCACCTTCATGATCGCACTCGGAACCGCCCGCCCCATCCGCGCCGCCAACTTCGCCATCACCCACCCTTGAGCTTCAATCAGCCCGCAAGGATACACGCGGTCGCGGGTCGGTCGCAGGCCGGTCGAGTCGCCCGACTAAACCTGAAGAGCTATTGACGCAAAGGAACGCAAAGGGAGCAAAGGGACGCAAGAAAGGCCATGGAGCGCATTTCCGAATATTTGCTCTCTTCGCGTCCTTCTGCGCTCTCTCTTGCGTACTTTTGCGTCGAAAAATAAAAGTCGAGCATCTCTGGCTCACCCCCGCAGCTTGGCCAGGATCTCGGTCCGGGCGTCGCGGAGGATGGAGTCGCGGTCGAGGCTTTGGAGGATGTCCTCGACGACGCGTTTGGGGCCGCGGGTTCCCCAGCTCTTGCCGTTGGCGAGGTAGGCCTGGGCGGCGCGGCCGGTAAGGTAGGTGGCGAAATATGCGAGACCGCCCTGGGCACCGGCGGTCAGCATCGTGGAGAGGCCAGCGCTGATGCCCTTGAGCGCGCTGGCGAGTACGTTGACGCCCCAGATGGCGCCCATGAGCGCGGCAATCTGGCCGGCGATCTTGAGCACCAGCTCGCCGGCCTCGGCCTTGGTGAGCGGCAGGCCATAGAGATGGCCGAGGTGCATGATCAACGCGATATCGAGCCCGACGGCGGCCGCCAGATCGGCCAGGGGCACCGGATTCAATCCAACGGCAACGCCCTTGCCGAGCGCGTAGTTGCGGATCAGCTGGTCGGCGACGTCGCTGCGCACTTCTGTGAGGCGACGACCAAGCTCGTCGCTCAAGCGCCCGGCGAAAAGCCCGGCGTTGAGTGCCGACAGCGTCTTGCCCTCGCCCGCAAGCACGTCGAAAATGGTCTTGCGCAAAGCCTCGATGTTGGCCGCCGGCGTCTCGATCGACTCGCTCTCGCGACCGGCGGCGTCGATGCGGATCACGCGTTGCGGCGCCGGCAGCGCGCTCGCGCTGAGCACATGTTCGGGTCGCACGATGCCGGCCGCGTGCGCGCGCAGGCTGCTCAGGAGCGCATCGCGTTCGGCGCTGAGGAAGCGGTCGGCCTTGTTGAGCACCAGCAGCATCGGCCGTCGCGTTGCCGCCAGCTCGCGCAGCGCACTGACCTCGATCGTGGTGAGATCGCCATCGACGACGAAGATGACCAAGTCGGCGCGACCGGCAACTTCCCGAGCCATGCGCTCGCGAGTCTGGCCGTCGACCTCGTTGATTCCCGGGGTATCGATCAAATGCACGCCGCTACCAGCAATCTGCTGCCAGTTCGCGCTCTCGCGGTTGACGGTGGTGCCGTGCAGAACGCCGACTGTAAAGCGCGGCTCGCCCAGGAGCGCGTTGAGTAGCGCCGACTTGCCGACGCTGACGCGCCCGAAGACGGCAACGTGCAGCTCGCCTTGTTCGAGCTTGGCGATCATGCTTTCGATCTGCCGGAACTCGGGCTCCAGCGCGCGGCGCACCTCGGCCGGCAACGCCGGGTCGTCGACGAGCGCCCGCAGGCTGTCGACGGTGAGCGCGAGATGGCGATCCTGGGGAGTGGGCACTGTTTGGTCACTAGAACGAAAATCGTATATCCGCAGATTACGCAGATTTGCGCAGATTGGAGCGGATTCAAGCGACCGGCGATCTTGCTCTTGTGGTTTCGGATCTTATCCGAACGCTGAAACTCTGAGCGTCAAACTTCCTGCAAACTGAAGAAAATAGCGTCCGGACAAGGTCCGGACCCACCAAGGCCCGGACCCACGACCCTTCGATCGGGCTCTACCGCAGTCTCGGCTCGCCGGCGACGATGATCACGTCGTCGCCTTCCCGCAGCTCGTCCGGGGAGCCGTCAAAGATCACCCGCTCGCCGTTCTCCATGCGCACGGTGATCTCGGCGCGGCCGTGACGGCGATCATTCTTTTCGACTTCGTTGCCGATCGCACCGCCAATCACGGCGCCACCGATGGTCGCCGCCCTGCGTCCGTCGCCGCGGCCCACCGTGTTGCCAAGCGCGCCACCGACAATGGCGCCGAGCAGTGCGCCACCGCCGCTGGTTTCGGGGTTGCCGCCGCGCACCCACTCGATGCGCTCAACCCGGCCGCACTCACGGCAGTCGCCGTAGTCGCGATCCTCGTAACCACGATCCGCGTAATAGCCGTCGTCTTCGTAATAGCCGGGACCCGAAACGCAGGCGCCGAGGCCCGAGCAGGCGATCAGTACCGCAATGACCTTTAAGCGCATTGAAAGAACCCCACAGTGGATGGAACCGTGAAGCTGCATCAGCGATGCTGAATGCAGGCTGCAGTGCGCGACGCGTTCGGGCGCCGTGCGCTACGTACTGCTGTCCTCGACGGGGTGCTCGCCTCTCCCATGCTTTTGGGGAGGGGTTGGGGGAGAGGGCGCCCGGATTCGCGGAAAGCGAAAGCTGCTCTCCCCTGCCCCTCTCCCTAAAAGCATGGGAGAGGGGATCGCCGTCCGATTCGCGGAAAGCGAAAGCCCCTCTGCCCTGCCCCTCTCCCAAACAGCATTGGAGAGGGGATCAGAGTTGAGGGTTGGCCGCTACACCACTACTACCGGGATCCCCGCAATCCGCGCCTTCCACTCGCGCGGGCCGGTGTCGTGGACGGACGTGCCGCGGCTGTCGACAGCCACGGTGACGGGCATGTCCTTCACTTCGAATTCGTAGATGGCTTCCATGCCGAGATCTTCAAAGGCGACGACGCGGGCGGCTTTGATGGCTTTGGAGACGAGGTATGCGGCGCCGCCGACAGCCATCAGGTAGACGGCCTGGTTGTCGCGGATAGCCTCGATGGCGAGCGGGCCGCGCTCGGCCTTGCCGACCATGCCGAGCAAGCCGGCCTGCTCGAGCATCATGCGGGTGAACTTGTCCATGCGCGTCGCGGTGGTCGGGCCGGCGGGACCCATGACTTCGTCGCGCACCGGGTCGACCGGCCCTACGTAGTAGATGAAACGGCCGCTGAAATCGACCGGCAGCGCCTCGCCGCGGCCGAGCATGTCGGCGATGCGCTTGTGCGCGGCGTCGCGGCCGGTCAGGAACTTGCCGTTGAGCAGCAGCACTTCCCCGGGCTGCCACTCGATGACCTGTTCGCGCGTGACCGCATCCAGATCGACCCGGCGGCCCTTGCTGGTGTCGTACGTGAGTTCGGGCCAATCTGACAGCGAGGGCGGTTCGAGGGCGACCGGGCCGGAGCCATCCAGGGTGAAGTGGGCGTGCCGGGTCGCGGCACAGTTGGGGATCATCGCCACCGGCAAGTTGGCCGCATGTGTCGGAAAATCCTTCACCTTGATATCGAGCACCGTCGTGAGCCCGCCCAGGCCCTGCGCGCCGATGCCCAACGCATTGACCTTTTCATAGAGCTCGATTCGCAGTTCCTCCGCACGGTTGCTCGGGCCCGCAGCAATCAGGTCCTGGATGTCGATCGGTTCCATCAATGCTTCTTTTGCCAGCAGCATCGCCTTTTCGGCGGTGCCGCCGATGCCGATCCCGAGCATGCCCGGCGGACACCAGCCCGCGCCCATGGTCGGCACGGTTTTCAGCACCCATTCCACGATCGAATCGGACGGATTCAGCATCGCGAACTTGGACTTGGCCTCCGAACCGCCACCCTTGGCCGCAACGATCACATCGACGGTATTGCCGGGCACCACTTTCATGTTGACGACGGCCGGGGTGTTGTCGCGCGTGTTCACCCGCTTGCCGGCCGGATCGGCCAGCACCGAGGCACGTAGCTTGTTGTCCGGGTGGTTGTAGGCGCGGCGCACGCCGGCGTTGACCATGTCCTCGACCGACAGCGTCACCTCCCAGCGCACGTCCATGCCGATCTCGAGGAAAACCGTGACGATGCCGGTGTCCTGGCAGATCGGCCGATGCCCTTCCGCGCACATGCGCGAATTGATCAGGATCTGCGCGATTGCGTCCTTCGCCGCCGGCGACTCCTCACGCTCGTACGCACGCGCAAGATTCCTGATGTAGTCCGCCGGATGGTAATAGCTGATGTACTGCAGTGCGTCGGCGACGCTCTGGATGAAATCTTCCTGGCGAATCGTGGTCATGATGGCTTCTGGCGAGTCGGGACCGAGCGCCCACGCGCCCGAAGGCCTAGTCTAGCCTTGGTGGCGCGCTTCGATCAGACCGTTGTTTTTTGACGCAAAGGAACGCAAAGGTGAGCAAAAGGAGCCGCAAATGGAGCAAGGATCTATTTGCGTCCCTTTGCTCCCTTGGCGTTCCTTCGCGTCAAAAAATTTCAATTGAATATTGAGGAGTTGCACCAATGACTGACGAATCCGCGGCCACCACACTCTCCCCCCTGCTGACCGAGACCGAGGCGCGGGTGCTCGGGTGCCTGGTCGAGAAGGCGGCGACGACGCCCGAGCAATATCCTTTGACCGCGAATGCAGCGCTGGTTGCCGCCAACCAGAAGACCAGCCGGGATCCGATCATGGATCTGGAGCTCGGGGAGGTCGGGCACACGTTGCGCATGCTCGAGGACAAGAAACTGGTGCGGGTGCAGCACGCGTCGCGCGCCTATCGGTACGAGCACCGGATCGATGAGGTGTACACCTTGACCGGGCCGCAACGGGCACTACTGTGCCTGATGCTTTTGCGCGGCCCGCAGACCGCCCCCGAGCTTTTAACCCGCAGCGATCGCCTGGCGCGCTTTTCCGACATCGACCAGGTGAAGGACACGCTCGACCGCCTGACTCGTCGCCAGCCCGCGCTCGCGGTCCGGCTCGGGCGCATGCCGGGTCAGCGCGAAGAACGTTTTATGCATTTGCTATGCGGTCCGGAGCATGCCGAGAAGACCGCCGCCGCGGTGCGTCACGTCGAGCCCGCGGAGAGCGGACCGGCGGCGCTGGCCCTGTCCGAGCGCGTCACGACCCTGGAAAACGAGGTGGAGCGCCTCCGCGCGGCCTTGCGGGAGCTGGGTGCCGACGTCTAGGAGCCGACGACTGGCGCGCGCGGCGTGGCGCCTGACCAAGCTCGCGTGGCTCATCCGCAAGGTGGAGTTACGATGCGTATGAATAGTTAGTCATCTGCACGTTGGCCCGGGGTCGGCGCCGAGCCAGTCATCCAAATGTGCAGCTTTTGTCTTGTTGGGTGACGCTGAAGGTCAACATGCGCCGACAGTTGACAGTTGAATGAACCCTGAATACAGTGCGCCACCGGATCGGGCCAGAGGGAGAGGGCTGGCCCCCTCCTCGCGGAGTTTTCCGGTGATCAGTTGCTGCTTCCGATCGAATTTCCGATCGAGCAGTCAACCTGTCCGAAGCGACTCTTTACCACTGGTGGACCAAGCGTCCGTCTTCTTTTGAACGCTGAGCGCGCGATGTGTGCAAGCGATCAAGGAGTGCGGCCGCTGGCATTCGGGGATGGGGCAATGCTGCTGCGGCTTTGCGCTGTGGGAGGTCTCGTACTACTGATCGGTGCCTGTGCGCACCGGTCGGGAACTGCTGCGACAACCGTCGCGCAGAGTGAAAATCCCCCGCAAGTCGTTGATGCTGCAATGCAGCATGAAATCGAACGTACCGACAACACGCAGCAGATGACCAAGGCGGTCCCGGTTCGCCTGGACAATCCCTACGGTGATGTCCGCGTCCGTTTCGGCGGCTACGAAGGTTCGCTCGAGTGGCACACCGTCGCCCAGAACATGGGCAGCTCGAACAAGATCGCGGTCACCGCCAGCGCCGGGCAGGTGTTCGATATCGTTGCGCGCCTGCCCGCGGGCACCACCCTGGCGCCGGGCCAGCGCATGGACATCACCGCCTACGTTCCAGATGGTCACGATGTCGAAATCGTGACTGAACGGGGGCTGATCGAAGCGCGCGGCCTCAAGGGCAACCTCAAGGTTCGCAGCACCAGCGGCGACATCGCGCTCCGCGGCATCGCCGGCAGGCTCGACCTGGAAACCGGTGCGGGCAACATCGAAGCCCAGCTCGAACCGGCGCTCGCCGGCAGCGAGCAACGCATTGCAACCAGCACCGGCAACATCCTGCTCGGCATCGGCGAAGACCTGAATGCTGCGCTGAAGCTCGCCAGCTCAGGCGTCTTCGCGACCGAGTTCAGCGTCGAGATCGAAGGCCAGGCCGGCCAGGAACCGAACAAGCGTGGTCACGTCGCGGTCGGCAAGCCGGCGGCGCAGATCGAGATCTACAGCAAGCGCGGCGAGATTCGCCTGCTGCGCCGAGGGGAATTCCGCCCCGCATGACGGGCGGCGTAAAAGAGCGGGGATTGCTCTGTGAGGGGTGGAGGAAGGTTCGAAAGGGGAAGAGGAACCGTGGGCTTGGCAACGAGTTCGAGCGTGTTCCGGTAACGACAGCGATCTGCCTGGGGGCAGCTCGTACATCAACCAGAGTTCAAGGAACACGTCCATGAAGTTTGTGAAAAGATTCGCGCTGTACGCTTCGCTATCGCTTGTACTCGGCGGCACCGCCGCCGCCCAAACGCTGATCGGTGGCGTTGGTCAACAGGGCCCGGGCCCACAGGTTGGGGAACCTGTGACTCCCGTGGGAATCAACGTCGACCTGCGCAACCTGCCGGTGGTTCAGCAGTGGCAGCCGGGCGATCCGATCAAGGAAGCACAGCGCCGCATCTATCACCCGCTCGAAGGCCGCGGCGATCCCTCGGCACCCGCCGATTGGTCGACTGCGCCAGATCGTCTGTCCGATCTCCAGGCTACTTTCGATGCGTTGGGTGGTGCTTCCACCGAGGCGTCGACCAGCCGCGTCAGCATCAACAACCTCAACACCGGCGTCAGCCCGGGCGACCCGGTCGTTGAAGTCAACGCCAATTACATTCTGTACGGCATCAACGGATCGAGCGGCACCACCTTCACCGTCTACAACAAGAGTGGCGTCAAGCTCTCCGGCCCGACTGCATACAAGACGCTGGCTCCGGCCGGTGACCCGTGCGCGACCTCGGTCAGCGATCCGATCGTCCACTGGGATCGCCTCGCCAACCGTTGGTTCATGCTCGAAATGGGCGGCACCTCGAGCGCCAACCGCTTGTGCGTGTACGTGTCCAAGACCGACAACCCGGTCTCGGGCGGCTGGTGGTTCTACGGCTTCGCGACCCCGGCCGTGCCCGACTACCCGCACTGCTCGGTTTGGCACAACGCGTACGTCTGTACCACCAACGAGTCCAGCGCCGGCGCCAAGGTCTATGCCTTCGACCGCGCGAACATGCTGAATGGCGCCACCGCGCGTCCAGCGCAGCGTTTCACCACGGTGGCCAAGCTCGCGGGCTACGGCTTCCAGGCGCTGACGCCGGCAACCTTCATGGGCCCGGCCACGAGCGCCCCGCCGGCCGGTGCGCCGATCCTGCTCGCGCGTCATAACGACGACGAAGCCCATGCCGGTACCGGTGCGAATACGTCGATCGATTTCATCGACCTGTACGCGCTGAACCTCGACTGGAATACACCTGCGAACAGCAATATCGCTACGCTGCCGCGTGTCAACATCACCGAGTTCAACAGCTGGCTGCGCGACTACTCCGCGTTTGCCTCGGTGCCGCAGCCGGGCTCGACCTCCCTGCTCGACCCGATCCGCGAAGTCATCCTCAACTCGATGGTCTATCGCAACTTCGGCACGCATGAGTCGGTGGTCGGCAGCTTTGCGACCAACCAGAATGCTGCGCGCTCGGGTACGGTGGTCGACGCCGGCATCCGCTGGTTCGAAATCCGCAAGAGCGGCGCCGGTGCTTGGGCGCTGCATCAGGAAGGCACCTTCAGCCCGGGCGATACCAACACCCATCACCTGATCGGTTCGGTCGCGATGGATGGCGTCGGCAACATCGGCATGAGCTTCAACAAGACCAAGACCAGCGCGACCACGGTTGCGCCGTCGCTGATGTACACCGGCCGCCTGAACACCGATGCGCTCGGCGTGATGAGCCAGGGTGAGAACATGATCGCCGCCGGTGCCGCTGCCGAAACTTCCGGTCGCTGGGGCGACTACCACCAGACGGTGGTTGATCCTTCCGACGATTGCACGTTCTGGACGGTGGGCATGTACCGTCCGACCGGCAGCTGGAACACCTCCATCCGCGACTTTAAGTTCAGCAACTGCGGTGGCCCGCCGCCGGTGACCTACACGGTCTCAGGCTTGGTCACCACCAGCACCGGCGTCGGCATCTCCGGCGTCACCCTGTCGCTCGGTTCGGCCTCGTCGACCACTGACGGCTCCGGCAACTTCTCGATCACCAACGTCGCCAATGGCAGCTACACGCTGACCCCGTCGGCTTCCGGCTACAGCTTCAGCCCGGTCAATCGTGCGGTCTCGGTCAGCGGCGCCAATGTCTCCGGCCAGAACTTCACGGGTACGGCCACCGTCACCACCTACTCGATCTCCGGTCGCGTGGCCACGGCGGCGAGCGTCGGCATCAACGGCGTCACCGTCAGCACCGGTTCGGCCAGTGCGGTCACCAACAGCAATGGCGACTACACCATCGCCAACCTCGCCAATGGCACCTACACGTTGACCCCGTCGCTGTCGGGCTACACGTTCTCGCCGACCAGCCTCGCGGCCACGGTGAGCGGCGCCAACTTGACGGGTCGTAACTTCACCGGCACGGCCACCACGGGAGCGGTCGCACTGTCCAACGGCGTGACCGTGAACAGCTCGACCAACTCCGCCACCGCGAACAGCGATTTCAAGGATTTCACCGTGGCTATTCCGGCCGGTGCGACCAACCTCAACATCGCCCTCACCGGTGCTGGCGATCTCGACCTGCATGTGAAGTACAACGCGCAGGCCACGCTGTCGGTGTATGACTGCCGCCCGTATCTCGGCGCCGGTGCCGCAGAAAGCTGCCCGTTCCCGACCCCGTCGGCCGGCACCTACTACGCCCGCGTCTACGGCTACTCGACAGGCGTGCAGAACTTTGCGATCACGGCGTCGTGGAGCACGGGTGGTGGCGGCGGAGTGGCTACTGAGCGCCTGGCCAACGGCAACTTCGATGCGATCACGACCAGCACGAACTCGGCGCCGGATCTCTCCTGGGCCCGGTCGGCCTTTACCGGCACGTCGTTCAACACTTTGCTGGCCGGTCAGACCAATGCGCACAGTGGCGGCACGTACGCCTATCTCGGCGTGAATGCGGCCACGAGCTCGCAGACGGTCGACAGCAAGTCGACGCTGATCCCGGCCACGGCGACCACGGCGACCCTGTCCTTCCAGGCCTCGATCGTGACCTCCGAGACCGGTACGACCGCCTACGATCGTCTGTATGTCGAGATCGTGGATGCCAGCACCAATGCGCTCCTGCAGCAGGTGGCATCGCTCTCGAACGTCAACAAGACCACCAGTGCGACGACGTATGTGCTGCGCAGCGCCAGCATCGTCGCGCACAAGGGCAAGAACGTGAAGGTGCGTCTGCGTGCCACCACCGACGGCTCGCTTGCCACGACCTTCCGTGTCGACAGCGTCAGCCTGATGGCGAATCAGTAACAGCAACTCAAAGGTGCCGCGCGCAAGCGCGGTACCGATGCGGCACTCCCTTCGACCCCGGCGCAAGCCGGGGTTTTTTTATGCGGCTCGTCTGGCGACGCGCTTATTTGGAGTGCGGCGCTCCGCGCCGCTTTGGATGATCCCCGAACAGGCGGAAGAGCATCCAAAGCGGCGCAGAGCGCCGCACTCCAAATCTGTCCGTCGCGCGACGGTTGCTTCCGAGCCCCGTCCGTCGCAGCATCCGGCACCGCTCCCGCCCTTGCCTAGCCGCGCAATGACTGCTCGCTACAACGCTGCCGATATCGAAGTCCTGCAAGGCCTGGATCCGGTCAAGCGCCGGCCGGGGATGTACACGGACACGACGCGGCCGAACCACCTGGTGCAGGAAGTCGTCGACAACTCGGTCGATGAGGCCCTCGCCGGCTATGCGAAGAATGTCGATGTGAAGGTTTTCAACGACGGCTCGATCGAGGTTGTCGACGATGGCCGCGGCATGCCCGTCGATATCCATCCCGAGCATGGCGTGCCGGGTGTCGAGCTGATCATGTGCCGGTTGCACGCAGGCGGAAAATTTTCGAACACGAGCTACAGTTTCTCCGGCGGCCTTCACGGCGTCGGCGTATCGGTGGTCAATGCACTGAGCGAAAAGGTCGAGCTGACCATCCGCCGCGACGCCTGCGAATACGCGCTGTCGTTCGCCAATGGCGATCCGGATTCGCCGTTGCAAGTAGTTGGCAGCGTTGGCAAAAAGAACACCGGCACGCGCTTGCGCTTCTGGCCGGATGCCAAGTACTTCGACTCGCCGAAGCTGTCGATGCCGCGGCTGCGCCATGTGTTGCGCGCCAAGGCCGTGCTCTGCCCCGGGCTGACGGTGACGCTCTGGGACGAGTCCAGCAATGCGACCGAGCGCTGGTATTACGAGAACGGCCTGCGCGACTACCTGCGCTCGCAGTTGGCCGATCGCGAGGTGCTGCCGGCCGAGCTCTTCACCGGATCGATCAGGAAGACCACCGAGGCAGCCGACTGGGCACTCGGCTGGACGCCCGACGGCGAGATCATCCAGGAAAGCTACGTCAACCTGATTCCGACCGCGCAGCATGGCACCCATGTAAACGGCTTCCGTACCGGCCTGACCGACGCGATCCGCGAGTTTTGCGAGTTCCGCAACCTGCTGCCGCGTGGAGTCAAGCTGGCGCCCGAAGACGTCTGGGAGCGCCTCGCCTTCGTGCTCTCGTTCAAGCAGCAGGATCCGCAGTTCGCAGGGCAGACCAAGGAGCGCCTCTCTTCGCGTACCGCCGCACCCTTTGTCCAGGGCGTCATGCACGACGCCTTCAGCCTGTGGCTGAACCAGCACACCGAGCTCGGCGAGCGCATTGCGACGCTGGCGATCGAGCGCGCGCAGGCGCGCCTGAAAACCGAGAAACAGGTGGTGCGCAAGAAGATCACCAGTGGCCCTGCCCTGCCCGGCAAGCTCGCTGACTGCGCGTCGCAGGACCTCTCCCGAACCGAGCTCTTCCTGGTCGAAGGTGACTCCGCCGGCGGCTCCGCCAAACAGGCCCGCGAGCGCGAATTCCAGGCGATCCTGCCGTTGCGCGGCAAGATCCTCAACACCTGGGAAGTCGAATCCGGCTCGGTGCTCGCCTCGACCGAAGTGCACGACCTCGCCGTCGCCATCGGCCTCGATCCCGGCAAGCCCGACCTGACTGGCCTGCGCTACGGCAAGGTCATCATCCTCGCCGACGCCGACTCGGACGGCCTGCACATCGCGACCTTGCTGTCGGCCCTGTTCCTGCGCCACTTCCGCTCGCTGGTCGCGGCCGGCCACGTGTTCGTGGCGATGCCGCCGCTGTTCCGCGTCGACGTGGGCAAACAGGTGTTCTACGTGCTGGACAAGAGCGAGAAAGCCGTCCTCCTGGAGCGCATCGCGCGCGAAAAGATCAAAGGGACCATCACCGAAACGCGCTTCAAGGGCCTGGGCGAAATGAACCCGCAGCAACTCCGCGAGTCCACCATGTTCCCCGACACGCGCCGGCTCGTGCAGCTCACGATCGGCGACGACGACGGCACCGACAAGCTGATGGACATGCTCCTCGCCAAGAAACGCGCAGGCGACCGCCGCGAGTGGCTCGAGAACAAGGGCGATTTGGCGATTGTGTAGGTGGCTGGTCGCGAATGCCTCTTCACCACAAGAGGCACAAGCAAGATCAAGAGCTGTTGGCCACAAAAGGCACAAAAGGCACAAAAAAGAGCGACACAAAAACAGCGCGTGATTAGCCCGATTTTCATGCTCTTTTTTGTGTGCTTCCTTCTGTGCCTTTTGTTCCTTTTGTGGCCAATCTGCTCTTGATCTGTTTGTTCCCTTTACGAAGCGAGCTGCTCACGCCTGAGGTGGCGCGGTTCCGTGCGGGCGCTGGCGTGGCTCGACCGTGTGGCTGCTGCTTTGCGACGCAAGGGAGACCATGACTTCCTTCTGCTTGCAAAGTGATATCACTATGATATCTTCCTATCACACGCACCAGAGAGGAGAACGATGATGATCAGAGAAATCCCCAAATCCACGATGTCCGGCATTCCCACGCTGTTGGCCCTGCTGGTGCTGATCCCGGTGACGTTCCTGATGGCCTTGCGCGGGTTCGCGCATCAATCGTTCGCGTCGGCCGTGCCACTGCTGTTCCTGGGATTCTTCGAGTCGTTCATGCTGATCGGCTTTTTCATGGTGCAGCCCAACAACGCGGTGGTGTTGCAGTTGTTCGGACGCTACATCGGTACCGTGCGCGATCCGGGGCTGCGGTGGGCGAATCCGTTCTACTCCAAGCGGCCGATCTCGCTGCGCGTGCGCAACTTCGAGTCGAACAAGCTCAAGGTCAACGAGCTAGAGGGTTCGCCGATCGAGATTGCTGCGGTGGTGGTCTGGCAGGTGGTCGACTCGGCCGAGGCGATGTTCCAGGTCGACAACTACGAAGACTTCGTGCGCGTGCAGTCCGAATCGGCGCTGCGGCAGATGGCGACGAGCTATCCGTACGACCAGCATGACGACGTCAAGATCGCCCTGCGCAGCCATTCGAGCGAAATCTCGGCGCATCTGCAGAAGGAGATCCAGGAGCGTCTGTCGGCGGCCGGCGTGAGTGTGATCGAGGCGCGCATCAGCCACCTGGCCTACGCCCCGGAAATTGCCGGCGCGATGCTGCGGCGCCAGCAGGCCAATGCGGTGATCTCGGCGCGGACGCGCATCGTCGAAGGTGCCGTCACCATGGTCGAGATGGCGCTTGAGCAGCTGTCAACGCGCAACGTCATCCAGCTCGACGAGGAGCGCAAGGCGCAGATGGTCAGCAACCTGCTGGTCGTGCTGTGCGGCGACAAGGACACGCAGCCGGTGATCAATACCGGCACGTTGTACGGATGAGCCGGCATGGCTGAGCGCAAGGCCTACCCGCTGCGGGTCAGCGCGGAGGTTCTCGACAGCATGCAGCGCTGGGCCGATGACGAGTTGCGCAGCCTGAACGCGCAGATCGAATACGTGCTTCGCGAGGCCTTGCGGCAGCACGGGCGGATCAAGGCGCCGTCCGAGCCGCCGGTGGTCGAGGACGATTCGCTCCGCGGGAAAAGCGATTCCAGCTGAGCCCAACCAGACGACTCCAGGAATGGCTGCCCGCGCAAGGCGGGCAGCCTATGAGGACGCCGCCGATGACGACCAAGCTGCTGCACCTCGCCACGACCCTAACGTTCGCGATCGCACTTGCGAGCCT
This sequence comes from Rhodanobacteraceae bacterium, assembly GCA_031425695.1. Lineage (GTDB taxonomy): Bacteria > Pseudomonadota > Gammaproteobacteria > Xanthomonadales > SZUA-5 > JANPJV01. The sequence goes on along the minus strand of JANPJV010000295.1, from coordinate 4,644 downwards.
GATGCATCCACTCGAACAGGCGCTCACCGGGCTGCCCAGCCGCGCATCCGCGCTCGTGCCCGCACCGTTCGCGTCAGTTTTCGCGGTTGCCAACGGTCTCCTGCAGACCTTAGGAGCGCAACGCGATGACACGAATTCACGCATCCCCTTTCGCTGAGATTGCTGGCGCCATCGCCTTGGCCATCGCCGCGCTCACCAGCCCGGCCGTGGCGGGCACTTGCTCGGCTAGCAGCGGCTCGGCCCAGGCCCAGGTCGTGGAGCTCTATACCAGCGAGGGTTGCAGCTCGTGTCCTCCGGCCGATCGCTGGCTGAGCGCGCTCGAACCCGGCGCCGATCTGATCCCGCTCGCCTTCCATGTCGACTATTGGGACTACCTGGGTTGGCGCGATCCCTTCGCCTCCGCTGATTTCAGCGAACGCCAGCGCGAGCTTGCCAAGCGCGGCGGATCCGGCGCCGTCTACACCCCGGAAGTCGCGGTCAACGGTCGCGAACACCGCCGCTGGGCGCGTGCCCTGCCCGACCGCGATCAGCACACCGCGCCGGTGCAGCTGAAATTGTCAGCGACCACTGGTGAAACAGTAACCGTCACCGCGCAGCTGGACGGCGCAGCCTCGGCCGTGTCGAAGCACCTGCGCGTCTGGTTTGCCCTGACCGAGAGCGGCGTCACCAGCCGGGTCGCGGCTGGCGAAAATCGCGGCAAGCTGCTGCGCCACGACCACGTCGTGCGCGCGCTCAGCGGGCCGCATGCGGTCGACTCCGCCCAGGCGTCCCTTGCACTTGGAACGGCGGTTGCCGCACGAAGCCGGGTGGTGGCCTGGGTCGACGACACCCGCGACAAACGTTATCTGCAGGCTGTCAGCGTCGCCTTGGGAAGCTGTGGCGGCTCCTGATCGGGTTGCGTCCGGAGCTCACTCCGAAGGCGCCATAGCGCCTGGCCCGAATCGCGATACTTGCGTTCGAACGGCGTGACCGGCAGTTCCGTCGACTCAATCGCCTCGATGACGCCCCTGCGGCCCGCAACTGTCAACGCCTGTGCGAACTCGTCGACGTAGAGCTTCCAGTTGCTCCGCACCTCGAGCGCCCCGCCGAGCGCGAGCAGGCAGGGAAACAAGGGGTGCGCATGCCAGCGGCGCTTGAGGTGCTCCGGCTTGGGCGACGGATTTGGATACCAGATGCAATGCTGGTGCAAGCGCACTCCGGCCGCGAGCAGCAGCGGCCACAGGTCCTCGAGATTGATGCGGACCAGCGCCAGTCCGTCGTCAAGCATGACGTCGGCGGCATTTGGCAAACCACCTCTTGAAAGCCGCTCGATCGAGCGATCTGCGCCCAGGACCGCCGCCTCCGGGAAGTTCAGCGCCAATGCCCGCGTGCTCGCGCCGGTGCCACAGCCGGAATCGAGGATCAGCGGCCGTCCGTGCTGACGCTCGAGCCAGGGTCGCAAGCTCTCGAAGATGGCCAGGCCGCGTGCGCTGACCGGGCGCCGGTAATCATGGGTCAGGTGCCGGCGCACGACGTCATCCAAGCGCGGGTGGAGGCCACTCTGGCTACTCGCGACCGGGGTCGAGTTGGCGTACACACGGATCTCCTGATTGCAGCGAAATCTACGCCGAGACTCCATTTTCGGCGCGTAATTTCTGCACAGTTGGGGCGCAGGCTGATCCTCACCAAGAGCCAAGAGCACCGTGGCCATAGCCGCTCCCACAAGAGCCGCTCCCACGAAGCTCGAAGCCTTCCCTCGGAGAAGCCATGATGACCCTCGCCGATCATAAACGCCGCCGCCGTGAGCTGATCCTGCTGCAGCGCCAGCAACGCAATGACGACCGCAGCAGCGTCCGCCGCGGCATCGTTGCCAGCGCGCTTGCGCTGGTCGGCGTCATGCTCTGGGAGCATGCGGAGGCGCAGAACGCCTTCGTGAACTGGGAAAGCCCACACGTCACGCCGCTGGCGTTGAGCGCTGACGGCGGCCGCCTGGTCGCGGTGAATACCGCGGATCACCGGCTCGAGGTCTTTGCCATCGGCGGCGACCGCCTGCCGACCTGGCAGCGATCGATCCCGGTGGGCCTCGATCCGGTCAGCGTGCGCCTGCGCAGCAATACCGAGGCCTGGGTGGTCAACCATGTTTCGGACAGCATCAGCGTCGTTGACATCGCCAGCGGGCAGTTGCTGCGAACGCTTGATACCGGTGACGAGCCCGCGGACGTGGTCTTTGCCGGGACGCCGCAGCGCGCGTTCGTTTCCATCTCGCAGCGCAACCAGTTGCAGGTCTTCGATCCGGCGAATCCTGGCGCAGCGCCGCAGACGCTGAGCCTGGATGGCGAGGAACCGCGCTCGCTGGCGGTCAGCCCGGACGGCACGCGCGTCTATGTCGGCTTCTTCGAATCGGGCAACGGCACCACGTCGGTGCGTCTCCAGGATGTCAACAACCCGGCCGGGCCGTATGGCGGCGTCAACCCGCCGCCGAACCAGGGCAATCAATTCTCGCCAGCGATCGTTCCGACCTTGCCGGCGCCGCCGGACGTGGCGCAGATCGTGCGCAAGGACAGCGCTGGCGCCTGGCGCGATGTCAACGGTCGCGACTGGTCGGGCTTCGTGACCTGGAATACAGCCGACAACGATGTCGCAATCGTCAATGCCAACTCGCTGGCAGTGAGCTACGCGCAGCGCATCCTGACCCTGGTGAGCGCGCTCGGCGTGGGCAGCGATGGGCGTCTCGCCGCGATCGGAACTGAAGCGAAGAACGAGATCCGCTTCGAACCGAACGTCAAGAGCATCTTCGTACGCAGCCAGATCGCAAGCTTCGCAGCGGCGACGCCGGGCACGGTCGTGATTGCCGATCTCAACCCGCATCTCGACTACAGCGTGCGCAGTGTCGCCCAGTCGGTGCGCGACCAGGCCCTCGGCGATCCGCGCGGGGTGGCGCTGCATCCGAGCAACGGCGAGATCTACGTGGCCGGCATGGGCTCGGACAACGTCGTCGTGAGCAATGTCACCGGCACGCGACTCGGCCGGATCGAAGTCGGCGCCGGGCCGACCGGCCTGGCGCTCAGCACCGATGCCGCCCGCCTGTATGTGCTGAGCAAGTTCGCGGGCTCGATCTCGACCATCGACGTGGCGGCGCGCAGCGAGCTCGGTCGCCTGAGCTTTTTCGATCCCACGCCGCTGGCCGTCAAGGAAGGCCGGCCGCTGCTGTACGACACCCACGCGACCAGCGGTCTCGGCCAGGTGTCCTGCGCCTCGTGCCACGCCGATGCGCGCAGTGATGGCCTGGCCTGGGACCTGGGCGATCCCGCCGGCGAGCTCAAGGCCATCAACCAGCCGTGCCGTCCCGGCGGCATCTGCGACGAATGGCACCCGATGAAAGGCCCGCTGCAGACCCAGAGCTTGCAGGGCATCGTCGGCAATGGCGCGATGCACTGGCGCGGCGATAAAGAGAATGTGGCGGACTTTGCTGCGGCCTTCGTCGGCCTGCAGGGCGACGATGCCGAGCCCAGCGCGGCGGAGATGCAGAAGCTCGAGAACTTCATCGCCAGCATCGATTACGGCCCCAATCCCAACCGCAATCCGGACGGTAGCCTGATCACCGCCATGCCGGTCACGGGAGGTATCGGCAATCCGGTCACTGGCCTCGACCACTTCCTGAACCTGCCGACCCTGGCTGGCGGTTTTCCGTGCGCTGACTGCCACGCGCTGCCGACCGGAACCGATGGCGAAATCGACGCGGCGGCGGTGATCGTCCAGCCGACCAAGAATGCGCAACTGCGCGGCGTCTGGGAGCGCACCGGCATGAGCTTCGCGAGTCAGAACAACCTGCGCGGCTTCGGCTACATGAGCGACGGGCGCCTGGACTCGCTGGCGGCGCGCATCAACGGTCCCTTCAACTGGGGCCCGCCGCAACAGGCACCGCAACGGCGACGCGATGTCGAGGCCTTCCTGCTCTCATTCGAGACTGAAACGCCGGCGGCAATAGGCCGTTCGGTCACCTTCATCGGCAGCAATAACAACAATGCGACATCACTCGCGCTGCTGACCAGCCTGATCAGTCAGGCCGACACCGGCCGCATCGCCCTGGTCGCGCGGCGATACGCGGCTGGCGTGGCGCGCGGGGCGGTTTACGCGACCAGTGCGGTTTGGCTGACTGACCGCGAGAACCAGCCGACCACGGCCGACGCGCTGCGCACCTCGGCGACCGCAGCGGCACCCGTCAGCTTCATCGCGGTGCCGGCCAGCACGCAGTTCCGCGTGGGTGTCGATCGCGATGCCGACCTCGTCTTCGATCAGGATGAAATCGACGAAAGCAGTGATCCGGCGAATGCAGCATCGCTCCCGAGCAGTTTCTGTCGCGCCGATTTCGATGCCAGCGGCACGCTCGACACTGCTGATCTCAACGCCTTTACCAGCGCCCACGGCGCCCAGAGCCCGCGCGCGAACTGGGATCGCTCGTTTGGGGCCAACGGGCTGCCGACGATTGATGCGGCGGATCTGGCGGCGTATCAGGCGAGCTTTGCTGCCGGGTGTGGTGGCTGGGCAGGGTTTGGGAACGGGTTCGAGTAAGTCTGGGTGGGACGCTCGTGGTGGGTGTTGGCGGCGCGGCGCGCCCGATTGGAAGGATGATGGCCAGAAAACAGGCGCGCGCCCCCCACCCCC
>JANPJV010000294.1:0-2499 GCA_031425695.1 Rhodanobacteraceae bacterium | reverse complement strand
GGGCGCGCGTGCCGCGGTAGTTATCGAGGTCGTGGCCCTTGAGGCGGGTAATGCGACCACCCGCGACCACGATCAGTTCCTGGTTGGGCTGGAAGGCGGCGATGCCGAGCAGGCGGGCGCCGGCATCGCGCTTGGCCGCGGGCAGGCTCAGGATCTTGTTGCCTTTGCCCTTGTCGAGCTCGGGGAGCTCGCTCAAGGGAAAGACCAGCAGGTGACCGTCGCTGGATACCGCTGCAAACAAGCAGGTGTCCGGGCTGCCCGGAACGGGAGCGGGGTAAAGCACCTCGGATTTCTCGGGCAGGTTGATCAGCTGCTTGCCGGCGCGGTTGCGCGACAGCAGATTCTCCATACGCGTGACGAAGCCGTAGCCGGCGCTGCTCGCGAACACGTGACGCTGGTCGGGATCGCTGCACTGCACGGTCAGGAAACGCGCACCCGACGGCGGATCGAAGCGCCCGGTCATCGGTTCGCCCTGGCCACGGGCGGATGGCAATGAGTGCGCGGCAGTCGCGTAGACGCGGCCAGTCGAGTCCAGGAAGACTGCCTGCTGCGAACTGCGTCCGCGCACGCTCGCCAGGTAACGATCACCTTCGCGATAGCTCAGCGTGCTCGGGTCGATCTCGTGTCCCTTCGCGGCGCGTGCCCAGCCCTTGTCGGACAGGATGATCGTGACCGGCTCGGACGGCGTGAGATCGGCTTCGGACAACGCCTTGGCCTGTTCGCGCGCGACCAGCGGCGAACGCCGGTCGTCGCCGTGCTGCTTGGCATCCGCTTCGAGCTCGCGTTTGATCAGCGCCTTGATCTTCGACTTGCTGGCCAGCAGCGCTTCGAGCTCGGCGCGCTCTTTTGCGAGCTCCGCCTGCTCGCCGCGGATCTTCATTTCTTCCAGGCGTGCGAGCTGTCGCAGCTTGGTCTCGAGGATGTATTCCGCCTGCTCCTCGCTGAGCGCGAAACGCGCGATCAGCACCGGCTTTGGCTCATCCTCGCTGCGGACGATGCGGATCACTTCATCGAGATTGAGAAAGGCGATCAGCAGGCCGTCGAGCAAGTGCAGCCGGCGCTCGACCTTCTGCAGGCGATGCTGCAAGCGCTTGCGCACGGTGTCGTGGCGGAACTGCAGCCATTCGGCCAGCAGCGCCTTGAGCGGCTTGACCTGCGGGCGCGCATCGAGACCGATGATGTTGATGTTGACGCGGAAGCTCTTTTCGAGATCCGTGGTCGCGAACAGATGGCCCATCAGCTCGTCGATGTCGACCCGATTGGAGCGCGGGATCAACACGATGCGGATCGGCTGCGCGTGGTCGCCCTCGTCGCGCAGGTCCTCGATCATCGGCAGCTTCTTCGCGCGCATCTGCTCGGCGATCTGCTCGACGATGCGCGTCGGCGACACTTGGTGCGGCAGCGCGCTGATGATGATATTGGCGCCTTCGCGGTTGTAGATCGCGCGCGCACGCACCGAGCCGCTGCCGGTCTCGTACATCTTCAGCAGGTCGGCGCGCGGAGTGATGATCTCGGCGGGCGTCGGGAAATCCGGCCCGCGTACATGCTCGCAAAGATCGGCGGTGGTGGCGTCCGGATCGTCCAGCAGGCGAATGCAGGCGCTCACCACTTCGCGCAGGTTGTGCGGCGGAATGTCGGTGGCCATGCCGACCGCGATCCCCGTCGTACCATTCAGCAGCACATTCGGCACGCGCGCCGGCAGCCACGACGGCTCCTCGCGGCTGCCGTCGTAATTCGGTTCCCAATCGACCGTACCCTGGCCCAGCTCCTCGAACAGCAACCGCGCATAGGCGGTGAGCTTCGACTCGGTGTAGCGCATTGCCGCGAAGCTTTTCGGATCATCCGGCGAGCCGAAGTTGCCCTGGCCATCGATCAACGGATAGCGGAAGCTGAAGGGCTGCGCCATCAGCACCAGCGCTTCGTAGCAAGCCGAATCACCGTGCGGGTGGTACTTGCCGATCACCTCGCCCACGGTCATCGCGCTCTTGCGATGCTTGGCCGTGACACTCAGCCCGAGATCGCTCATCGCATACACGATGCGCCGCTGCACGGGCTTCAGCCCGTCACCGATGAAGGGCAGGGCACGATCCAGCACCACGTACATTGAATAGTCGAGATAAGCCCGCTCGGCATACTCCTTGAGCGGAATCTGTTCGAAGGCAATCAGTTCGCCGGAGCTCATCTATCGCGCAGCGGTGGCTGGAAGGGGGCGCACTCTAGCAGGGTGACACTGTAGGAGGGCGGAGCAGCTTTGCCTTTGGTGGGTCTGCGCTATGCGCGGACGCTTGTTGTCTCGGCTAGTGTGGTGTGTCAGAAATAAGCATAATTAAGTCAGACAAGCTTTCCGGCCGCTCGGCTGACGCTTTCTATGATCTGGTCAGCGCTCTTTCGCCAGACAAATGGCTTGGGGTCCGCGTTGTATCGCTTCAGGTATTCCTGGATCGATTTTTCCAGGTCTTTGACGCTGGTGTGCGCGCCACGCTTGATCCACTTTTCGCT
>JANPJV010000293.1:0-1816 GCA_031425695.1 Rhodanobacteraceae bacterium | reverse complement strand
GTCAAGGCCAAAGGCAAGGACGTCTGGAAACTCGAAGCCAGCGCGATCTCGGCCGACGCCAAGAGCGGCCACGCGCACTGGGAACCGCACTATCGCTTCAGCGCGACCGGCCGCATGGTCCACAACGTCGTCGATGCCGACTTCACCTTCGAAAGCGGGCTGATCGCCACCCACGTCGATCGCTTCAACTTCTGGCGCTGGTCACGCCAGGCACTCGGCCCGGCCGGCGTGGTCCTCGGCTGGACCCCGATGCTCCACAACAAGGTCCGCGCCCAGGCCGCCGCCAATCTCGCGGCTTTCAGCAACAAGCGGCGGTGACCGGGGCAATGGAGAAAAAGCATTTATCCACAGATTTGCGCAGATTTCCGCAGATTTTTCCGCGCGCGTTTTCGGATCGTTGGTCGCTCCTAATCGGCGCTAATCTGCTCTTATCTGTGGATAAACTTTTTGCTTTTGATTGCGTCTTGCGTCACCCGCGCCCCTTGAACTCCGACATCGACTTGTAAATGCCGAGCACGTTGAGGGCGAGCCAGTCGTAGAGGGCCAGGGGCAGGAGCGCCTTTAGGGCGTTCGAGAGGTAGATCGTCCAGGGCAGGAACAGACGCGCGCGGCCGGTTTTCATTGCGCTCCACACCCGGGTGGTAACGAACTCCGGGGTCAGGATCGGGGTCAGGAACATGCGCTTGGCACCGTCGAACATGCCGGTGCTGATGTAGCTCGGATTCACCGTGGTGACCTTGACCTGGTGATGCCCACCGATCTTGAGCTCGAGGCGCAGTGAATCGCTCCAGCCGGTCACGCTCCACTTGGAGGCGCAGTAGACGCTCATCTGCGGCGTCGCGACGAAAGCGGCGGCAGAGGCAATGTTGACGATGCGACTCTCGCTGGCGCGGTCAGCCAGCATGGCCGGCAGGAACTCGCGCGCGATGTACATGGGCGCGAGTGCGTTGATCGCCATGGTGAAGGCAATATCGCGGCCCGGGTCATGTTCCCAGAAGGGCTTGCCGCGAACGACGCCGGCGTTGTTGAACACGATCTGCGGATCGCCGACCTCGGCGCGCACGCGAGCTGCCGCGGCACTGATTGCTTCCGGGCTGGCCACATCGACCAGGTAGGGATGAACCTTGCCGCCCGCGGCGCGCAGTTCGGCCGCGGTCTTTTCCAGCTCGACCGCATTGATATCCCAGAGGATCACGGCCCCGGCGCCCTCGGCCACCGCGTACTGCGCATACAGCCGCCCCATGCCCATGGCCGCGCCCGTGATGAGGATCCTGCGGCCGGAAACAGTGTCGATCATGGTGGCCCGCTCAAGCATCGCGCCCAAGCGGCGCCGCGCAGACTTATGCTCGACGGCAGTAAAGTGAATGCTCTTGTAGGTCACGTTGCGCCCGCGCCCGGTGGGATGTGCGAAGCGATGAATCGGGCACTACGTGACAGTACGGGGCAAGGTCACCTGGCGGTGCTGCGGATCTGGGGCCGCGAGGACGTCAGCTTCCCCGACACGAACCATGTCGACGCTCTGAAATACATGCCGCACGCGCAGCTGGCCACGGTAGAGTCGGCCGCGCACCTGCCGCAATACGAACAACCCGGTGTAGTGAATGCGGCGGTGCCGGAATGGCTGGGGTCGCATTAGTTGCTCCGCGTAGTTTCGAACCGGTCCGAACGCTTTGGCTGAGTGGACTCGCTCTACGTGGGTTCGGACCTTGTCCGAACGCTTTGGCTGAGTGGACTCGCTCTACGTGGGTTCGGACCTTGTCCGAACGCTTTGGCTGAGTGGACTCTACGTGGGTTCGGACCTTGTCCGAACGCTTTG
>JANPJV010000292.1:0-62578 GCA_031425695.1 Rhodanobacteraceae bacterium | reverse complement strand
CGCTTTTGACTTAAGAAAAAGCGTCCGGACAAGGTCCGGACCCACCAAGCGACAGCGTCTGGACAAGGTCCGGATCCACGCAAATCAAGAGCACATCCCAAGCCCCCTTGAGCCGCGCACGCGCTTTCCGTATAGGCCTCTGATCCAACCGCACGAAGGATCACGCCATGCCGCGTGGCTGGTGGAAAAACCTGTACGTCCAGGTGCTGGTCGCAATGCTGATCGGGGTCATCCTCGGCGTCGTCGCACCCGAGCTTGGCGCGGCCATGAAGCCACTTGGCGATGGCTTCATCAAGCTGGTGAAGATGATCATCGGGCCGGTGATCTTCCTCACCGTCGTGGTCGGCATCGCCAAGATGGGCGACCTCAAACAGGTTGGGCGCATCGGCATCAAGGCACTGATCTATTTCGAGATCTTGACCACGGTGGCGCTCATCCTTGGCTTGCTGGTCGCGAATGGGTTGCAGCCGGGCGCCGGCATGAACATCGACCCGGCACAACTCGACGCGAGCCAGGTCGAAGCCTACCGGACGGCCGCCCACGACCAGGGCATCGTCAGCTTCCTGCTGCACATCATCCCGACCACCTTCGTCTCCGCCTTCGTCGACGGCGACCTCTTGCAGGTGCTGCTGGTAGCGCTGCTCTTCGGCATCGCGCTCTCGCACATGGGCGTGCGCGGTCACTCGGTCCTGCATGGGCTCGACGACCTCAGCCACGCATTTTTCGGCGTGGTCGCGCTGATCATGCGCGCGGCGCCGATCGGCGCCTTCGGCGCAATGGCCTTCACCATCGGCAAGTTCGGCTTCGGCACGCTCGCCTCGCTCGGCTGGCTGCTGCTGGCGGTCTATGCGACCTGTTTCGCCTTCGTCTTCGGTGTGCTCGGGATGGTCGCCTACTGGTCCGGCTTTTCGCTGTGGTCCTTCCTCAAGTTCATCCGTGGCGAACTACTGCTGGTGCTCGGCACGTCCTCGTCCGAATCGGCCATGCCGCGCATGCTGCGGCGCCTGGAAGAAGCGGGTTGCGCACGCTCGGTAGTCGGATTGGTCCTCCCGACCGGCTACTCCTTCAATCTCGATGGCACCTGCATCTACCTCACCATGGCCGCGGTTTTCATCGCCCAGGCCGTCGGTGTGGACCTGAGCCTGCGCGAGGAGCTGATCCTGATCGGCGTCCTGCTGCTGACCTCCAAAGGCGCCGCCGGCGTGACCGGCTCCGGCTTCATCACCCTCGCCGCGACCTTGAGCGTGCTCGGCGGCAAAGTACCGGTCGAAGGCGTCGCCCTCATCCTCGGCATCGACCGCTTCATGTCCGAAGCCCGCGCCATTACCAACCTCATCGGCAACGGCGTCGCCACCATGGTCGTCGCCAAGTGGGAAGGCCTGCGCGACGACGAGGTCATGCGCGAGGCATTCGCGCGCGGGCCAGAAGATCAGGCGAGCGTGGAAGGCGAAGCCATCCACAGATGAGGTGCGACAAAAGCGAGCGCATCGATCGACCCGGCGTGTCGCAAAACTCATTCATCTCAGCTTGATAACAGCGCCAGAACTCCGCTGCTGAGTTCGATAGTCGCGCCCCGCGTGGGGCTGATCTGATCAGCCAGGAACAGCGCTGCGCTGCGCTCGCGCAAGGGTTCCGATCGGGATGCTCGGCTTCACGGCAAACTGTAAAGTTTTTCGCGCCCAGTTGACTTGCCGGCTGTTCGACTCGCGGCTCGCAAACGGACTCGGCCATGAACTCAACCGTAGATGAATCAATCACTTGCGCAGCACCCTTGACCGTAATACCGGTCATTGAAGAACAGCTCGAGATCAGCAAACGGGTGGTTGAGACCGGGGTTGTGCGCATCACCAAACACGTCGACGAGCGCCGGCAGATCATCGACGAGCCGTTGACTCGCGACGATGTCGAAGTGGTGCGCGTGCGCGTCGACCGGGTGGTCGACCAGCCGGTCGCGGTGCGCACCGAGGGCGATCTCACCATCATCTCGGTCCACGAGGAAGTCACCCTGGTGACCAAGCAATTGGTCGTCACCGAAGAGATTCACATCCGCAAGAAAACCAGCGAATTCCGCCTGCCGATCGACGTCGGCCTGCGCCGTGAATCCATCTCGATTGAAGAAACCAGTTCCGACGCGCGCCTGGATTCGAAAAGCGCGTCCGACCGCCAGCTCGACGCCCAGCGTTAACTTGGCTCTTGTCCCCAGAGCCGCCATTTCGCGGCTCTGGCTCATCCTTAGGAGAAACACGATGACTACGATTCTTACTGGTGTTTTCGACGATATTGCCCAGGCCAAGCAGGCTTGCTCGATGCTCAAATTGCAGGGCCTGGACGACAGCGCCGTGACTTTGGTCGCGACCGATGTCGACAACACCCGGACGGCTGAGCCCAGAGATCGCCGCGGTTTTTTCGCGACGTTCTTTGGGTTGAGCGAGCCGGACGAAGCTTCGGGTCACTACGCCGAAGCCGTGCGTCGCGGTGGTGCGGTCATCACCGTCCGCCTTGCTGACGACAACCGGGCAGACGACGTGACCGACTTGCTCGAGCGCGCTGGCGCCATCGACACCACCGAGCGGGTGGAGCAGTGGAAGGCGAATGGCTATGCCGGGCACGACGCCAATGCAGCTCCTTACACTGCGGCGCAGAAGGCCAAGGAACTGGAAACCCTCAAGGTCGTCCAGGAAGAGGTCAAGGTAGGCAAGCGCGAAGTCATGCATGGCGGAGTGCGCGTGCAGCGCCGAGTCATCGAAACACCGGTGCGCGAACAGATCAGCCTGCACGAAGAGCGTGCAGTGGTGGAGCGTCATCCGGTCAACCGCGTGGCGACTCCGGCTGACTTGGCCGCGTTCGGCCAGGGTGATCAGCAGCTGGAGATCCGCAACACCGCCGAGGAAGCGGTGGTCTCGAAGACCGCACGCGTCGTCGAGGAGGTCACGGTTGGCAAGCAGGCGCGCGATCGCGTCGATACCATCGTCGACAGCGTGCGCCGCACCGACGTCGACGTGCAGGAAATCCCGGACCCGCGTGGCCCGGTCGTGCGCGACAACCAGCAGCGCCCGGGCTCTTCGCGCTAAGCAACGGCGCAGAAGCATCGGTCAGGGCCGACCGCACCAGGAGGTGCGGTCGGCCTTTTTCTTTATGTCACTGAGTCCGTGGAGCCGCAGCCAACAACTACACCGGCAACCGGCATCTCGCCGCTACCCCATGAACCCCAGATTGTTGGTCGAGAAATTCCCGAGCAAGGGGAAGATCGTGTTCAAGGTGGCGCTGTCGGTGACGCCCATCCAGCGCGCGAGGGTAGCCGCGACCTGGTCGACGGAGGTGGTCGGAATATATTGGCCGCGCGAGAAGCTCCAATCCTTGTTGGCATTGTCGTCGGCGTTGACCACCAGCTTTGGGTATGTGCCGTAGATCTTGTTGCCCTGCACGGCGTCGCCGAGCACCATCATGTTGCCGCCCCAGGCATGGTCGGAACCGCTGCCGTTACCGGACAGGGTGCGGCCGAAGTCGCTCATGGTGAAGGTGGTGACGTTGTCGCGCGCGCCGATCTCGCCGAGCGCCGTCCAGAAGGCGCCGACCGCCTGGTTGAACGCCGTCATCAACTGTCCGTGGCCGGCGCTGGCGACCGGCTGGCCGGCGACGAACATGCCGTCGTGCAGGTCGAAACTGCCGTGGCGCACGTAGAACACCTGGCTCTGCGCATTCAGCGATGCGCGGCTGACCTTGATCATGCGCGCGACCATCTTGAGCTGGTCGGCGAGGCTGTTGCCGCTCGGGAACACGGCGGCGACATTGCCGGAACCGTCAGCCGCACTCAGGAAAGTGGACAGGCTTTCGCCGACATCCAGCGAACGCCGCAGGGTGCTCGCGTAGCCGCGTGAGAACGGGTGCGCGTAGGAGTCGTCGAGCAGGTCATTGAGCAGCGCGCGGCGGGCACCGGAGTAATTTGTTCCGGTGGTGCCAGCGGTGTAGTTGTCGATCAGGTCGACGCCGGCAGAGGCCACCTGGTATGGCAGGATGCCGTCGCCGATCAGGAAGCGCGAGGCGCCCGCCGCCGAGATCGTCGGCGAGAGGCCGATCGGCAGCGAGCCTCCGGCGGTGAGCTTGGCGACGCGCCCGCCCCAGCCGAAGCGACCCATCGGATTGCTGCCAGCGGACATGCCCACATGCCACTGCAACTCCTGGTCGTTGTGCGAAAACAGCTGCGCTGGACGCGGCGCGCCAGCGTTGTATTCGGTCTTGGAGATCGGCCGGACGAGCGTCCCGGCGTTGGCGACAAAGGCCAGCTTGCCTTGGTTGAACAACGTCTGCATGCCGCTGTGGGCCTGGCTCGTGGCGCCGTTGACCGCGGTGAAATCCGCATTCGACGGATGCAGGCCATAGGGGATCGGCGTATTCGTCGGCGTGATCGGCAGCAGGTCATTGAAAGCGAGCGCGAGGCCGGTGGTGTTGGTCGCGCTGTAGACGCCACCGCGACTGGTGCGATAGGTGTCGTAGCGACTGCCGGCAGCTTCGGAGTCACGCGGCACCAGCCAGTTGTAGGAGTCATTCGCGCCAGCGAGATAGATGCAGACAAGCGCCTTGTAGGTGCCGCCCTTGTTCGCGGCAGCGGCGCGCGGCATCAGCGCCAGTTGTGGCACCAGGCTGGCCATCGAGCCGACTGCAAAAGAGCTGCCGAGCGCCTTCAAGAAGTCGCGACGATTGTTGTGGCTCATGCGTCCCATGTCGAAGCTCCTTACTGTTGCAGCGCAAATTGCGGAGAGATCGCGATCAGATGAATCAGATCGAGCGCGCGACGGCGATGATCGGCGCCGGCCATATCGGTGGTGAGCAGCGCGACCAGCTTGGATTTCATGGTCGGGGTCATGCTGCCGTAGAGCATCTTCTGGTTGAGTGACTCGACCAGTGCATTCGCCTCGGTCGGCAGCGCATCGATGACCGCTGGCGGCAGGTAGGCGCTGTTGTTCGGTGCGGTGAAAGTAGTCGCCGTCGCACTGGTGATCGAGTAACCCGCGAACACGCGCCGCCACAGCTCATCGGACGCAGTGATCGAGGTCGATTCGTCGAGGATCTGGAACTCCGGCGAGAACAAACCCGCGTCGGCAATCTCACCGGGCTGCTGGTAGTCAGGCTCGTAGAAATTGAACACCGAGCTGGCACCGAACGGGCGCTGCGCGTAGAAGCGCTCCGGCTGCGTCGTACCGTAGGTACCGGCAGTGCTCGCCGAGACGCCGAAGGCGCGCCACACCGCGGTCAATCGCAGCAGTGGCTCACGCAGCTTGCCGAAAGTCGCTGCGGGCTGCGTGGCGCGTGCCTCCGGGTCGAGCAGGATCGCGCGCACCACCGCGCCGAGATTGCCGCGTACGCCCGTACCGTCGTCCTCGAAACTCGCCGCTACGCGATCGATATAGCCGCGGCTGGGATTGCTGGTGGTCAGCCGCTGGATCAGCTGGCGCGAGATGAATGGCGCCACGTTCGGATGCATGAACAGCGAGTCGATCAGCGTGTCGATCTGCGTGTTGCAGTAGGTGATGCAGGTCTGCTGGTCGGCGCCGGCGGTTGCCGTGTGGCAGGCCACCGGGCTCGGCTGGATGGTGATCCCGGCGACCAGGGTCTTGGTGTTGTTGGGCGCGGGAAGAACTGCGTAGCCGTTGGTGGCGGTGGCGGAACGCCCGGTATCGGCGTAGCGCGGATAGCAGATCATCGGCCGATAGCCATCCGGATGCATGAGTGCGGTCACGTTGCCATTGGCGGCGTAGCGCGATGGATTGGAGAAGAACAGCGTGGTCGAGAACTGACAGGCGATCCCGATGCAGGTGCCGCAGTTGCGAGTGAGCGTAAGGCCGCCGACAGTAGTCGTCCCGGTGCACTGGAATGCCTGCCCGGTCAGCACCTTGGCGGTCTGGGTGACGAGCTCCTGGGTGTAGGTGGAAACCGGCTGGCCGTTAGCCAGGATCGGGGTGAAATCGCGGTTGCGCTCGATCAAGCCGATCGAGAACAGCTGCATGACTTCACGCGCGTAGTTTTCATCCGGCTGTAGCAGCCCCGGGGCCAGGTTGCCACTGGTGTCGAAAGTCCAGTCGGTCTTCTGATTGCGCAGCGAGGTCAGGAACTGGCCCATCATCGGGCTGCGGGTGACTTCGCTCAGCAATGCGCGATAGTTGCCGAAAGCATTGCGCAACAGGATGTCGTTGTACTCGGCGACGCCGATCGGGTTGTTGTCGAGCGCACCCACATCCGAAAGCACCATGATCTGGCTGAGCGCAAAGGCGACGCGCTGGCGCAGCTGATCGGGGGCATTCACCGTGGTGTTGAACCAGCGTTCGACGCGGGTGGCGCGGTAGGCCTGCGCGTTCAGCGGATTGACTTGCACCTGCGCGGCAACCAGTGCTTCGATGGTGGGCCGCTGCAGGGTCGCACCAAGCGCCTGCTGATCGGCTATCCAGCCGGCATACCCCAAGTTGCGCACACGGGCCACTTCGCCATCGGTCGGCCCGAAGGTGGCCTGGGTCAGGAAGCGCGCCGCCTCGGCGTCCGACGACGGGCCGCAGCCTTGACCAGACAGCTCAGTGAGCCGGGTGAGGCTCATCGTGCCGCTGCCAAAACCGGGCAGCGTGCTGTTCCAATTCCAGCTCGCGTTGTTAGCGCTCTGCGAGGTGAAGGTCATCGTGCCCCAGGGCTGGCTGGTCACCGCCGCAGGATTGAAATTGGGCGCGGCCGTCGCGCCGGCCGTCAGCGCCGCCGTCAAGTTGGCGACGTTGCCGACGATCGGCCCCGTAGCCACCATCCAGCGCTGCTCACCGTTGAGATAGGCGTACCAGATCGCCAACATGGTGCGATTGGGAGCCGTGCCGAGCACCTCGACAAAGACGCCATGGCCACTCTGCGCCGGGTCGTACCACGAGCCGCTGTGGCACGCGGCAACCGCATTCGCCGGGGACTCATACGCACTCGCCGGCTGGGTCAGGCGCGTGATCGGCATCGAGCCGTTGGAAAATCCGGGGAAGGTCGTGGTCCAGGTCGCAGTGCCGCCATTCTTGTTGGCGAAGTTCAAGGTGAGCTCGCCCCAGCTTTGCAGGCTGGCGCTGGCGGGGTTAAAGCGCGGCGGGAAATCCGCCCCACTGCCGATCGACAGCGGAACGCGCGCGCTGCTGCCCGTCACCGGACCGATACCGATCAGCCAGCGCGTCTTGCCATCGAGGTAGGTGAACCAGGTCACCAGTACCGCCGGCACGCCACCGCTCACGATGTGCTGGATGATGAAGCCATGGCCGTTCTGCGCCGGATCGTAGAAGGCGCCGGACAGGTCCGAGCCGACCGCGTAGGCGACCTTCTGTCCAGCTGGCGCGGCCGGGGCCACGAGCTCGGGGGAGAGCCCGAAAGGCGGCAGCTTCTGCGCCTGGGCGGGCGCGAGTGCCCCGCCGATCAGGAGACTCAAGGCGAACATCAGGGCTTTCATTCAGGCCTCCGGCATGGGTGGCGGCCGCTTCGCTGGATGCGATACGGCAGGAAGTTCAACGGCGCAGCGATTCGAGCGAGTCACGAAACATGTAGTCGCGCGGAATGGGATCCTCGGCAGACTCCCCATAGGCGCCCTGCTCGATCCAGTCGTAGATCATCCCCTGCAGGTGCGCAGAGAGATGGCCATTGGGCGGCGGCATCGGGCCACCGATCTTGGGCTCGGTGCAACTGACCTTCTGGAAGAACAGGCTGAACTTTGGATTTCCCGGGTCTACCCGCAGCATGGCCGGGTTCTGGCTGCTCGGCTGGTGCACCAGGAAATATTGCGAGAGCGTGCGCGAGCCGAGGTTCAAGTCGCCCTGCGCATCACTGCCAAGGTGGCAGTTCTGCGTGCAAGGGGCTTCTGCGTTGAGTGCGTCCCAGACCTGCGGCCAGCGCACATTGAAGTTGATCGGCAATCCGGTGAGGTCGTCACACTCGGCGAAAGCGTGCGCCAACCCCGGCAGGATCAGCAACCCGAACAGGACCGCCCGCATGGTGAAACTGACACGCATCGATCGGGATCGTGAAGAAGGTGGGTTACCCCCAGCAACGCACGTCGCGGGCAGGCGTTGACAGCCGCTCGGCGCCGCGCGGAAAAAAAACGGTGCGATGTGCCTCTCCCAGCTCTCGACAGCTGCGCATCTTGGGTTGCGCCGGGCAGCACTGCCAGTGTCGAGGACCTTGCTGCTACAAGGAATGACAAGATTCACGTCGCACTTGGGAGCACGCTGCGATCGAAGCCGGGTCCGCGCTACGCTATGGTGGTTACTCAGTGGTGAAGCCTGGGACGGGAGATGTTTCCAAGCACTTTCGGTATCGCGGACGGACTGCGTCTGCAGTGTCACCTGACGCCGCCGCGCAGCGGGACTGGCAGCGTCAGCGTGATCCTCGTGCACAGCCTCGGCGATCATCACCAGTCCCTGCCCTACCGTGAGCTCACGCGCCAGCTGAGTGGTCGCGGCATGGCCATCTACGCCTACGACCTGCGCGGCCACGGGCGATCACCGGGGCCGCGCGTCTTCATCGAGCGCTGGAGCGATTTCCGCGACGATCTGCAGGCCTTCATCGAAGAAGTCGAGCGCACCGCGCCGCAGACGCCGATTCACCTGGTCGGTCTCGGCCTCGGCGGCTTGATCGTGCTCGACTACGCGCAGAACCGGCCGGCTGGCTTGCGCGGCATCGTCGCGATCGCGCCCTGGCTGGAGATCGCTGGGATGGCCGGCTGGCGGCGCTGGCTGTTCGGCCGCCTGGCCAAGCTGGCGCCCCGGCTGCAGCTCGACGCCGGCACCGACCAGACCGCGATCGCCCGCGACCAGGTTGCGGTGCGCCGCTACATCAGTGACCCGACCTTCCAGCGCAAGACCACGCCACGGCTGACCATGGAGATTGCCCGCGCCATCACCGGAACCCAGCGCATGGCCGGGCATCTGCGGCTCTCGGTGCTGCTCCTGCAAGGGAGCGAAGACGCGATCGCCCCGGCCAGCGGCAGCGCGCTCTTTCATGCCAACGTCGGCTCGTGGGACAAGGAACTGCGTCTCTACGAAGGCGCCTATCACAACCTGCTGATCGAGAACGATCGCGCCAACGTGATCGAGGATATTGCCAACTGGATTGCGCGGCGGACGTAGGCCGCAGTGCGTGCGGCTGTTGGCGCGCTCTGCGGCGCTTTCTGGTAGCGAGTTCGTAGGCCGCAGTGCGTGCGGCTGTTGGCACGCTCTGCGGCTGTCTCCGCTCTCCCGCGGGCTTTGCCGCAGAGCGCGCAAGAAGCCGCGCGCACAGCGGCCTACTTTCCCTCAGCGATCAGTCCGCGTCCGCCCCTACCACCGCATATCCCGCCGGCGGCGTCACGCTGAAGCTGTCTGCGGGCAGCGGTTCGTCGAAGCGCAGGCGGTAGCGGAGCTCAATTCCATTGCCCGGCAACTCGATGGCGAGCGGCAAGCCCCGGTCGTCGGCCCACAGCACGACACTCGAGCTCGGCAGGTCGAGCGCCCAGCCGCGGGCGATCGTGCCGTCGATGACGCGCGTTTCCTGCAGCGCGCGGGCCTGTTCCTTGAACTTGCGGATCTCGTCGACCCAGGCGAGCGCGCTGTCGCCAGAAAACGCGGCGGTCGCCGGCAATGCCGTCGGCAGCGCCTGCTTTGCCGAATGCAGCAGCACCACCATCTGGCGCTGCGATGCGTTGATGATCACGCTGACTTCGCTGCCGGTATCGGTGCGAACATTGCCCTCGCGATCTGCCAACACCCGGGTAGCCAGCCCGGCTTCGCCGGCCACGTTCTGCTCGATCGTCAGGCTGAGCGTGCGGAAGTCATGGAAATGCTGGAGGACGTTGGCGAAGGCGTCGCTGCCGCGAAATGCCAGCGGCGCGAAGCCGAGCACGAGCACTGCGAACAGGCCGGCCGTAGCCAGCGCGAGCCAGGTGCGCGGAGCGCGCAGCTGCGGGCGGGTGGCGCCAGTGACACGGTCGAGCAAGCGCCGGCGTGCTTGTTCCAACTGCTGGCGCCCTGGCGTGACCTGATCGAAGGCCTCCAGATGAGCGCAAAGGGTCGGTGACAGGGAGTCACGGCTGATCTCACTCATGGGATTGCTCCTTGGCGGTGGTGTCGGCGAGCAGCGCTTCGAGCTGCCGGGTGGCGCGGTTCAAGTTGACGCTGACGTGGTTGACGCCGAGCCCGAGGGCGTTGGCGATCTCGGTGAGCTCCAGGCCATGCACGCAGCGCAGCAGGAAGCATTCGGCCAGCTGCGGGCGCAGCCGCGTGAGTGCCTTGCGCAATCGCCGAGTGCGTTCCTCGTCGAGAACCTCGCTCTCTACGGATGCACTGGAGACTGCGCTCTGCTGCGTCCAGCCCGGCAGCCAGCGGCGCCAGCTCTGCTGCCGTCGCAGCGTGTCGATCGCCCGGCGCACGCTGAGCGCGGTCAGGTAGGCTGGCCAGGATGCGACCGCTGGCGTCGGTGCCTCCAGCACCCGCAGGAACACTTCCTGCTGGACGTCCTCGGCCAGGGCGGCGTCACCGAGCACGCGGTAGGCGGCGCGGTAGACGAGCTCGCCGTAAGTGCGCGCGAGCGTCGCAAGATCGGCGTTTACGCCGGGTTCGCTGAGCATGGCAGGGTGGATCGGGATGGGGATCGGCACGCTTGGGTCTCCTGTGTGGTGCACAGGGTTGACGTCGCCGCGCGCGGATTCTTACAGCTATCGATCGGATGCGTGGCTATCCTGCGCCGCATTCCGGATACGCGGGCTCTTTGCCATGGCTGAAACGTTGCTCCCGCTGAGCGAATCCCCTGGTTCCAGTTCAAGCCAGGCCGGCGTACTGGTCGCGTACGCGGCGCCCGATTCGGTGCGCGCCATCGCGCAGGCGCGCTTTACCGCGCACTGTGTCGAAGGCCGCAACCTGCCGGCGCGCGAACTGGTGCCATTGGCGCAGACGCTGCAGCCGAAGGCAGTCGTGGTCTGCGGCGGCCAGCGCCTGGACGCTGCCGCAATCGCCGCGCTGCCTTACAGTGTTCGGCTGATTGCCACGGCGAGCGTCGGCTTCGATCACCTGGACCTGGCCGCGGCGCAGTCGCGCGGAATCATCGTCACCAATACGCCGGACGTGCTGACCGAATGCACGGCCGACCTCACCCTGCTGCTGATGCTGGGCGCCGCGCGCCGGGCCGCTGAATATCTCAAGATCATGGAGACCGGGTGGCGGTTGAATTTCCTGCAGGGCGAGATGCTCGGAACGCGTCTTTCCGGCAAGACGCTGGGGCTCCTCGGCATGGGCCGTATCGGTCGTGCGGTGGCCACCCGCGCCCGTGGTTTCGGCATGCGCGTGCTGTATTGCAATCGCAGCCGCCTGCCGGCCGAACTCGAGCAGGGCGCCGAGTTCCATGCCGATCTCGACGCGATGCTGCCGCACTGCCAGGTGCTCTCGCTGCATGCCCCGGCAACGCCGGAAACCCGCGGGATCATGGATGCGCGCCGTTTTGCGCTGCTGCCGCAGGGTGCCATCTTCATCAACGTCGCCCGCGGCAGCCTGGTCGATGAGGAGGCGCTCCTCGGCGCGCTCGGCTCCGGTCCGCTGTTCGCCGCCGGCCTCGATGTCTTCGCCAAGGAACCCGCCTTCGACCAACGCCTCGCCGCCCTGCGCAACGTCTTCCTCACCCCGCACATGGGCAGCGCCACCGTCGAAACCCGCCACGCCATGGGCCTCCGCGCCCTCGACAACGTCAGCGCGGTGCTGGGCGGGGGCGGCCCCATCGACCCAATCTAAAACGTTGCGGCAATCCCACCGCAAGAGCATTTCATCCGCAGATTTCGCAGATTTCCGCAGATTGGAACCGATGCCGTGGTGACGCTTCTTGCTCTTAATCTGCGTAATCTGCGAAATCTGCGGATGGCTCTCGCTATTGCCTTTGCGTCAGGAAAGCCGCCCGCGCCATTCCTGGAACACCGCCCTGGCGTGCGCGGTGAGCTCGGGTTGGCGGAGGACGTTTTCGACGACTTGGCGGGCGCGGGCAACATCGCCAACGGCGCTGGCGGCTTGCAGGAAGATGAGCTGGCGACGGGGGAACATCAGCTCGGCGTCGATGAACATGCCGTCGTTGACGACGGGAATCTCCAGCGAGCGCAGGGCGAGGGCGTGGGCGATCGCCGCTTCACCGCGGGCGTAGCTAAGCTCGGCGAGCACGATCAGCGGGTCGGGACGGCGCGGCGCGAGCATGCTGGCGGCGCGCAGATGCGACTCGGCCAGCTCGAGCGCATCCCGCTGGCGTGCGATCGCGGCGAGGCGCATGCGCGCGTCGTAGCGCTCGCTCGGCAGTGCCTGGGGCAGCGTCAGCAGATGCGTCAGGGGCGCCTCGGCGCGCGCGGGCTCGCCAGCCGCGAGGTAGGACATGCCGAGGTAGTACCAGGAGCGCGATTCGTCCGGTTCGGCGACGAGCGCGTCCTCGAGCAACCGCGCATCGCGCAAGTATTTGTCCTTGATCGAGCCGACCGTCGAACGTGCGCCGTCGTAGTGCGCAAGGATCACGATCTCGGCCAGGTCCACGTGCCGCGCCTGGTCGTCATAGGCGATCGCCTCGTGGATCACGCCCTTGAAGCGGTAGCCCGAATCGAGGCGCAGGATGCGCGGCTTGGACAACGCCGGAGCCGGCTTGCTGCTGCGCTCGGACACCCACCAGAGGTCGCCGTCGGCGACGAGCGCCGGAAAGCTTCCGCGCGGCAGGGTCAGTTCTTCATCCGCATCGAGGATCAGCGCGTGGCTGCCGTACCCGCGCGCGAGCTCCAGCCCCTCGTTGCGGTTGCTCGAGAAGTCCCGCCAGGGCCGCTCGACGATGTCCCCAGGCAAGCCCGCCAGTTGCTCGCGCACGCTGGCGATGGTGGCATCGCTCGAACCCGTGTCGATGATGAGATAAGCCGCGACATGTGATCGCACCGAAGCCAGCGCACGCGCGATGATCGCGGCTTCGTCCTTGACGATCATGCACAGCACCAAGCCCTGCTTCATGCGTTTTCTTCCTGCGAGTGTGCGGTGCCGACTGCGAGCTGCCGCTTGTGAGGGGCCGGTCAATGCGATCAGCATAGGCAGGTGCGGAAGGTGGCTCAAGGCAACGCCTGACCTTGGTCGGGTATGGCCGGCACCGAATGGGGGATGTCGGCTGCAAAGCGGTTTGCTACGTTGATATTGAGTTCTGTTTTTTAATTCCGCTGCGTTCCTCGCGGGCCCGACCAAACACTGGAGCAATCCCATGCAAAGCTGGAAGAGCTGGACCTTGATTGCGGCACTGCTCGTCGGTGCCACTGCTGCGCAGGCCGCAACGGTGGAGATACGCCTGCGCAATAACGTCTTCATCCCCAACGCGGTCAGCATCAACGTCGGCGACACCGTCCGCTTCATCAATGACCAGGGCTTCCACGATGTGACTGCCGACGACAACTCGTTTTCGCGCCCGACCGCGGGGCCTGGCTGGGTCTTCGAGCGCACGTTCACTGCCGCCGGGGTGGTGCCTGTCTACTGCCGCGCGCATTCGGTGCCCGGTGCCTCGATCAATACGTCGATGAATGCCCGCATCACCATCGTCGGTGGTGGTACCACTTTCGCCATCAACCAGGGCATTGCCGGTGCCTGGTTCAACCCGGCAACGAGTGGCCAGGGCTTCCTGATCGATATTGAGCCCGTCAGCCGGTTCATGTTCGCGGCGTGGTTCACCTTCCAGACTTCGCCGCCGACCGCAGCCTTCAAATTGGGCGCGCCTGAGCATCGCTGGCTCACCATCCAGGGTAACTATTCCGGCGCCAGCGCACCCTTGATGGTCTTCCAGACCAGCGGTGGCATCTTCAATAACGGCCAGGCGACGACCACGACTCAAGTCGGTACAGCGACGCTGAGTTTTACCTCCTGCACCAGTGGCACGGTCAACTACACCCTGACCAATCCACCGCTCAGCGGCAGTATTCCCATCACTCGCGCGCTCCCGGGATCGGAAGCCCTGTGCCAGTCCTTGAGTGAGGCCGAAGCGGAGCTGGCAAAGTGAGCGGGTTGACGGTTTTTGGTGTTCGGTTTTCGGCGCAGAGTGGTTGCGCTGTCGCAATCGCGCTCGCGCTGAGCGTGATGGCGTCGACGGCCGTCGCCGTCGAGATCGGCGACGTGGCGCCGGCCATTGCCCAACCGGCGCTTACCGGCGATGCGCCGCATAGTCTCGCCGGGCTCAAGGGCAAAGTGGTGCTGGTAGATTTCTGGGCCTCATGGTGCAGCCCCTGCCTCAAATCGCTGCCGCTCTACGAGGGCTTGCGCCAGGAATTCGGGCGCTCGGATTTCGAGATCCTCGCGGTCAATGTCGTCGAGGACCAGGGCGACGCCAGAGCCTTTTTGGAGACGCACAAGGTCAGCTATCCCGTCGTCTACGATGGCGGTGGCGTGGTTGCCCTCGCTTATGGGCTCAAGGCAATGCCCTCGTCCTATCTGATCGATCGCAGTGGCAAGGTACATGCGCGACATGCCGGTTTCAAAGAGAAGGATATCGACGAGCTACGTACGCAGGTGCGTAGCCTGGTGGCGGCCGATGCGCAATAGGCTAGGTTTGCTGCTGCTGGCGACAATGCTCGGCGGCTGCGCGAGTACGCCGGTGCAGCCTTGGGAGCGTGGCCGCCTCGCCGCTTGGGAGATGCAGTGGGATCCGGATCCGCTGAAGACCGCGCTGAAAGAGCACACCCATTTCAGCAAAGAAGGCAGCAGCGGGCGCGTCGGCGCGGCCGGCGGCGGCTGCGGCTGTAATTGATGCGACACAAGCTAGCGAGCCTGCTGGCAGCGGCTGCGGCCTTGAGCGCACCGGTGTCGCCAGCAACCGCCGCGGGCGACGGCGACACGCGCGTCAGCTATCGCTACAACGATTACGACGAGGATGCGCTGGGCGACGCACCGCTCGACGGCAGCGCGGAGCGCTTCCACATCCGCACGCAGCAACTGAATGTCGCACACACGCTCAATGACCAGGACGAGTTGCGCCTGGGACTGACCTCCGAGCTCATGAGCGGCGCCTCGCCCTGGTTCCTGTTTCCGGACGAGGACGGTCAGCCACTGCAGATCATGAGCGGCGCGACCATCCGCGAATCACGCCAGCAGGTCGACGTCGGCTGGGAGCGCGATCAAGGTGGCGGCAACGGCTTTGGCGTGAGCGCTGGTTATTCGGATGAGGACGACTACCGCGCGATCTACTTCGGCGGCGAACGCCGGCAGGCGCTGAGCGAGGCGCTGACGCTGGGCTTTGGGGCCAGCTATTCGAGCGACTCCATCCACCCGAGCGATGCGCCGGCATTCAATCGCGTGCTCGAGGAGCACAAAAACACGGCCTCGTTGTTCGTGAGCCTGGCGCAGGTCCTGGACCGCTCGCGCGTGGTGCAGGCCGGATTGCAGGTCACCCAGTCGAACGGCTTCCTGTCCGATCCATACAAGCGCTTCTACGGCGGGGGGAATTTCTTCAACGACTCGCGCCCCGAGCGGCGCACGCAGGCGGCGCTGCTGCTGCGCTATCGGCACGCGCTGACGCAAGCCGACGCCGCATTGCATGCCGACTACCGCTACGCGCAGGACAGCTGGGGCGTGCACTCGCACACCTTTGAGCTCGCGTGGTACCAGTCACTGGGTGCCGACTGGAAGCTCGTACCCGGCGTGCGCTGGTACACGCAGGACGCAGCACGCTTCCATGCGTTCTTCACCGATGACGATCCGGGCGAGCACTATTCGAGCGATTACCGGCTCGGCGATTACGGCGCGCTCTCGGCGAGCCTCGACCTGCGCAAGCGCTTCGGACGCGTCGAAGTCGTGGCTGCCATCACGCGCTATCACAGCTCCTCTGACTACGCGCTCGGTGGCGCAGCCGGGGACGACCCGGGCCTGGTGAGCTTCACGCAGGCCTCGCTGGGAATCGATCTGCGCTTCGACTGATGGCTGGCGCGCACGAGCAGCCGATTACTCATACCTCTCTGCACTTCGGGTGGACGAGCATGGGTTGCCCATGCGCGCTTGAGATCGAAGGTGTACCGGAGGGCGCGGCTGCCGAAGCCGCGCGCGCCGCGCGAGCGGAGGTCGCGCGGCTCGATCGCAAGTACTCGCACTATCGCGATGACAGCCGGCTGGCGCAGTTGCAACGCGCTGCCGCGCAGGCGTTCGTCGAAGTCGACGACGAGACTGCGAACCTGCTGGATTTTGCCGCGATGCTGCATGCGCAGAGCGAAGGCCTGTTCGACGTCACGGCAGGCGCGCTGACGCGGATCTGGGATGGCCAACAGGGCCGCTTGCCGGGCGCGGATGAGATCGCCCAGGCGCGCGGCTTGATCGGCTGGGACAAAGTCGTGTGGGAGCGGCCGCGCCTGCGGTTGCCGTTCCCCGGCATGCGTCTCGACCTCGGCGGCATGGTCAAGGAATACGCCGCCGACCGCGCTGCGGCGATTTGTCGTGCGCTCGGCATCTGGCACGGCGTGGTCGATCTCGGCGGCGACCTTGCCGTCATCGGCGCCCACGCAGACGGCAGCGCCTGGCGCGTCGGCATCAAGGATCCAGGTGAAACCAGCCGCGCCATCGCGCAGATCGAAATCGCCAGCGGCGGGCTCGCCACCAGCGGCGACTACGAGCGCGCGCTGGTCGTCGACGGCCGCCGATACAGCCACATTCTCGATCCCCGCAGCGGCTGGCCGATCACGAGCTTCGCCAGCGTCAGCGTCCTCGCCCCCAGCTGCCTGGTCGCCGGCGCTGCGGCGACGCTGGCAATGCTGCTGGGGTGCGCGCCGGGTGCGGAATATTTGCGGGAGTTGGGGTTACCGTATTTGACAGTGGGGCAGGATGGCGGGGTGCAGCGCGATGGGTCGTCGTAGGTCATGTTGCCCGCGAACGCGGGCTACTTGACGCTCTTCGTTCCGCCATACCGTCAAGTAGCTCGCTGACGCGAGCAACATGACCTACAAGAGCATCCCTTCGCACTCCCTCACCCAAATATCCGCGCGACCTCCTCCGCGCCCAATAGCCGCCACTGCCCCGCCGGCAAATCGCCGAGCTCGAGGCCGCCGATGCTGATCCGGTGCAATGCGGTGACGTGGTTGCCCGCCGCCGCGAACATGCGACGGACCTGGTGGTAGCGGCCCTCGGTGATCGTGAGTCGCGCGCGCCTGGGATCCAGGACTTCGAGTTGCGCGGGCGCGAGTGGCGCCTCCTCGCCTTCGAGCATCAGCGTTCCGCTGCCGAACAAGGTTTCCTCGTCGCCAGCAAGATTCTGCGCGAGCGTCGCCTCATAGACCTTGGCGACCCGCGCCCGCGGCGAAATGATCCGGTGCAGCAGCGCACCGTCGTCGGTCAGCAACAGCAGGCCCGAGGTGTCGCGATCAAGCCGGCCGACGGTTGAGACGATCGGCTTGCGCCAGGGGAATCGTCGCGGCATGAGCTCGTAGATCAGGCGGCCTGGGTCCTTGGTCGAGCAGGTGTAGCCGACCGGCTTGTGCAACATGATCAGCAGGCCCGGCGCCGGATCGAGCGGTTCGTCATCGAGGCGGATATCCGCATAGTCGACTTTGGAATCGTCCTCGAGTGGATTGCCGGCGGCATCGGTGATCCGCTCGTCGCGGAACATCGCCGCGACTTCCTTGCGCGTGCCGTAGCCGAGATTCGCGATCAGCTTGAGCAGCTTCACTTGGAACCGGCCTTGGTGGCTTCCAGCACCTTGAAGCCGTGCGCATCGGCGAGCATGCGCATCGAGGCGAAATGCATGCGCAGGTCCTGCTCGTAAGGCAGATGGCGATTGGCGACCAGCAGCAGCCGGCCACGCGGACGCAAGGCAGCCGCGGCGGCGCGGATGAAGGCAATGCCGAGCTGCGGCTGTTCCGCGCGCCCGGTGTGGAACGGCGGGTTGCTGACGATGAAATCGTACTGCCGCGGCAGGCCGGCGCCGACGTCATGCCAGTGGAAGCCGAGCGTAGCGCGATCGCCGCAGCTCGCGAGATTCAATCGCGCCAGATCCAGTGCGCGCGCCTCGGCCTCGTAGAGATCGAGCGCGCTCACCTTTGGGCAACGGGCGAGCACTTCGCTGGCGAGATAACCGTAGCCCGCACCCAGATCGGCACCCTCGCCGCGCAGATCGGCCGGCAGGAATTCAGCCAGCAGCGCAGAGCCGGGATCGGCGTGATCCCAGGCGAACAAGCCTGGGCGAGAGAGAAATTCCCCGTCGCCGATGGGCCGGGGCGCATCCAATGCCAACCATTCCGCGAGCATCCCAGGGTCGACCCTTCGAGCCGCAGGCTCGCTCCAGACCACCCGGCACCGGTGCTTGGAGAGATTCCGCACCGCGCCGCCGCTCAAGCTTTCCATGTCGCCGACCAGCGTGCGCCCGCCTTCATCGTTGCTCTGCGCCGCGACGACGATGCCCAGCTCGCCAGCGTATTCAAACGCGCGCGCCAGCGTCGCCCGCGCCTCCAGGCGTTGGCGCGGTGACAACAGCAGCACCATTAGGTAGGGCCCGCTCGGCCGCGCCGGCTGCGCGTAGCCGGCATCCACCAACGCGTCTGCGTGTGGCTTGAAGCTCTGTTCGCAGGCAAGCTGCGCCGGCGGGAAAAGGCCACGATCGAGCCCCGCGCGGGCGCGCAGGAACAGGCTATGGGCGGGCAGCTGTAAGGCGCCCTCCGCGAACGGGAGTTGCAGGGCTTGGAGGGCTGGGTCGGAAATTAAAGGCACGAGGATCAGCGGCTGGAACGGAGCGCAATTCTATTTGGAGTGCGGCGCTCTGCGCCGCTTTGGATGCTCTGGGAATTCATGGCTGAAGAGCATCCAAAGCGGCGCGGAGCGCCGCACTCCAAAATCGATCACCGAAACCCCGCGTTGATCGTCTCCAGCACTGCCGCGCCGGGCACCAGGTCGGCGGTACCCAGGCGGTTGAGCGGGGTCTTGATGGTCTTCAGATGCTGGTGGAAATCCTCCGCCTCCGGGTCGATGTACAAGAGACCAGTGACCACCTCGCCGAGCGCCTGCTGGCGGGCGATGAAGTTCATGGCACTGATGCGGTCGCGCGGGTCGTAATCGGGATCAGTCTTGCGCAAGGGCATGACGCTGCCGTCGTGCTGGGTGACTTCCAGGAGCTCGCCCGGCGCGTAGTCGACGTTGATCGGCGCGCGACTCTCGATGATCTCGATGCGGTTGACCGCCTCGTTGTGCTCGCGGATGTAGTCGTAGCTCTTGGTGCTGCCGCTGTGGTTGTTGAAGGCCACGCACGGGCTGACGACATCGATGAAGGCAGCGCCCTGGTGATGGATGGCGGCCTTGATCAACGGCACCAGCTGGCCCTTGTCGCCGGAAAAGCTGCGTGCGACGAAGCTGGCGCCGAGCTGCAGCGCGAGGCCGACCAGGTCGACCGGGGAATCGGAGTTGACCACGCCTTTCTTGCTGGCCGAGCCCTGGTCCGCAGTCGCCGAGAACTGGCCCTTGGTGAGGCCGTAGACGCCGTTGTTCTCGACGATGTAGACCATGTTCACGCCGCGCCGGATCGCGTGGACGAACTGGCCGATGCCGATCGAAGCGGAATCGCCGTCGCCCGAGACGCCGAGATAGAGCAGCTCGCGATTGGCGAGATTGGCGCCGGTGAGCACCGAGGGCATGCGCCCGTGCACGGTGTTGAAGCCGTGCGACTGGCCGAGGAAATAGTCGGGTGTCTTGGAGCTGCAGCCGATGCCGGAGAGCTTGGCGACGCGGTGCGGCTCGATGTCGAGCTCCCAGCACGCCTGGATAATCGCCGCCGAGATCGAGTCGTGCCCGCAACCGGCGCACAAGGTCGAAACACGACCTTCGTAGTCGCGGCGGGTGAAGCCGACCTTGTTTGGTTGCAGCGAGGGGTGGCGCAGTTTGGGTTTGGCGATATAGGTCATGCCGCGCGCTCCTCGTTGCCCGCACCGACGCCGAGCCGCGCGCGAATCGCCGCAGCAATGAAGCGCGCGGTGATTGGCGTGCCGTCATAGTGCAGGATCGGCTGCAGTTGCGCCGGGTTGATCTCGAATTCGTTGACCAGCAGGCTGCGCAGCTGGGCGTCGCGGTTCTGTTCGACCACGAACACCTGCGCATGCGCGTCGATGAACTCTCGCACCGAATCCGGGAACGGGAAGGCGCGGATACGCAAAAGATCCATCGGCAGGCCTTCCTGGCTCAAGCGCTCGGCGGCCTCGCGCATCGACGGGCTGGTCGAGCCGAAGAAGATCACGCCAATGCGCGTCGGCCAGGCCGCTGGCGTGAGCACTGGTTGCGGCACCAAGCCCTTGGCGGTGTCGAACTTGCGCAGCAGGCGGGTGACGTTTTCCAGGTAATCGGGGCCGCGCTCGGAATAGCCGGCATCGGCGTTCTTGGTCGTGCCACGGGTGAAGAAGGCGCCACGGCTCGGATGCGTGCCGGGATAGGTGCGGAACGGGACGCCGTCGCCATCGACATCGCGATAGCGGCCGAACGGAGTCGCTGCCGCAAGCGCCTCGAAATCCATCACCTTGCCGCGATCGAGCTGGCGCTCAGGGTCCCATTTGAACGGCGCGCACAGGCGCTGGTTCATGCCGATGTCGAGATCGAGCATCAGGAAGATCGGGCCCTGCAGGCGATCGGCGAGATCGAGCGCGGCCGCGGCCTGGTCGAAACACTCGGTCGGATCTTCCGGGAACAGCAGCACATGCTTGGTGTCGCCATGCGAGGCGTACGCACAGGCGAGGATGTCGGCCTGCTGCGTGCGCGTCGGCATGCCGGTCGAAGGACCGCCGCGCTGCACGTTGATGATGGTGGCCGGGATCTCGGCAAAGTGCGCGAGGCCGATGAACTCGGTCATCAGCGAAATGCCCGGACCGCTGGTGCAGGTGAATGCGCGCGCGCCATTCCAGCCGGCGCCGACCACCATGCCGATCGACGCAATCTCGTCCTCGGCCTGCACGATCGCGTAGCGGCGCTCGCCGGTTTCCTTGTCGACGCGCAGCTTGCGGCAGTAGTTCTCGAAGGCTTCCGCGACCGACGTCGACGGCGTGATCGGATACCACGCGCAGACGCTGGCGCCGCCATAGACCGCGCCCAGGCCGGCAGCCATGTTGCCCTCAACGAAGATGCGATCGCCGACTGCGTCGGCGCGGCGCACGGTGAGACCGATCGGTGCCAGGTTTTCAGCCGCCCAAGCGCGTCCCAGCCGGAAGGCCTCGATGTTCGAAGTCGCCAGATGCGCCTTCGACTTGTATTGCTCACCCAGCAGTTTCTCGACCACCTCCGGCTCGATCGACAACAGCACGCTCAGCCCGCCGATGTAGAGGACGTTCTTCAGCAGCTGGCGCTGGCGCGGGTCGTCGTAGTGCTTGACGCAGAGCATGGTCAGCGGCATGCCGAGCAGGTGGATGTCCTCGCGAAAGGCGCTCGGCGGCATCGGCTTGGTGCTGTCGTACAGCAGGTAGCCGCCCGGCTCGATTTCCTTCAGATCCCAATCCCAGGTCTGCGGGTTCATCGCGACCATGAGATCGACGCCGCCGCGGCGGCCGAGGTGGCCGGCTTCGGTGACGCGCACCTCGTACCAGGTCGGCAGCCCCTGGATGTTCGACGGAAAGATATTGCGCGGGCTGACCGGCACCCCCATGCGCAGGATCGCCTTGGCGAACAGCTCATTGGCAGACGCCGAGCCCGAGCCGTTGACGTTGGCAAACTTGACGACGAAATCGTTGGTAGCGCGGATCGGGGTCATTTGATTTGCTTGTGGTGGGTCTGCTTTGTGGGTTCGGACCTTGTCCGAACGCTTCTTGGTGAGGTTCGAGCAAAGCGTCCGGACAAGGTCCGGACCCACATGAGGCACTGGCGGTCGCTCATGCCGCCAACCGGCTTGGAATGGTCCGACATCCCGCCCCCGCGTGCGTCATCTCCAGCAGGAATTTCTGCATGTCCCAGGCGCCGGTCGGGCAGCGTTCGGCGCACAGGCCGCAGTGCAGGCAGACGTCCTCGTCCTTGACCATCACGCGGCCGGTTTTCAGCCCCGAGCCGATGTAGAGGTCCTGGGTGAGATTGGTGGCCGGAGCAGTCAACCGCGTGCGCAGCTCCAGCTCTTCGCCGTCGGCGGTAAAGCTGATGCAATCCATGGGACAGATGTCGACGCAGGCGTCGCACTCGATGCACTTGTCGACCGCGAAAACCGTCTGCACGTCGCAGTTGAGGCAGCGCGCGGCTTCCTTGAGCGCGAGCACGGGATCGAAGCCGAGCTCGACTTCGTGGGCGATGTTGGTGAGCGTGAGCTCGGTCGGCGCCCATGGCACCTTGAAGCGCTCGTTCGCGGTGATGTCGTTGTCGTAGCTCCACTCATGGATGCCCATCTTCTGGCTGACCATGACGCTCGCCGGAAGCGGGCGCTCGCGCACATCTTCGCCGCACAGCATCTTGTCGATGGTGACCGCGGCCTCGTGGCCGTGGGCAACTGCCCAGATGATGTTCTTGGGACCGAAGGCCGCATCGCCGCCGAACAGCACGTTGGCCAAGCTCGACTGGTGGGTGCGCTCGTCCAGCACCGGCAGCCCCCATTCGTTGAAGTCGATGCCGCAATCGCGCTCGATCCACGGGAACGAGTTTTCCTGGCCGACTGCGATCAACACCGCATCGCATTCGATCATCACATCCGGCTCGCCCGAGGGCACGAGCTTGCGCCGGCCCTTCTCGTCGAACGCCGGGCGCACGATCTGGAAGCGCATGCCGGTGAGCCGCCCGTTGTGGTGGATGAAGGCGAGCGGCACGTGGTAATTGATGATCGGGATGCCCTCGTGCGCGGCATCTTCCTTTTCCCACGGTGAGGCCTTCATCTCCTCGAAGCCCGAGCGCACCACGACCTTGACGTCGGTGCCGCCGAGACGGCGCGCGGAGCGGCAGCAGTCCATCGCGGTATTGCCGCCGCCGAGGACGATCACGCGCGGGGCGATCTCGGTGACATGGCCGAATGAGACGGAAGCCAGCCAGTCGATGCCGATATGGATGTGCGCGGCCGCTTCGATCCGACCTGGCAGGTCGAGGTCGCGACCACGCGGCGCGCCGCAGCCGACGAACACGGCATCGAAGCCTTGCGCGAGCAACCCGGCCATCGAGTCGATGCGCTGGCCACTCCTGAAGTCGACGCCGAGATTCAGGATATAGCCGACCTCCTCGTCGATCACCGATTCAGGCAGGCGAAAGCGTGGAATCTGCGTACGGATGAAGCCACCGGCTCTTTGTTCGCCGTCGAAGACCACGACTTCGTAGCCGAGCGGCGCGAGATCGCGGGCGACGGTCAACGAGGCGGGACCGGCGCCGATGCAGGCAACCCGCTTGCCATTGCGGGTGAGCGGCGCCTGCGGCATGCGTGCGCTGACATCGCCCTTGAAATCCGCGGCGACGCGCTTCAATCGGCAGATCGCGACCGGCTCGGGATTCTCGCCGTTGCTCTCTTCGACGCGGCCGCGCCGACACGCTGGTTCACACGGGCGGTCGCAAGTGCGGCCGAGCACGCCCGGGAAGACGTTGGATTTCCAGTTCACCATGTAGGCATCAGCATGCCGGCCGGCGGCGATCATGCGGATGTATTCGGGCACCGGCGTGTGCGCAGGGCACGCCCACTGGCAATCGACCACCTTATGAAAATAGTCGGGGTGGTCGATATCCGTTGCCTTCATTTAGCGATCCTCGTTAGAGCAAACATTCAGTGGCCGCGGCGAGTCTACGCCGAAGGCCACTGAACCGGAGGCGCGCGCCTGCTACCTTGTGCAACGGGTGTGACGAGATCGAGGCAAACATTTGGAGGGTGGCGCTCCGCGCCGCTATTGGATGCTTCCACCGAAGCCGGGAGGTAATATGGCCGGATACTCAGCAACGGCGCTGGCCGGCAAGCTCGGGATCAGGGCGGGGCAGCATGTTTATTTGCAGCACGCGCCTGAGGACTATGTCGATCTGGTCGGGCCAATGGCCGAGTCGATCCACCGGGTCGACCACTTCGGCGTCAGCGTCGAACTCGCGCACGTCTTCCACCGCTCGCGCGTCGAACTCGACGACACGCTGCGCGCGATGCGCGCGGTGATGGCACCCGCAGCAGTGATCTGGGTGTCCTGGCCGAAGAGAGCCTCGCGTGTACCCACCGACATCACCGAGGACGGTATTCGGGAAATCGCGCTGCCGCTCGGCCTGGTCGACATCAAGGTGTGCGCGGTCGATGCGGTCTGGTCAGGGCTCAAGCTGATGCTGCGGCGCGAGTTGCGCTGAGCCCGGCGTAATCGCAGTTTCATCGTCGGCGCTCTATGCTGCGCTGCCAATCGATCCCGATCGATCAATGTACTTGTTGCGGTTGCGAGCATTATTCCTCGTCGGTGCACTCCTGCTCCCGGCACTCGGGCAGGCGTGGGGAGACGTCGGCCATCGAACCGTCGCAGCGCTGGCGGAGCAACGCCTGAACCCACGGGCGCGCTTGGCTGTGGCCGAATTGCTGGCCGACGAACCCGAGGCGAGTTTGCCCGCCGTGGCGGTCTGGGCCGATGAGGTACGCGCGGGCCGAGCCGATTACCGATGGACCGTCCCCCTGCATTGGGTGAACTTCGTACCGGGGAACTGCACTTACCGCCGCGAGCGAAACTGCAGCGACGGCCTTTGCGTGGTCGCTGCCATCGAGCGCTTCCGCCGCGAGATCGTGGATCCGACGCTGCCGCGCGAGCGCCGTGCAACAGCGCTCAAATTCCTCGTCCATTTCGTCGGCGACATTCATCAGCCACTGCATGCTGGCTACGTGCGCGACCGCGGCGGCAATGAATTCCAGATCAGCTATCGCCGCGAGGGCTGGAACCTGCATTCGGTCTGGGACACGCTGCTGATTCAAAGCACCAGGCTCGATTGGCCCAACTACACGCATCGGGTGGAGCGCATCCCGATGACACAGTCGTCTCGGCGCGCTCTGGCTCGCACCGAGCCCCAGCAATGGGCGGAAGAGTCATGCCGGATTTCACAGGCGAGAGATTTCTATCCTGCGCGCCATGAAATCAGGCTTGGCTATATCGAGTCCATGCTGCCGATCGCCGAACTGCGCATCAAGCTCGCTGGCGAGCGCCTCGCGCGACTGTTGAACGCGACGCTGGGCCGGTAGGTCATGTTGCCCGCGTGCGCCGGTTACTTGACGCCAGACTCCGCTCAGTCAAGTAGCCCGCTCGCGCGGGCAACATGACCTACGAAGGCGACTCATTTCAGTTGCCCGCGTGCGCCGGTACTTGCTCGGTAAGTAGGTGATGTTGCCCGCGTGCGCCGGTTACTTGCTGGGCAAGTAGGTCATGTTGCCCGCGTGCGCGGGCAACATGATCTACGAAGGCGACTCTTTTCAGGCGTTCGGTCCGATGAGGTCGCGCGCCATTTCGCCGATACGGTCGAGCCCAAAGCCCAGGTGCGCGTACAGCACCTTGTCGGGTGCCGATGCGCCGAAGCGGTCCAGGCCCACGACGGCGCCGTCCAGGCCCACGTACTTGCGCCAGAAATCAGTGACCCCGGCTTCGATCGCGATGCGCTTGCGGCACCAGCCGGGCAGTACCGACTCACGGTATTCGAGCGGCTGGGCGTCGAAGGCTTCGGTGCATGGCATCGACACCACCCGCACCGCCTTGCCTTCCGCGGTGAGGGTGCGAGCGGTCTGCATGGCCAGTTCGAGCTCCGAGCCGGTGGCCATCAAGATCAGGTCGATGCGGCCATCGCCAGCGTCGCTCAGGACATAGCCGCCGCGTGCGATCGCGGCAATCTGCTCCGGCGTCCGGAACTGATGTGCGAGGTTCTGGCGTGAGAACGCCAGGCACGCGGGACCATCGCGACGCTCGAGCGCGCATTTCCAGGCCACTGCCGATTCCACCGCGTCGGCCGGGCGCCAGACGCGGTTGTTCGGAATGTAGCGCAGGCTGGCCAGGTGCTCGACCGGCTGGTGGGTGGGGCCGTCCTCACCGAGACCGATCGAATCGTGGGTGTAGACGTGGATGACGCGGATGCCCATCAGCGCGCCCATGCGCACGGCATTGCGCGCGTAGTCCGAAAACACCAGGAAGGTCGCGGTGAAGGGCACGATGCCGCCGTGCAGCGCGAGCCCGTTGGCGATCGCAGTCATGCCGAACTCGCGGACACCGTAATAGACGTAGTTGCCACCGTCGCTGCTGGTGTTGACGTCGCGGCTGGCCTTGACGATCGAGTAATTGGAGTGCGCCAGGTCGGCCGAACCACCCACCAGCTCGGGGATCCCGGCGACCACGGCCTCGAGCACGCGCTGACTGGCCTTGCGCGAGGCAATGCTCGCCGCCTCCCCATCAAAGCCGGCAATGAGCCCGTCCATCAGGCTTTCGAAATTGGCCGGCAAGTCGCCGCGCTGGCGGCGCTCGAACTCGGCCGCCAGCTCTGGAAACTCGGCCTGATAGTCGGCGAAAGCCGCGTTCCAGCTCGCCTGCGCCGCAGCGCCACGGGCGCGCGCGTCGTACGCCTGGTAGCAATGCTCGGGAATCTCGAAGGGCGCGTGTGTCCAGCCCAGATGCGTGCGCGTGGCCGCGATTTCCTCTTTGCCGAGCGGCGCTCCGTGGGTGCTCTCGGAGCCCTGCTTATTCGGCGCGCCAAAGCCGATCACGGTCTTGCAGCAGATCAACGTCGGGCGATCGAGGTCGGCGCGGGCTGCGGCGATTGCTGCCTTAACCGCGTCACTGTCGTGGCCATCGACGTTGTCGATGACGTGCCAGCCATAGGCGGCGAAACGCTTCGGCGTGTCGTCCGTGAACCAGCCCACGACCTTGCCGTCGATGGAGATGCCGTTGTCGTCGTAGAGCACGCAGAGCTTGCCGAGCTTCAGGGTCCCGGCGAGCGAGCACACTTCGTGCGAGATTCCCTCCATCAGGCAGCCGTCGCCAATGAACACATAGCTCATGTGGTCGACGATGCTGTGGCCGGGGCGATTGAAATGCGTCGCCAGGATCTTCTCGGCCAGCGCCATGCCGACCGCATTGGCGAGACCCTGCCCGAGCGGTCCCGTCGTGGTCTCGATGCCGGGCGTCTCATGGACCTCCGGATGGCCCGGCGTCTTCGAGTGCAACTGGCGGAAACGCCGGAGCTCATCGATCGACACGTCGTAGCCGGACAGGTGCAGCAGCGCGTAATGCAGCAGCGAGCCGTGACCGTTCGAGAGCACGAAGCGGTCGCGATTGCACCAACGGGGATCGGCCGGGTTGTGGCGCAGGTAGTCGTTCCAGAGCACCTCGGCGATATCGGCCATGCCCATCGGCATGCCGGGATGCCCGGAATTTGCCTGCTGTACGGCATCCATGGCCAGCGCACGGATGGCATTGGCAAGTTCGCGACGGCTCGACATCGGTGGCGGCTCGGAGGCAAGAAAGGCCGCGCAT
This sequence comes from Rhodanobacteraceae bacterium, assembly GCA_031425695.1. Classification (GTDB taxonomy): domain Bacteria; phylum Pseudomonadota; class Gammaproteobacteria; order Xanthomonadales; family SZUA-5; genus JANPJV01. The sequence continues at coordinate 35,199 of JANPJV010000292.1, read as the reverse complement.
TCTGCCGGATCGTCGGGGCGGCTGTCCGCTAGCGGCGGACCCTGGTCACATATATCTCTCGCCGCACTTGTTGCGCGGCTGTCATTACGTACAATCGCGCCAGCTCGAAAGCGCGTTAACAATGCTATCCAAGTTGCTGACCTTGCTGGAGACGAATGCCGACGGCTTGTGGGTCGGTGCGTTCCTGCTCGCGCTCGGGTTCCGTCGCAACCGCTATGCGCTCGCGCTCAGTGCGCTGATGCTGCCGCTGTTGTTACCGGCCAGCGTTCACCCCGGCATCGGTCTGGGAGCCGCTGCCTTGCTGCTCGCGATCGCGGTCTTGCCAGAGCCGCCGGTTCGCTCGTGGCGCGCCCTGCTGTTGCTGGGCAGCTGTGCGGCGATTGCGGCTTTGCCACATTGGGCACCCGGTGTGTTGTTGCAACTCGATGGGCTTGCCCGCGAAACCCCTGCATTCTCACCCGCGCTAGGCTGGGCCTCCTGGCTGGTGCTCGTGGCTGCCGCGGTGGTGTTGGCCCGCTGGGCGCGGCGTGGAATGCCGCTCGATCTCTATTTCGCATTGGCGCTGGCCCCGGCAGTGATCGCGCTCTCGCAATCGCCGCCGCATTCGGCCCGTGCATGGCTGGCGGGGACTGCCACCGCCTTCGCGCTTGCGGTCCTCTATGGTGCCTTCCGCATGGCCTTCATCGACGCGCTCACCGGTTTGCCGAATCGGCGCGCGCTCGATGAGCGTCTGGCACGGAGCGCCGGCAAGATCAGCATTGCGATGGTCGATGTCGATCATTTCAAGCGCTTCAACGATCGCTACGGGCACGAGTCGGGCGACCGTGTACTCAAGGTGGTTGCCCGTCAGCTGCGCCGCTGTCGAGGTGGCGGCGCCTATCGCTACGGCGGCGAGGAGTTTGCCATCGTGTTCGAGGGCCGGCAGGTCGAGGGCGCCAGTGACGCGCTGGAGGCCTTGCGTGGCGCCATCGAGGCCAGCCGCGTGCGGCTCGGTCGGGTTGCTTCCACAAAGCGCGCCCAGGCAGTACGCAAGGGCGAGCATGAGGGCGAGGTGGGGGTGACTGTGAGCATTGGCCTCGCGGAACGTGATCCTGGTCATCGGACCACGAGTTCCGTGGTGGATGCAGCCGACAAGGCGCTCTATCGCTCCAAGCAGCGCGGGCGCAATCGCCTGACGCTCGCCACCCAACAGCGCGTTGCGGCCCGCTGAACGACGCGCAACTGCGTTACGCGGCGCTGAACCTCCGCCACGTAACGTTCAGGCACAAGGGCCGATGCTGCCCTCGCTGCGGTTCATTGCAGCTCCCCAAGTAACGAGGCAAATGTCATGAAAAACAAGAACCTGATCGCGCTTTCCGTGTTCTCGGCGCTGCTCTTTCCGGCGCTCGCGCCGGCGGCGACCGGCTTTTATATCGATGGTGCCATTGGCCAGGCTTCGGTCGATGACCAAGGCATCGACGACAACGACAGTACCTATCGTATTGGTGCGGGCTGGCGCTTCATCGAAAATCTCGGCGCTGAAATCGGCTATGTCGACCTCGGTACCATGAGCGAGGAAATTGGCGCCGGTGGTGCCGCTTCGATCGAGGCCGACGGCCTTTCCGCCGGTATCGCCGGGCGGCTGCCGTTGTACGACACCGACAACGGCTTCTTCCTCAGCGCCCGTGGCGGCATGTTGTGGTGGGATGCCACCGGCCGCGCACGCGTCGGCTCGACCACGGTCGTGCTCGACGAGCAATCCGAAGACTTCTACTTCGGCATCGGCGGCGGCTACGACTTCAACCAGCAGTTCAGCGTCGGCGTCGCCTTCGACCGCTACAAGCTCGGCGAAAATAGTGCCGACGTCGAATACGACCTGCTGTCGTTGAACGGCGAAGTTCGCTTCTGATGTATCGGCCGCGGCGGGATTCCCGCCGCGGTCAGTTAGAGCAAGAGTATTTCGTCCGCAGATTTCGCAGATTTACGCAGATTAAAGGCGACAACGCGAGCTGGTGTCCCGGCTCGTAATCTGCGGAAATCTGCGAAATCTGTGGATAGAAAAGCTCTCGCTTTGACAATGATCAAAGTTCCAGATGTGGCGGCTGAAGCAGCATCTCGATGCAGCTGGTGGATTCCTGGGGGCGGCCGACCAGGTAGCCCTGCAGGTAGCGGACGCCGAATTGGTGGAGGATTTGCGCCTGCTCGAGCGTTTCCACGCCCTCGGCGACCATGTCGGCTCCCAGGCCATGCACCAGGTAGGCGATGCCGCGCACGAGGGCTGCAGCCTTGTTGTCGTGCGGCAGGGCGCGGACGAAACTGCGGTCTAGCTTGATCGAGTCGAAATCGAGCCGATGCAGGTGGCCGAGACCCGAATAACCTGTTCCGAAGTCATCCAGCGCCACCCCGATGCCATGGGTGCGGCAGCGCGCGATGAGGTCGGAGACACGCTCGTAGTCGAGCGCCAGGCTCTCCGTAATTTCCACCTTGAGGCGGTCCGGCGCCAGGCCGGCATCCTCGGCAGCGCCGGCCAGCATGTCGGCGAAATCGGGCACCAGTGATTGCCGTCCAGAGACGTTGACGGCGATCCACGGCTCCGCCGCACCTCCGAGCAGCGCGTCCATTTCCGCCAGCAGTTGGCAGGCGCGCCGCAGCGCGTAGTGGCCGATTGGAACGATCAGCGTGGTCTCTTCCGCGAGCGCGATGAACTCGGCTGGCGCCACCGGGCCGCGCGTGGGGTGGTCCCAGCGCACGAGCGCCTCGAATCCGGCAACCCGCTGCTCATAGAGATCGAGGATCGGCTGGAAGACCACGCGCAACTGGTCGCGCTCGAGTGCTTCCAGCAGCTCGCGCTCAAGCCGGATCTTGTCGGCCACTCGGCGTTGCTGGTCGATCGCTGCCGCCTCTGGCGGCGGGGCAGCCTCGTGGCCGGCGCCAGCGCGCGCCGCGCGCAAGCCGCGCCGATAGCGCGAGAGCAGGCCGATCAACAGCCCGCGCAGAACCGGATCAGCTTCGTCCAGACGCTGGCGCAATTGGTCCGCGCGAATCTCCGTCGCGCTGACCCCGCTCAACGCGTCCGCGCTGGCACTCCGTGGCGCACGATCGATGACGGCCATCTCGCCAAGGATCTCACCCGGTCCGAGATAGCTCAGGACCAGGCGCTTGCTGCCTTGCGTGACCCACACCTCGACGCGCCCCGATTCAATCAGGTAGGCCACATCCGGTGCATCGCCCTCGGTGAATATGCGCTCGCCCGCAGCGAAGTTTCTTAGCGCTCGGACCGATTGCATGGCGGGGACTGATGCCTCCGAGAATAAACCGCGCCGTCGGCGGACTTGGCCGACGCTAGCCAAGCATAGGCCATGCTGCCTTTGGTGGGTCTGGGCTGTTCGCGGACTCTTCCATTCCGGGAGCAGCAAGCGTCCGCGCGCTGCGCAGACCCAACGAGAGCGTTCCACCACTGCGCAGAAGATCTGCCTCTGGTGGGTTCTGCACTCTGCGCGGACTCCTTTCTTTCAGCAGCGATAAGCGTCCGCGCGTAGCGCAGACCCACCAAATGCACGCGCGCGCCACCCGCAAAAGCGAAGGCCGCCTTGCGGCGGCCTTCGTTCAACGCGTGTTACTCGAACTTCAGCTGCAGACCGGCGAGAAGAAGATCTCGCAGATGTCGATGCCTTCGAAGGTCACCGTCGTGCTCGGGCTACCGCCCGCGGCGGTGAACACACACTGGCCACCACCGGCACCTTGCGGCTGGTCGAGGTTGATCGCAATCACCGTGGCGGTGGTCTCGCCATTGGCATTGGTGATGCCCGGGGGCACCGACAGAATCAGCTGCGCGCCGCCGGTGCCGGTACAGACACCGGTGATGAGCACGCCCGGAATCGGGTTGCCGTTGCCATCGAACAGGCGCAGCCGGATCGGACCACCATTGCCGCCGAAGAACGCTGACGGGAAGGCTTGCAGGAACGAGATCGTCGGCGGAACGACTGTCACCGTGTCCGACTGACCTGCACCGAAGAACGTGATCACCGGAGCCTGGCCCGCATTGGCAACGCCAGACGTGGTGATCGTCGCCGTCGTACATCCGTTCAGGCCGGTCGGAGCAGTCACTACGCCGGATCCGGTCTGGCCGTCGACAGTGGTCGTCGTGGACGGATTGGCGACGCTGAAGCCAACTTGCACACCCCCGAGCGGCGCGCCGAGCGCATCGGCGATGCAGATGCTGACCGTCGTCGTCTGGTTGGCCGGGATTCGATCCGGCGAAACCACCAGGGTCGCCGGACCTGCGCCCGGGAAGACCAGGATGTCGACGTCGCTGACCAGCTCCTGCACGGTTCCCACGACTTCACCAGCACCGCGCGCCCAGATCGCGACCAGACGGCCAATCTGGTTGACCGGATAGTTGAGCGTCGTGGTCGCCACGCCGATGTCATTGGTGAGCGCGTTCGGCGTGATGTTCGCGATGGTGGCGCGACCGATGATGTACGGCAGCACCGGGCCATTGTCGATTGGCGCACCCGTGTCGTTGTTGAGGTTGAAGCGCTGCGTCACGTTGAGGCTGGTCGGGCTGAGGATGCGATCGATCCGACGCGCACTCTCGAGGTCACGATTGCCAAGTGACTGTTCACCGAACACGAGCAGGGTGTCACCCGGACCCGAGCCACCACCGGTGAGGAACGAACCGGTCGGTGCGGTGAACAGGAAGCCACCTTCCTGCGGGTTGCCGTCGGGACCACTGATCAGGAAGTTACCCGGACCCTGGTTCGGGAAGCCGGCCACCGGTGAGTCGACCAGGCCGAAGTCGATCGGCGTGCCCGGAATCACCGGATTGCCCTGGCGATCGGTCGCCAGCACGCTCACCGTCAAGCTGTAGGTTCCGTTTGGATCCGGCGGGATGGTGGTGTTGCCACCAATCGGCTGCACGCCCCCGCTGACCCGGTTGATCCGGATTGCGTTGGTGTTCGGGACAACGATCTTCAGCGAGAACAGCTTGCCGTCGGAGATGATGATGGTCACATCTTCGAAGATCGGCTGCTGGATGCCGTTGTCAACATTGTTGTCGGCGCGGTCAGCAGTGACGCGAACCACGATCGTGCCCTGGCGGGTACCGGCACGCAGTGCGACCGACGAGATGCCGTTCTGGCTGCGGACGCGGATCAGGCGACCATCCTGGTTGACGCCGGCCGCATTGACACCAGCAAGGGTTTCGCCGCCGTTGGCACCGTTATCAAGAATTTCCCACTGAACATTGTTGATGGTCGACGCACCCGGATTCGGGATTGGCTGGCCGGAACCATTCTCGACGATTGCCTGCAGGTTCATCGTGTTGCGACCACCCGAACCGACGACGTAGAGGCCGCCTGGCGGACGCGTGACGGTGATGTCGGCCGGGATGTTCGGCGTCTGCTCAACCACCGTGAACACCTGGGTAGCGACGATGAGAGCCCCGGTGATCGGGTCGGTCGTGGTGATGGTCAGCGTCACGGTGCCCGGGTTTTCGAACGCATGCACGAACAGCGTCAGTCGGCCGGCAGTGAAGTTCACCGGACCGGAGCCACGCAGGGCCAGGAACTCGTTACCCGTACACGGACCGCCATCGCCTGGGCAGACGGTTGGGGTGGCCGGATCGTCGAGCGTCGAGAAGGCGGCAGAGTTGACCGGATTGATCGAGACGTTCGCGGTGCCGGAGTTGATCAACTGGCCGTTGATGCTGCGGAAGGTCACGGTCACTTCCCGCACGAACGGCGAGCCGATGAACGGCGCGACGCCGAATGTATTGGGTGCCAGCAGGGTGCCACCCAGCGGCTCGACGACGATGCGCTGGAACGGCGCCGGGCCTTCGTTGACGACAAAGGTGATGTTGCCGACGATCGTTCGAGTCGAATCTTCGGGATCTTGCGCTGATGCCGTGATCACTGCGGTTCCGACGGCGTCGCGGGAATGCACGAAGAAGGTGGCGAGGCCACCGGTGGTCTCCGTGAACACGGTACCGAAGAGCGTCGTGAACTCATTTACATCGTCGGTCTCTGGGTCATCCAGGATCGACAGCGCGGCTGCGCGCACATTGTCAGAGCGGATATTGACCACGGTCCCATCGGCAACTGGCGCCCCATTCGCCCGCGCGACACGCACGTTGAGCTGCGTCCAGTAGGGCGAGTTGGTCTCGGGCGGGAGGCCGCCGCGGTTCGATGGCAGCGTGGTGGTGCCGCCGACCACGTTGATGGTGATGCTGCCCTGCGCCGGTGGGCCGAAGGCAGGACCGTCATTGGGCCCACCGCCACCGCCGCAACTTGCGAGCGTTACGGCGGCAAGGCCGATAGCCAGCATTTTCATCCAGGCGCTCATTATTGATCTCCTAATACTCATCTCGTCGCTCTCGCCTTATTTAGTTCTGCTGCGCGTCGACCAGAATCTTGGGCGTCACGAAAATCAGCAGCTCGACCTTGCTGGTGGACTTGTCCTTGCTGCGGAACAGTGCGCCCACACCCGGGATATCACCCAGGAACGGAACCTTCGCGAGTGACTGATTGCTCTCGAACTCATAGATGCCACCGAGGACCACGGTCTGGCCGTTGTCGATGAGCGCCCCGGTCTGGACCTCGCGCTTGTCGATGATCGGCACCGGGCCGTTCGGCGTCTGCAGGAACTCGGCGACATTGTCGCGCTTGACGCGGATAGCGAGGAACACGCGGCCGTCAGCGGTAATGCGCGGGGTCACCAGCAACTCGAGCACCGCTTCCTTGAACTGGATAGTAGTGGTGCCGGCACCGCCGCCAGTTGCAGCCTGGATGACCTGGTAGGCCACTTCTTGGCCCTGCTTGATCACAGCTTCCTGCTGGTCGGCCGTGATGACTTTCGGGCTGGACAGCAATTCACCGCGATCTTCGCTTTCCAGTGCAGAGATCTCCATGTCGAGCAGGTAATCAGCCCCGAGGATGGTGGTTGCAAAAGAGCCAGCGCCGGCACCGGACACCGGCAGGTTGAAGTTCAGGCGGTCGAACAGATTGGGCGTCGACACGCCGCCAGAATCGCCCTGACCGACCGGGAGCGCCGAGGACTGGCCGCGCAGGCGGTTGCCCAGCCCCACACCGGTCATGGCGTCGGTGCCGTCGAGGTTGCCGCCGATCGAAATCAGGTTGCCGTCGCGGTCTTCCGCTGCACCACTCACGCCGAAGCGCGCGCCGAGCTGTTTGCGGAATCCTTCCTGGGCAATCACGATGCGAGCCTCGATCAGAACCTGGCGAACCGGTCGGTCCAGGATCGCAACAAGCTCGCGAACCTTGGCGACGCGTTCCGGGATGTCGGTCACAATCAGCGTATTGGTGCGCACGTCGTAGCTGACGCTGCCGCGATTGGAGAGCAGCCCCTTCTGCATGCTGCCAGTGCTCTCGCCACCTGCCGCGGAGGCAACACTGCTCAGCGAATCGGTGGTCAGCAGCTTGGCCAGGTCTTCGGCCTTGCCGTAGCTGATCGAGATGTAGTCCACCACTGTCTCGGCGCGATCTTCGAGGGCAATGCGCGCGTCTTCGAGCGCCTGCTCACGCAGCGCAATTTCGGCAGTCGGCGCAATCCAGATGACGTTGCCGTTGCGGCGCTTGTCGAGGCCCTTGGCCTGCAGAATGATGTCGAGCGCCTGATCCCATGGCACGTTGATCAACCGCAGCGTGACGTTGCCCTGGACCGAATCGGCGACCACGATGTTGATGTCGGAAACATCCGCGACAAGTTGCAGCACCGAGCGCACCGGAATGTCCTGGAAATTGAACGTGACGCGGTTGCCGCTGTAGACCGGCGGATCAGTTGCCAGGCGTTTTTTCGGTTCTTCGCGCTTGCGCGCGATTTCCACGATGTACTGGTTGCCGGCCTGGTAGGCGAGCTTCTCGTACTCGCCGGCGACTGCGATCTTCATGCGCGCACCGTTACCACGATCACGCACGTCGACCGACTCGACCGGCGTCGCGAAATCGATGACATCCATCTTGCGCATGAAGCGCTCGGGCACGTCGACATTGGCCAGGTCGACGACCAGGCCACCGCCCTCTTCGCGCAGGTCAGCGCTGGCGCCATCCCCGGAGAAGGAGAGGATCAGGCGGCCTTCGCCGGCTTTGCCACGCCGGAAATCTAGATTGGTGAGCTCCAGCGAAGGCGCGCTCGCGACCGCCTTGGCCGGGTCGGTTGGCGCACGGCTGGCGACCGAGTCGGCAAAGCCGTTCTGGATCGCGATGAAAATGGTCTTGCCCTGCTTGCGCGAGGTGTAGGGCGACGGCCGATAGAGATCGATCACCACGCGGGTTCGCCCGGCGGCCTCCACCGTGGTCACCGACTTGGTCGAACCGGTAGCGACATTCAGCAGACGCAGGTCGAAACGATTGCGCGTGGCCGGCAGGTCGATGGCGATGCGGGGCGGATCGGTGGTCGCGAAGACCGCGCCTTCCGCCGTGCCGTTCTCGAGCGCGAGCGCGATTTCGACATCGCCCCCGGGCAATGGCGCGAAGCTCACTTCGGTCAGCGCATCCTCGGCAACGGCCGAGGAAGCTGCGGTGGCGAGCAGCGCTGCGCACAGCAGGCGTTGGCTCCATTGCGCGGCAAAAGTCATCAGGCCGTTGGCTTGCGGCGTCCCGAGCTTGCGCGAGAGGCTCTTCTCAGTCATGTCATAACCCCCAAAAAAGCTTCATTCGTCAAGAGCAATCGCGGACTGGCGCTCTTCGTATCCGCCCAGCCCATTCGGGAACAGTTCGACCAGCTCGATTCGGTCTTCATAGATCCCCGTTATGCGGCCGTGGTTCTGGCCAAGATAGTTACTGGGCCGGATGCGATGGACCACGCCGGAGGGATCCTTTACCAGCCCGAAGATCTCAGGCCCGCCACCGATGGTTCCGACCATGTCCAAGGCATCGAGCGGAAAGCCCTCGAGCTCTTCCTTGCGCCGATTCGCATCGGGTCGCGGCCCGCTGCCGGCGACGGCCTCGGTGACCGCCTCGTCATTGTTGGCAGCTACCTTGGTGAACGGATCGCGCATCTCGTGCGCGGTGTACACGAAGGTCTCGAAGGTTTTCATGACCGGCAACGGCGGCAACGGTTTTCCAGGACGCTGCTTGACGTCGGCGATGTAGGCGTCGAGTTCGCTGCGGCTTTCCGCGCAGCCCCCCAGCGCGACGACCGCGGCCAGTGACAACAGGCTCAATTCGAAGCGTCGACTCATGACGGCCTCCCAGGCGCCGCCGGCGTGGCCGTTGTCTCGGTGCCGGTCTGCTCGTTCTCGTCGAGGTAGCGATACGTCTTCACCGTCCCTTCCAGGATCAGCTGATCCGCCGGCGCATCCTTGTCACGCTCGTTTTTCTTGAGCGAGATGTCGTGCATGGTCAGGATCACCACGCGCGGCAGCGAAGCGACGCCGCTCACGAACTCACCGAACTGGTGGTAGGAGCCAACCATGCGCAACGCGATCGGTTTTTCGGCGTAGAAGTCCTTGGTGATCTCAGGCTGTGGCTCGAACAACTCGTTGGAGATGCCCGACGCCAGTGCCGTCTGCGAGATATCGACCAGCAGGTCCGGCATTTCGGTCTTGCCCGGCAGCTGCCGCAGCATCTGCTGCAGCACCAGCTCGATCTGCTGCAGCTGCTCGCGATAGGCCACCAGGTTCGCCGCGCGCTCCTGCTTGTCCTCGAACTGCACGCGCAACTCTTTTTCCTTGCGCACCAGCGCATCGAAGGCTTCGTTCTGCGGCTTGAACTGCCAGAACCAGCCGACGCCGCAGATCAGCGCGAAGAGCACGCCCGCGAACACCGTCTGCACTGCAACCGGGGACGAGCCCAGGTTGTTGATATCTGCTCTGCGCAGATCATCGATCAGGCTCATGGGGCCGCTCCTCCTGGTGCCGTCGTGGTGGCCTCCGGGGTGGTCTCGAGGCCCTCCGGAGGCGGATCATTCGGGCTTTCCAGGTCGACCCGCAGGGCGAACACGTAGGGGACCGCCTTGTCGTCGTTCTTCGCCTCGATCTTGACGATCTCGGAGTTCTTGAGCCAGGGTGAAGCGTCGAGGTTGCGCATGTAGGCCGAAACCCGCGCGTTCGACTGCGCCGCCCCATCGAGCGTGAGCGTGGTCCCGCCCTGCTTGATGCCGGCCAGCTGCACGCCGTCGGGCAAGGTACGCACCAGTTCGTCGAACAGGTGGACCATCTGTGAGCGCGTCGCCTGCAGCTGTTCGATGATTTCCTTGCGCGCGATCAGCCGGTCGCGCTGGCGATCGAGCTCTTCGATTTCCTTGATCTGCGCATCGAGCGCAGTGATCTCGCGCTCGAGACTCGTGTTGCGGTCGTTCTGGGCATCGATCTGCGTGCCGATGAACCAGAGGGCCGCCATCACCACCAGCACGGCCGCACCCGCGGTCATGCCGAGCAGGACATAGAACTCCTGCTGGCGTTGCTTGCGGCGCTCTTCACGCCAGGGAAGTAGGTTTATCTTGGCCATATCAGTCGAAGCTCCGGAGCGCCAAGCCACAGACGATCATCAGCGCGGGAGCATCCGCGGCCAAGGACGAGGCTTGAATCTTGGACGAAACAGCCATGTTGGCGACCGGCGAGGCCACCATCGTGGGCACTCCCAGCTGCTCTTCGACGAGCTCCTGGACGCCGGAGATCGACGCACAGCCCCCGGCGAGAATGATCTGGTCGACGCGGTTGAACTCGCTGCCGGCAAAGAAGAACTGCAGCAGGCGACTGACCTGTTGCACCATGGCTTCCTTGAACGGCTCCAGCACCTCGATCTCGTAGCTTTCCGGCAGCCCGCCCTGGCGCTTGGCAAGGCCGGCCTCCTCGTAGGAGAGCCCATAACGGCGCATCACTTCATCGGTCAGCTGCTTGCCGCCGAAAACCTGCTCGCGGGTGTAGATCGAGCGCTGGTTGCGCAACACATTGAGCGAAGTCATGGTCGCGCCGACATCGATGATCGCCACCAGGCCATCGCGCCCGGCGGGCATCTGGTCGGCAATCAGCTGGTAAGCGTTCTCCATCGCGAAGGCTTCGACATCCACCATCTTCGCGGTGAGCCCGCCCATCTCCAGCGCAGCCACGCGCAAGTCGACGTTCTCGGTGCGTGAGGCGGCCAGCAGGATGTTGACGCTCTCCGGATTGTCCTTCACCGGCCCCAGCACCTCGAAATCGAGGCTGACTTCCTCGATCGGATACGGGATGTACTGATTCGCCTCGAGCTGGATCTGGTCTTCGAGATCCTCCTCGGACAGATCCGCCGGCATCTGGATCACCTTGGTGATGACCGCCGAGCCGGCAACTGCAGCCGCCGCGAACTTGGTCTTCAACCCGGAGCGCTGGACGGCGCGCTTGATGGCCTCGCCTACCGCTTCCACCTCGACGATGTTCTTCTCGACGACGGCATTCGGCGGCAGCGGCTCGACCGCGTAGTGTTCCACGCGATAACGGCCCCCGGATTGACTGAGCTGCAAGAGCTTTACGGCCGTCGAGCTGATGTCGACTCCGACGAGCGGCGGCCTTTTCTGAGTGAACAGACCCACGGGTTTTTCCCCTTCCGGCGAGCGCTTACGAGCTAAACGTGTGCTTCCACATTAAATCCCAAAGTCAAGTTGTTGGCAACATGAACTTTGATTGAACGATCACACTTTAAAAGTAGCGCTTGCTTCATCATTTTCGCGCCCTGCATCGGTGTGCCTCGCTACCCTAGAATGGCGGGTTCTTAACCGACTCGGGTTGCCAGTCCTGCATGAAACGTTGGAAGAAATTGCTGCGCTGGTTCGCGGTGCTGATGTTGGCCGGAATACTCGTCGGCCTGATCGCGGCCTATGCGGTCTACCGCTATTTCGAACCGCAACTGCCGCAAGTCGCCACGCTCAAGGATGTGCGCCTGCAGGTTCCGCTCAAGGTCTACTCGCGCGACGGCAAGCTGATTGCCAACTTCGGCGAGGCCCTGCGCTTCCCGGTTGCCATCGAAGCGGTTCCGCAAATCATGGTGCAAGCTTTCATCGCCACCGAGGACGAACGCTTCTACAGTCATCCGGGCGTCGACTATCAAGGCATGGCTCGCGTCGGTTGGGAGTTCGTTCGTGCCGGTGGTGAGTTCGGTTCCGGCGGCAGCACCATCACGATGCAGCTCGCGCGCAATTTCTTCCTCACTCCCGAAAGAAAAATCCAGCGCAAAATCAAAGAGATTTTGCTGGCTCTTAAGATCGAACGTGAGCTTAGCAAAGATGCGATCCTTGCGCTCTATCTGAACAAGATTTTTCTTGGCAACCGCGCTTACGGCATTGCTGCTGCCGCGCAGGTCTATTACGGCAAGAAGCTCGCTGAGCTCAGCTTGCCCGAGGCGGCCATGATTGCCGGCCTGCCCAAGGCGCCGTCGGATCTGAATCCGATCCAGAATCCGCAACGCGCTATCGAACGCCGCAACTACGTGCTGGCGCGCATGCGTGAAGTGGGTTTCATCGACCAGGCCGCCCACGACGCCGCTGCAGCCAGCCCGAACACGGCGAGCCTGCACGACCTGCCGATTGAGCTCGAAGCGCCATATGTGGCGGAAATGGCGCGCATCGAAGCCGAGCGCATCCTGGGCCCGGATGCCTTGATCGGCGGGTACTCGGTCTACACCAGCATCGATTCGCAGCTGCAGATCGCTGCCACCAATGCCCTGCGCACCGCGCTGATTGATTACGAGGAACGTCACGGCTACCGCGGGCCGGAAGCTCACCTTGGCACAGACACGGCGGCTGCCCCGGCGGACGTGGTGGCGACGGCTGGCGCGCCGGCCGACGAGGCCGCCGTGCTCGGCATGCTGCGCAATCTCAACGCCACTGGCGGGCTGGTGCCCGCCTATGTCGCTGAAGTCACCAAGGACGCCGCGGCACTGCGATTTGCCGACGGCACGTCCGGAGCGCTCGATTTCAAGCAGGCCGAGTGGGCGCGGCGCTACATCTCCACCAACTCGCGCGGGCCGCGGCCCCGGTCCATGGCCGACATCCTGGTGGTCGGCGACCTCATTCGCGTACGCCAAGTCGATATCGCCGAGCGCCCGAAGCCGGTTCCCAAGCCGGAGCCCAAGCCCGGAGAGGAAGAAATTGCCGCGGAGCCGGAAGCGCCTGCCCCGGTGATTCCGCCCATCTACGCGTGGCGGCTGACCCAGGTACCGACCGTGCAGGGCGCATTGGTGGCGATGGACCCGGAGAATGGCGGCGTGCGCTCACTGGTCGGTGGCTTCAGCTTCGGACGCAGCAAGTTCAATCGCGCCACCCAAAGCGAGCGCCAGCCGGGCTCGAGCTTCAAGCCTTTCATCTACTCGGCAGCATTCGAGAAAGGTTTCACGCCGGCTTCGATCGTCAACGACGCGCCGATCGTCTTCAACATCCCGGGTGTGGAAAAGGCTTGGCGCCCACAGAACGACAATGAAAAGTTCAGCGGGCCGATCCGTCTTCGCGAGGCCATGGTCCGTTCCAAGAACCTGGTGTCGATCCGCATACTGAACGCGATCGGCGTGGCCCATGCGCGCAAGCACATCGGCTACTTCGGCTTCTCTCCTGAGCGGTTGCCGCCGAACCTGTCGATGGCACTGGGAACCGCCTCGGCGCCGCCGATGGCCATGGCCCGCGGCTTCGCGGTGTTCGCCAATGGCGGCTTCCTGGTTGATCCGCACCTGGTCGAGCGCATCGACGATGCGGCCTCGAAAGTCGCCTATGCCGCGGTTCCCCCGCGCGCCTGCGCCGACTGCCCGGAACGGCTGGCACAGGACTACGCGATCGAGCCGCCGGTGCTTGCCGCGGATGGATCGGCCGCGCCGCCCGTCGGCGTACAAAGCTCGGTCGACGGCGCGTCGCCCCAGGTGGCCCTGGCTCCACGCGCGATTGATCCGCGGAATGCTTATCTGGTGACCTCGTTGATGCTCGACGTGGTCAAACGTGGCACGGGACGCAAGGCATTGGAGCTTGGACGCAACGATCTGGCTGGCAAGACCGGCACCACCAATGAATTCCGGGATGCGTGGTTTTCGGGCTTCAGCCAGGATCTGGTCACCACCACCTGGATGGGCTTCGACAACTTCAGCCCGCTCGGCGAGGGTGAGTTTGCCGCCAAGACGGCGTTGCCGATGTGGATCGAGTTCATGGGCGTCGCGCTGAAAGACCTGCCGCAGCGGCTGCCGACTATGCCGACCGGCATCACTACCGCGCGCATCAACAAGAGCTCGGGGCTGCTGACCAGCGCAGGCGATGGCAACGCCATGATGGAAATCTTCAAGGTCGAGGATCTCGAGCGTCTCGGTCGCTCCGGCAGCAGCAGCGGCAAGCAGGACCCATACGAAGTCTTTTGATGAAGGCTCAATTGCAGGCCGCCCTGGAGGCGATGAAGGTGCTCTCGGACTTTGATCCGCGGCTGGCAGGTCCGCTTGCGGCCGGCGTCAGCGACTCGGCATTGCCGATCACGCTGCATGTGTGCGCCGAGCACCCGGACAGCGTGCGCCTGCATCTCGAGGAGAACCGCATCCCGACACGCACGATCGCCACGCGCATGCACGTCCCGCGCGGACCATCGGTCCCGGTAACAGGGTTGTCATTCCTGGCCGGAGAGCAGGAATTCCGGATCTGGATATTCGACGATTCGGCCTTTCGCCAGCGCCTGTGCGTCGGCGACGAAATCGAGCCGTCCACACGCCTCAAGCGCAAGGCTGTCGAGGAGCGGGTGGCGGCAGCGGGTTCCTGATTCCGCTTTCGTAGAGTGGAGCCTGCTCCACTGCTTTGCTTTCGCTTTCACCGAAAAAAGCAGTCGAGCGAGCTCGACTCTACGAGAGCGCGACGGAGCCGTCCGGCTCCGCCGCGAGAACCTCAGGCGCGCTTGTCCAATGGGACGTAGTCGCGCGCGAGCGGGCCGACGTAGATCTGCCGCGGTCGGCCGATCTTGACGTCGCCAGCGCCGTTCTGTTCGAGCCAATGGGCAATCCAGCCGGCGGTGCGCGCGATCGCGAACATCACGGTGAACATTTCCACCGGGATCTTCAACGCTTTGTAGATGATCCCCGAATAGAAATCGACGTTCGGGTACAGCTTGCGCTCGATGAAGTAGTCGTCCTTGAGCGCCACGTCTTCCAGCGCCATGGCCACTTCGAGCAGCGGATCGTGAATCCCGAGCTCGTTCAACACTTTGTAGCACATCTCGCGGATGATCTTGGCGCGCGGATCGAAGTTCTTGTAGACGCGATGGCCGAAGCCCATCAATCGGAACGAGTCGTTCTTGTCCTTGGCGCGCGCCACCGCACGCGCGACGTTGGATTTGTCGCCGATCTCGGTCAGTTGCTTGAGCACTGCTTCATTGGCGCCGCCGTGTGCCGGCCCCCAGAGTGCGGCGATGCCGGCCGCAATGCATGCAATGGGATTGGCGCCGGTGGAACCCACCAGACGCACGGTCGAGGTGGAGGCATTCTGCTCGTGGTCGGCGTGCAGGATGAAGAGCAGGTCGAGCGCCTTGGCAGCGATCGGGTTCACCTTGTAGGGCTCGGCCGGAACGCCGAACATCATGTCCAGGAAGCGCGAGCAGTAATCGAGATCATTCTTCGGATAGACATACGGCTGCCCGACCGAATGCTTGAAGCAGGCCGCGGCCAGGGTGGGCATCTTCGCGATCAGGCGGATGGCCGTGATCATGCGATGCGCGGGAATCTCCGGGTCCAGCGAGTCGTGATAGAACGCGGCGAGCGAGCCGGCGATTCCCACCATCATCGCCATCGGGTGCGCGTTGTAATGGAAGCCGTTCATGAACAGCTTCAGCGACTCGTGAATCATGGTGTGGTTGGTGACGTGATGCTCGAACTCGACAGACTGCGTCGGCCCCGGCAGGTCACCATGGATCAGGAGGTACGCAACTTCCAGGAAGCTCGAGTGCTGGGCGAGCTGTTCGATTGGATAGCCACGGTAGAGCAGGATGCCCTGGTCGCCGTCGATGTAGGTGATGGCGCTCTTCGTCGAGCACGTCGACACGAATCCAGGGTCATAGGTGAACAGCCCAAGCTCCTTGTTGAGCTTGCCGATATCGACAGCGGGATCCCCCAGGGTTCCCGAAACGATCGGCAGCTCGCTGGACTTGCCAGACCGCGCATCGGTGATTTCGACGCTGTTGGACATTTTGGTTCTTCTCCGAAAACGGGGCCGCGCTGGGGACGCCAGCGTCGCCGCACCAGGCGGGACGAAGGCTCGAGCGATCGATCTTGGAAGCGAAAAGCTGGCGACGGCGTTGCCCCGCCGAGCGTCACTGCAGTGCCTTTTTTGACCCTGCAGCAGAAAGATTATGGCACACGAAAAACGGGGCCCGCGCGCCTGCAAACGGACACTTGCGGCGTTCGGGGAAGGAGGAATTTGGATGGTGAACGCGGTTGTGGGTGTCCGCTGTGCGCGAACGCTTTTATCCTGTCACACGGTTCAGCTCAGACCACAAGCCAAGATCAAAAGCCTGTGCGCATAGCGCAGACCCACCAAAAGCAAGTGGCTCTTGATCTGGTGGGTACGCGCTGCATCCGGGCGATTCGCATGTAGGCGCCTTCCAAAGCAATACGGACGCTTCTTGCCCCGAGGGGCAGCGTCCGTATTGATAAGTTTTGAAGCTACCGCCCGCGCGATGCGCAGGCCGGATTGATCAGGATTCCGCCGGGGTTTCCGGCTTGGCCACGCCGTAGCGCTTGCGGAACTTGTCCACGCGTCCACCGACGTCGGCAACCTTGTGCTTGCCGGTGTAGAACGGGTGCGACTTGCTCGAAACTTCCACCTTGATCAGCGGGTACTCCTTGCCATCAGTCCACTTGATCGTCTCTTTGGACTTCTTGGTGGAACGAGTCAAGATGGCGAAGTCCGAGGTGACGTCCTGGAATACGACATCGAAATACTTCGGATGGATTTCTGGTTTCATGGGCGGCGCCCTCCTGGCGACAAACCGATAGCAAGCTCACAAGCATATCAGTGTTATCGGGCGGAAATCTACGATTTCCGCCCGATGGGGTTATCGCCGGCGGGGCGAAAACGTGGTTTTCGCCGCGCCATGGCCACCGCGCTACGCGCGTGGATCACCACGCTTCACGTAGGTCATGTTGACCGCGCAGCGGTCTACTTGACGGCTTTGCCAAACACCTCGTGTCAAGTAGATCGCTTACGCGATCAACATGACCTACGTGCGAGAAGGCCATGGCGCGGCGAAAACCCCGTTTTCGCCCCGCCGGCGCACATCGCTTCTACCGGGCGGAAATCGCAGATTTCCGCGCGAACCTACAATATCGCCCGCATCGCGAGATGGAAGCGTTCCTTGTCGACCTTGCGGGCGATCTTCACCTTCGGGCCGGCGAAGCCGCCGATGCCGTGCCAGTCGATTACGGTCTGGCCGCGCGTCGGACCGGTCGCCAAGGCGATCTCGATGGGTGCCTCGGACCACTCGGTGACGCCCTTCGGATCGATCGCGGCAAAGGCCGCGAGCGGATCGGCCCAGGCCCAGCCTTCGACGCCGAGTGAGCGCACGAAGTCCGCAGTGCTGCGGGTGATGCTGTGCAGCCAGGCGGCGCTGTCGGTCTCCAGGCTCAACCAGTCCTCAACTTCCTGCAGCGTCGGTGCGATCTCGAGGGTGAGCTCCCAGTCGAGCAGCTCGATTCCAGGCCAGCGCTCGAAAACGATCGCGGCCGCCTCCGGGTCGAAGGCAATGTTGAACTCGGCGCTGGGGACGCGGGTGTTGCCGCGCGCGCCGATGGCGCCGCCCATGACCACCAGGCGCCCGCACCGCTGTGGCAAATCCGGGTCCAGCATCAACGCGAGCGCCAGGTTGGTGAGCGGCCCGAGCGCGAGCACGTTGAGCCCGGGATTCGCGTTGGCGGCCTCGATCAGCGCGATGGCTCCGATCTCCGGCTCCGGCACCGTTTTCGGCGCCGGCAGCGAGGCCTCGCCCATGCCATCGGCACCGTGCACGAAGCCAGCGTCCGGCAGCCCGCCGATCAGTGGCCGCGCCGACCCGGCGTAGACCGGCAGCGCGTAGGGCGCGCGGTCGACGATCCGGCAGGTATTGGTCAGCGTGTGCTCGATGCCGACATTGCCACCGACGACGCTGATGCCGGTGAGGCGCACATGCGGCGCGCCGAGCATCATCAGGATCGCCCAGGCGTCATCCACGCCGGGATCGGTATCCACCCACCAAGCTTCTTGCTCGCTCATGATCGTCAGGCCTTTGCGTAGCGTTCGGCGGCGCCGACCCAGCGCTCAACCAGGCGCTGCGCCGCACGCGGGTCACGGAGCAGCAATTGCCCCGCCAGTTCTCGAACCTTATCCAGCAGGTGCGCGTCGCGGGCAAGATAGGCGACGCGGAATAGCGCCTCGCCGGTCTGGCGGGTGCCCAGCATTTCGCCGGCACCGCGCAGCTCAAGATCCCGCTCGGCGATCACGAAGCCATCGCAGCTCTCGCGCAGGACCGCCAGTCGATCGCGTGCGTCGGCGCCGAGCGGCGCGCGATAGAGCAGTACGCAGCTGGACTCGACACTGCCGCGCCCTACCCGCCCGCGCAGTTGGTGCAATTGCGCGAGGCCGAGGCGTTCCGGATTTTCGATGATCATGAGGCTCGCATTGGGTACGTCGACGCCGACCTCGATGACGGTCGTCGCGACCAGCAGGTCGAGTGCAGCGCTGGTGAACTGCGCCATGACTGCCGCGCGTTCAGCGCCCTTCAGCCGGCCGTGAACGAGGCCGATGCGGAGCTGCGGCAAGGCTTCGGCCAGGTCGAGCGCAGTCTTTTCCGCAGCCTCGGCCTCGATCTCTTCCGATTCCTCGATCAGCGTGCACACCCAATAGGCCTGGCGACCTTGGGCACATGCTTGCGCGATGCGCTCGATGATCTCACCGCGGCGATTGCGGCTGACCGCAACTGTCTGGATTGGCTTGCGGCCAGGGGGCAATTCATCGATCACCGAGACATCGAGATCAGCAAACTCGGTCATCGCCAGCGTGCGTGGGATCGGCGTCGCGGTCATTACCAGCTGATGTGGCCGCAGGCCGCCGTTGCCGCCCTTTTCGCCGAGCGCCAGGCGCTGGTCGACGCCGAAGCGGTGTTGCTCGTCGATGACCACCAATCCGAGCGCCCGAAACTCGACCCCTTCGCTCATCAGGGCGTGCGTACCCACGGCCCAGTTCGCTCCACCCGCAAGCTCGGCGAGCGCGGACTCTCGCGCCTTGCCTTTGACGCGTGAGCTCAAGGCCACGCCGGTCAAGCCCAGCGGCGTGAACCAGCGCTCGAAGCTGCGCCGATGCTGTTCGGCCAGCAGCTCGGTCGGCGCCATCACTGCCGCCTGCAACCCGCACTCGACGGCGGCCAGGGCCGCGAGCGCCGCTACGATGGTTTTCCCGGAACCGACGTCGCCCTGCAGCAGACGCATCATCGGGATGTGCTGGCGCAGGTCGCCATCGATCTCGGCGAGCACCCGTTGCTGCGCCGTCGTCAGGCCGAAGGCGAGCGCATCGAGCAGGCGTCGGCGCAGGCTGCCGGAGCTGCGCAGGACCGGCGCACGCTGCCTCTGCACACGTGCTCGTACCAGGCGCAGACTCAGGTGGTGGGCGAGCAATTCTTCGAGCGCGAGGCGCGTCCGGGCCGGATGCACGCCGGTGGCCAGGCGCTCGGCCTCGTTGCGATCACGCGGCCGATGCTGTGCGCGCACGGCCGCGCCGAGGTTCGGCCAGTCACGCGGAAGCAGGCCGGCGAGCGCCGCATCCTCGTCGTCGGGCAGGAGCGCCAGCGCCGCGTCGATCGCACGATTTAGGCGCGCCGGCCCCAATCCCTCCGCCTTCGGATAGACCGGTCGCAGCGTCGATTCGACCGCGACGGACTCATCCGCGCCGAGCACGCGATAACGCGGATGTACGACCTCGAGCGACCAATTGCCCGCACGCGGCTCGCCGAAGACCAGCAGGCGCAGGCCCGGCCGCAGCATCTCAGCCTGCACCTGCTTGAAATGAAAGAAGCGCAACAGGATCCGCCCACTTCCATCAGCGATGGTCACCAGCAGCATGCGCCTGCCGCGAAAAACGACCTCCGCCTGCTCCACCTCGCCAACGAACTGCGCCGCCGACCCGGCCCGCAAAGAGCCGATCGCACGCACTTCGGTGCGATCCTCGAACCGCAGCGGGAAGTGAAACCAGAGATCCCCAAGCGTCTTGAACCCGGCTTCCGCAAGATCGCCGATCAAGCCCTTCCCAAGCGCGGGCATGGACGCAACCGGCAGCGCTGCCGTTGCCGTGAAGCGATCCGTCTGGGATTCCGTGGCAACAACCGCGCTCATCGCAAGACCATAGCGAAAGCCAGGGCATTTGATCCGCAGATTTCGCAGATTTACGCAGATTAAGAACCTGGATCAGGTTGCTTCCAATCTGCGGAAATCTGCGAAATCTGTGGAAAACCTGCTTTTGCCTTTAACGGCAAACCGACTCTCAGCTCAGCACCAGCACCGCGTCCATCTCCACGCTGGCGCCACGCGGGAGCTCGCGGACGCCGACGGCGGCGCGGGCGGGATAGGGCTCGGAGAAGTGTCTCGCCATGATCTCGTTGACCACCGGGAAGTGCTTGAGCTCAGTGAGGTAAACATTGAGCTTGACCACGTCGCCGAGGCTGCCGCCGGCCGCCTTGGCGACCGCTGCGAGGTTCTTGAAGACGCGCTCGATCTCGGCCTCGATGCTGGCGTTGTCGAGCTGCATGGTCTGCGGGTCCAGCGGGATCTGCCCGGACAGGTACACCGTATTGCCGCTGCGGACCGCCTGCGAATACGTGCCGATCGCCTTGGGGGCGGCGTCGGTGCTGATGATGCTTCGGGACATGGTGCCTCCGGTTCTGGCGCCTGGGCGCTCACCGGAAACCGACGCGCGTCAGGGGCGATTGACGACCAGCACGACATCGGCGCGACGCACCCTGCGCATGACTTCGCCAAGGTGTTCGCGGTGCCGTACTTCGAGGGTGAACAGCAAGGATGCGCTATGCGCATCGCGTTCCAAGTATTCCACGTTCTCGATATTGGAATTGGCCTCGGCAATGGCCGCGGCCACGGTTGCGAGCACGCCGGGTCGGTTCGCGACCTCAATTCGAAGTTGCACCCGGAAGTCACCGCTAACCTCGGCCTCCCAGTCGACCCGCACGATGCGATCAGGCTGTTTGCGCATCTCGGCAACGTTCGGGCAGATGGTCTGGTGGACGACCAGCCCCTTGCCGGCGCTCAGGAAGCCAACGATCGGATCGCCCGGTATCGGGTGACAGCAGTTGCCGAACGTGAGTACGCCGCGCTCGCTGCCGGAAATGCGCACGACCTGATCGTCCGGGCTGGCCGCCACCTGGCCTTCGCCCCGCCAGAGCTGGCGCGCCACCAGTGCCGGCATGCGTGACCCAAGCGCGATGTCGGCGAGCAATTCCTCGAGCCGGCGCAGCCGGTTCTCTTCGAGCACGGCGCGCAAGTTGGTCTGCGGCACGGCATCGAGATTGCCGCCGATGTCGGCGAGCGCACGACCAAGCATGCGATGGCCGAGCGCAACCGCGTCCTCGTGCTGCAGCTGCTTGAGGTAGTGACGGATCGCGGTGCGCGCCTTGCTCGACACCACGAACTCGAGCCACTGCGACTGCGGCGTCGCGCTCGGCGCGGTGACGATCTCGACCGTCTGGCCACTGACGAGCCGAGTGCGCAGCGGGCGCAGCTGGCGGTCGATGCGGGCAGCGACCGCATGGTCGCCGACGTTGGTGTGCACCGCATAGGCAAAATCGATTGCGCTGGCGTTGCGTGGCAACGCGAGGATGCGACCCTTTGGCGTGAACAGATAGGCCTCGTCGGGAAACAGGTCGACCTTGACGTTCTCCAGGAACTCGATCGAGCTGCCGGCCTGGCGCTGGCTGTCGAGCAGGCCTTGCAGCCACTCGCGCGCACGCATCTGCGCGTTGTTCGCCGGGCTCGCCTCGGACTTGTAGATCCAGTGTGCAGCGACCCCGCGTTCGGCCACGATGTCCATGTCCTCAGTGCGGATCTGCACCTCGATCGGCGCGCCGGAAGGACCGAACAGCACCGTATGCAGCGACTGGTAGCCGTTCGCTTTCGGGATGGAAATGTAGTCCTTGAAGCGGTTGTCGAGCGGCTTGTAAAGGCTGTGTGCGGCGCCAAGCGCCATGTAGCACTGGGAGACCGAGCCGACGATCACGCGGACGCCGTAGACGTCCATGACCTCCGCAAAACTGCGGTGGTCGTCGAGCATCTTGCGATAGATGCTGAAGGGTGATTTGACGCGGCTGACGATGCGCCCCTGCAGGCTTTCTTCCTTCAGGCGTGCACCGAGCGCGGTCTCCAGCTTGCTCATGATCTCGCGGCGGTTGCCGATCATCGACTTGATGCGTGCGGCAATCACCGCGTGGCGCCACGGGTGCAGGATGCGGAAACCCAGCTCCTGCAGCTCGCTTTTGAGCTTGTTCATCCCCAGGCGCTGGGCAATCGGCGCATACACATCGAGGGTCTCGCGGGCGATGCGCGCGCGGCCCTCGGCGTTCATCGAATCCAGCGTGCGCATGTTGTGCAGGCGGTCAGCGAGCTTGATCAGGATCACGCGCAGGTCGCGCGCCATCGCCAGGAGCATCTTGCGGAAGCTCTCAGCGGTCGCTGCCTCGCGGCTGGCGAACTGGATCTTGTCGAGCTTGGTGACACCGTCGACCAGATCGGCCACGGTCTCGCCGAACTCCTTGACCAATTCGTCCTTCGTCAGCGGGGTGTCTTCGATCGTGTCGTGCAGGATGCCGGCCATCAAGGTTTCGGCATCGAGGTGCATGTCCGCGAGGATGCGGGCGACTGCGACCGGGTGGGTGATGTACGGCTCGCCACTCTTGCGGTTCTGGCCGCGGTGCGCGCGCTCACCGATCGCGAAGGCTTTTTCCACTTGCTGGATCTGTTCGGCCGACAGATAGCTCTGCAGCATCTGGCGCAGATCCAGCATGTAATGCGGCAACAGCTCGCTGCGAGCGCTGTCCTCGAAGGCAGGCACAGACGCCGGGGGAGTCATGTACTAACTTCCCGGCGCGAAGGGTCAGATATCGTCGTCACCCTTGCCGAGGCCATCGTCGAGCTCGGCCGCGGCCCATTCCATCGCCTGGCGCTCGGCGGCTTCACGCTCGCGGCGCTCGACATCGGCCAGCAGCTCGTTGGTGATGAGACCGGTCGCGACTTCGCGCAGGGCGATCACGGTCGGCTTGTCGTCATCCTCGGGCACCAGTGCCTCGGCACCACGGGCCACCTGGCGCGCGCGTTTGCTAGCCATCAACACCAGTTCGAAACGGTTGTCGACGACCTTCAAACAATCTTCAACGGTAATGCGCGCCATGTAAGTCTCCGGAATAAGAAATGCAATGCAACTGCGGAGTGTAACCCGGGCGGGCCGAAGTCTCCAAGCCGTCTCGAGGGTTCGCTTCATGTGAGTTCGGACCTTGTCCGAACGCTTTAGGCCTTTGGGAAAGAGCGTCCGGACAAGGTCCGGACCCACAAAAGCCGGGCCACCAACATCCAGACGCACACACGTCAACGAATCAATTCCGCGACTTCGGGCCTTCGAGCACGATCGCGCCGGGGAATGCCTCGGCGGCGCGTTCCGGCACAATGCGGCCGTGGGACTCGCACCATGCATACGCGAGCGCGGGATCGAGCCGGCCGGCGGAGTTCGCGAGCCGGCGCACTTCGAAGAGCACGCGTACCAGCACGGCAAAGGCCTGGGCCAGCTCGCGGAACAGGGTTTCCAGGCCGCCACTGGCGCGGGCGCCGAGGTTCTCGTAGGCATTGCGGCCGAGATCCTGGAAGTAGCTCAAGGACACCCGTCGGCGCTCAGCTTGTTCGGGATAGAGGCCAGCAATCAGCAGACAATTGTCGCCGACATCGCGCAAGCCTTCCTGTCGCTTGCGGCCACTCGCGAGCAGGCTTTCCAACCATTCGAGCGCAAGCACGCGACGGCCTAGCTGGGCGTCGCCCTGGTGACGCATCAGCGTGAAAACGAGATAGCTTTCAAGATTTTCGCCGAGCTTCTTCGCAGCCCGCGTTTCTGCGTCCTGCACCAACCCCTGCCACAGCAGGGTTTCGCTGGATCCGGTCAAGATAGGCTCAGTCACGGCTCGCTCCCGTTGTGTGCGCTGCCAGCAGCCACCGGGACACTTCGTCTTCCCTGGCGCCGGACGTCTTTACCACCCGTTGTCACCCTGAGGATGAGTGTACCGATGGGAGTGACGCGGTCAACTGTGCGTTGGCGCACGCGAGCACGACTCCAATGCCTGATGTTGTCCGGCATTCAGTTCGGTGATCCGGCCCGGTGCCACCGCGTCGTCTCTCCGAACCCGAATGTGGTGATCGGTGCGGCTCGGCTCCGCAGATTGAATCGCAAGCTGCGCACGCTGGTGACCCATGTGCCTCACGGGCGTTGGTACGCGGCTGAGGAGCTGTGGCGCGAGCTCTTGTAGCGTGGCTCTGAGCGCGCGCGAAATTGATGGACGCGAGCAAACGATGGCGCCAGTGCCGCGGCGCTTGGCTCGCTTCGTCGCAGGAGCCGGGGTCGCACGCTTGAAACACGGCGCGAAATCCCTTCAATTCGGGCGTGTCGACCCCTGCCTACTCCGGAGATTCGAGTGCTCGCGCCATCAATCCCAGAAAACCCCTCACCGCGCCTGCAACTGCTCGATCAACTTCGCAATGCGTTTGGCCGACACCGGCTCAGGGGTCTTGAGCTCCTGGGCGAACTGGGAGACGCGGAACTCTTCGATCAGCCAGCGCAGGTTGACGACTTCGCGGTCGTCGGGCCGACGCGCGGCGAGGTCGGTCCAGGCGCGGGCGAAGGGCTGCACCTCGAGCAGACGTGCCTGGTCCTTGGCGGGGTCGCGCTTGAGGCGTTCGAGGCGCAGGCGCAGTCCGTCGAGATAACGCGGGTATTGCGCGAGACGCTCGGCCGGCAGCGCGCGCAGGAAGCCCGGATGCACCAGTGAATCCAGGTGAGCGCGGGCATCGGCGAGATTGGCGGTTGCATAGCCCATCAATGGCGGCGTGAGCTCGCGACGCAGGCCTTTGACGGCTTTGAGAATCTGATCGACCAGCTCACCGATGACTTGCACCGCGGACCCGAGCTCGCGCCGCGCCTGTTCGGCGAGGCCAACGAACTGCATGCGCTTGCGGGTGCCGGCAAACTTGCTACCGAGCACGCGGTCCAGTGCGGTGTCAACGATGTCGGCGCGCAGCGACTCGATGCGATCGACCACGCCGTAGGCCATCTGTGCGTCGCTTGAAAGCTTGAGCTGGCGGCGCCAGTAGCGCACCAGATCGTCGAGCTCGATGAGCAGCAGCCGACGCACCCCGGGCGCATGCGATGCCAGGGCCGCAGCGGGGTCGGCATAGGCTTCGAGACCGGCGGACTCGCCACGATCGACCAGCGCCGGGAATGCGCGCGCGCCACCGTCGGCACTGACCTCGACCGGAATCTCGTCGAGCGGCCATTGGAGCAGTTGCTCACGGTGGTATTCGGCGTCGACGCGTGCAGCAAAGGCACGCCGCGCCGCTTCGGCAAACTGTGCCTTGAGCGCGTCGAGATCGCGCCCCTGCGCCAGCTCGAGCCCAAGCGCGTCGACCACGCGCAGGTTCATCGCCAGATGCTGCGGCAAGCCCGCGAAATCAAAATCGCCGGTCACGATCGGCACCCCGGCGACACGCGTCAGGAATCCCGCGAGCGCATCGGCAAATGGCTGCGCGCGCGGCACCGCGGCTTCGACGAAGGCACGCGCAAAATCCGGGGCCGGCACCGCATGCCGGCGCAGCGCCTTGGGCAAGCTCTTGATCAGGCTGGCGGCCTTCTCCTCTCGCAGACCAGGAACCAGCCAGTCGACGTCAGCGTTCTTCAGTGCCAGCAGATCGGCCAGCGCGACTGTCGCCGTGACGCCGTCCCGCGCGCCACGCGGGTCGAACTGGTAGTTCAGGATCAGCCGCGCACCGGCAAGGTCCAGCGCGTCCGGATAGTCGATGGCATCGTCGCCGCGCGCGTCGGGGATCAGCAGATCCGCAAGACTGAGGCGAATGCGCTCGCGCTCCTCGGGCGTGGCGCGCTTGAGCCATCGATCCAGCGTCACCGACTCGACGATGCCGGCCGGCAGCCGCTCCTCGAACCATTGAGCCAGCTCTTCCTCGTCGCGCAGCAGCCCGCGCCGACGCAGTTTCTCCTCCTTGAGCCGCGCGTCCTCGCGCAGGGCTGCATTCGCGGCCAGCAACGGGTGTCGCGCCGGTCCTTCCCCGCGCACCAATTGATGGCGCACGAACAGATAGCGCGCCATGACCGGATCGACATTCGCGTAGGAGATGCGCCGGCGCTGCACGATCGGCAGACCGTACAAGGTCACATCCTCATAGCCGACCGCGCGACCCGCCTTGGCATCCCAGCTCGGCTCGTAGTGCTGGTGCTTGCTCAGGTGCGCGGCCGCGGGCTCGATCCACTTGGGATCGATGCGCGCGACGTTCAGTGCATACAGCCTGGACGTTTCCATCAGCGTGCCGCTGAGGATCCAGTTCGGCGCCGCCTTGGCCTGCCCGGAGCCCGGAAAAATCTGCAGCTGTTGCGAGCGCGGACCGCGGTAGCGGAACTTCTCGTCCTTGCGCGCGACCTGGGTGATGAACGCGGTCAGCAGGGCGCGGTGCAGCGATTCGTATGCCGCGGGATCGGTCAACGCCGTTTCCGCCGAGGTGATCTCGCCCCAGCCGCCCTCGCGCACGATCATCAGCAACTGGCGGTGCAGCTCACGCCATTCGCGCATGCGCAGGTACGACAGGAAATGCGTGCGGCACCAATCGCGCAGCCGGCTCTGGGTGAGCTCCTGGTGCTCGTGGTCGTACGCCTGCCAGAGCTGGACCAGGGTCAGGAAATCGCTCTTTTCGTTGACGAACGCGAGATGCGCGGCATCCGCCAGACCGCGCACTTCCGGCGGCCGCTCACGTGGATCCTGCACCGATAAACCGGAGGCGATGATCAGCGCCTCCTCGAGCACCTTCGAGTCGCGCGCCGCAGTCAGGAAGCGCGCCAGGCGCACGTCGATCGGCAGCCGCGCCATGGTGCGGCCGATCGGGGTCAGCGCGCGCTTCTCGCCAGCGCCGGCGATCGCGCCGAGCTCATGCAGCAGCAGGAAGCCATCCTGGATCGCCCGATCGCTCGGCGCATCCAGGAACGGGAAACGTGCCGGATCGCCGAGGCCAAGATCGAGCATGCGCAGGATGACGCCGGCGAGGGACGAACGCAGCAACTCGGGGTCGGTGAACAGCGGACGCTGTTCAAAATCCGCCTGCTCGTACAAGCGCACCGCGATGCCGGCCGAGAGCCGGCCGCAGCGGCCAGCCCGCTGATTGGCCGAGGCTTGCGAGATCGGTTCGAGCGCCAATCGCTGCACCTTGGCGCGCTGGCTGTAACGGTTGATGCGCGCGATGCCGCTGTCGATCACATAGCGGATCCGCGGCACCGTTATCGAGGTTTCGGCGACGTTGGTCGCCAGCACGATGCGGCGCTGGGTGCCAGGTTGAAAGACGCGATCCTGGGCCGCACCGGACAGGCGCGCATACAGCGGCAAGACTTCGGTGTGCGCGCTGTTGCGCTGCTCGAGCGCCTTGTGCGCATCACGAATCTCGCGCTCGCCGGGCAGGAACACCAGGATGTCGCCACGCGCATCTTCGCGCGCCAGCTCGTCGACTGCCGCGACGATGGCACGATGCAGGCCGGTATCGCCGCGCTCTTCGTGATCGCCTGCAATCGGTCGATAGCGAATCTCGACCGGAAAGCCACGGCCCTCGACGGTGATCACCGGTGCATTCGAAAAGTGCGCCGAGAAGCGCTCGGTATCGATGGTCGCCGAGGTCACGATCAGCTTGAGATCGGGACGTCGGCGCAGCAGCCCCTTCAAGTAGCCGAGCAGGAAATCGATGTTGAGGCTGCGCTCGTGGGCCTCGTCGAGAATGATCGTGTCGTAGCGCCTGAGGCTGCGATCCGATTGCGTCTCGGCCAGCAGGATGCCGTCGGTCATGAACTTGATCAGCGCGTCGTCGCCGAGCGTGTCCTGGAAGCGCACCGCAAATCCGACCAGCACCCCAAGTGGGCTCTTCAGCTCTTCAGCGACGCGCCGCGCGATGCTCTTGGCGGCAATCCGGCGCGGCTGCGTGCAGCCGATCAGCCCGGAGAGGCCGCGGCCGGCGGCCAGGCACAGCTTCGGCAGCTGCGTGGTCTTGCCGGAACCCGTGGCCCCCGCGATCACGATCACCTGGTGCGCGCGGATCGCATCGATGATCTCCTGCGCCTTGTGCGCGATCGGCAACTCGTCCGGGACGCTGATGTCTGGTATCGACAAGCGCCGCCGCTCACGGCGCGCGGCCGACGCGTCGATCGCGCGCTCGATCGCACCGAGGCGCGAAGCGGCGTCGGCGTGCTCTGGCCGCCAGCGATCGAGATCCCGCGCGAGGCGCTCACGATCGCCCGCGAGCGTCGTCTCCAGGCGACGACGCAGTGCACGGATATCGGAGGTAATCGGTTCAACCATGCTGGCCAGCTGCTCTTTGATTCAGCTCTGGGGAGGGGCGCGCACCCGCGCGGCCGCATTGCTTGACTTGGAAGTGGCACCGCGGGAGCGGCGCCCTCCACGCGCTATGGCTCGCCAAAACGCCCAGTCTCCACGTGGGGAGCAAACGCATGCGCCCAGCTTGACGCGCACCGGGATATACAACATCGTCAGCCACGACGATGTTCATGGAGCGTACGCATGCCCCGAGTGAGTGGTATCGGCGGGATCTTTTTCAAGTCGGCCAACCCCGCCAAGCTGGCCGAGTGGTATCGCGAGCATCTTGGTGTACCGGTGCAATCCTGGGGCGGCGCGGTGTTTCCTTGGAAACCGGTCGATAGCGGTCCCGACGGCTACACCGTCTGGAGCCCGTTCGCCGCCGACACCAGCTATTTCCACCCGAGCAACCGCGAATTCATGCTCAACCTGCGGGTCGACAACCTCGATGCGGTGCTCGCCGCGCTGCGCGCGGAGGGCTGCGAGGTGCTCGACCGCCGGGAGGACAGCGAACAAGGGCGCTTCGGCTACGTGGTTGATCCAGAAGGCCTGTTGATCGAGCTCTGGCAGCCGTCGCCAGATGATCCAGCGGCTGGCTGAGCCGACTGCGCTCACGCGAGATCGCGCCCGTCGGCGGCGAGGCTCACCCGCACCGATTCGACCGCTACATCCGCGCTCCGCAACTGCCGGATGAAGCGCTCGATCGCAACCGTGGAAAGCGGATAGCGATGTTCGACCAGCGCGCCCCGGGCATCGAATCCGCTCCAGGCCAGCGCGCCGAGCGCGGGATGCGTGTGCAGCCGGTAGCGCACGCTGGGTCCCTCGCTGTGCGTTTCAGTCAGGAAGCCATCCTGCTCTCCTGGGACCAGCGGCGCCATGGCATGCGCCGCGAACAGCGCCTGCAGCTGGCGGAACTCATGGACGAGGCCCAGCCAGTCGTCCAGTGCCGCGCTGCCGCTGTGATCCGGGCGCGCGCGTGCGAAAACGGCGAACGGCAGGAAGCCGACGTGCAGGCCCGTGCTATCCAGGCGCATCGGTAGCCCGAGGGCGCTGGTCACTTCCAGCTCTCGAGGACGCGGCGCAAACAATTGCTCCTCGATCAGCTCCCAGGCGGGCGCGAGGCCCACGTGTTCGAGTTGCGCGGCCATCATCGCCGCCATGTCCAGGAGCGACATCCAGCGCACGTGTTGCAGCGGCGACCCAAGGTCCTCGCTGAGCGACAGTGCACTCCCGGCATCGACCAGGCCCTGCTCGTAGAGCGAGCTTTCCAGTGTCTCGCGCGCAGCGTCGATGGCCTCGTCCGAACCGGTCAGCACCACGGGGATCACCTGCAGGATGCCCGCTCCAAGCTCGGCGTCCGGCTCGAGCACACGCGTCGGCATGTGACCCTGGTGTTGCATCAGGCACAGGCTCTGGCCGATATCGAGCCCCTTCTCACGCCCGGCCAGGAACAGATCCTGGATCTCGACATGCACTGGAAAACCGCGTCGCAGCACCTGCGCCGGGTCGTACAGCGCGGCCGCCCAACTGAAACCATAGGGATGCTCGGCCGGCAGCAGCCGGCCGATCTGCCCGAGTAGTCGTGGCGTCAGCGCGTCCGCACCGGCGCGCGAAATCAACCGCGACTGCGTCGCGGCGTCACCGACTTCGAGTGCGAGCACGCCCATCCAGGTTGCCATTCCAATCATCCCGTAGTGATCGGCGCGGACCATAGCAAGGCAGTCGGCACGGCGGGTGCGGCGGCGCGTCTTGCGCCGCCACCGGGCCAGTGTGCGCAGCAGGTAAACTGCCGGCCTCGTCCAGCGGAGCGCGCCATGTCAGCCATCCAAAAACGCGCACCACTGGCCGCCATTCTCGGGGGATTGCGCATCCCCTTCTGTCGCCAGAACTCGGCCTATACGGAACTCGGAAACCTCGCGCTCGGCACCGAAGTCGTCAGCCGCCTGGTGGAACGCTTCGGACTCAAGGGGCACGAGCTCGGCGAACTCGCGTTCGGTGCGGTGATGAAGCACTCGCGCGACTTCAACCTCGCGCGCGAAATTGCGCTCGGCTGTGGGCTGGCGAATACCACGCCGGGCCTCACGCTACAGCGCGCATGTGGAACCGGTTTCGAATCGGCGATCTTGATTGCCAACAAGATTGCGCTCGGCCAGATCCGCGTCGGCATCGGCGGCGGCAGCGACACCACCAGTGACGTGCCGCTGGTGCTGAACCAGGCGCTCAATCGCCGCTTCATGGAGCTCACCCGGGCGCGCAGCATGGGCGAGCGCCTGCGCGCTTTCAAAGGTTTCCGGTTCGGCGAGCTCAAGCCGGTGGCGCCGATGGTGGCCGAGCCGCGCACCGGCAAATCCATGGGCGAGCACTGCGAAATGATGGCCAAGACCTGGGCCATCTCGCGCGCCGACCAGGACCAGCTCGCCTTCGACAGCCACCAAAAGGCCCACAGCGCCTACCAGCGCGGCTTTTACGACGACCTGGTCTCGCCGTTCCGTAGCGTCAAGCGCGACAACATCCTGCGGCCCGAAACCACGCTCGAGAAGCTGGCGAGCCTCAAGCCTGCCTTCGACAAGAAATCCGGGCAGGGCACGTTGACCGCGGGCAACTCGACCCCACTGACCGACGGCGCCAGTGCGGTGCTGATCGCTTCCCACGAATGGGCACAGGCGCAGGGCCATCCGGTGCTCGCCAACCTGGTCGATGCGGAGGTGTCCGCCGTCGACTTCGTCGGTGGCGAAGGCCTGCTGATGGCACCGACGCTCGCAGTCGCGCGCCTGCTCGCGCGCAACGGGCTGGCCTTGGGCGACTTCGACCTTTACGAGATCCACGAGGCCTTTGCCGCGCAGGTGCTGTGCACGCTGGCGGCCTTCGAGTCGCCCGGGTACTGTCGCGAACGCCTGGGCCTCCCGGCCGCGCTCGGCAGCATTGACCGCTCCAAGCTCAACATTGCCGGCGGCAGCCTCGCCATCGGCCACCCCTTCGCCGCAACCGGCGCCCGCATGTTCGCCGGCGCTGCCAAGCTCCTCAAGGAGATCGGCGGCGGTCGCGTCCTCGTCACTGCCTGCGCCGCCGGCGGCATGGGCGTGGCGGCGATCCTCGAGTCGCCGTGACCGTGGGGGACGAGAGAAGATCAATAGTTCGGCGAGACGCAGCGACAGCAAAAGCGAGGAAAGCAATAAAAGATGCTGGAACGGTGATCCCGTATCGAGGCTCTGGCCCCAATCGACGCGTGCACCAAGGTAAAAGTCTTTGATCTTCTCCCTTTGGCTTCCTCTGCGTCTCTGCGTCTCTGCGTTGAACTTTTGACTTTCCCCTTCCCCCGTCCACTGCATTGTCATGGCCAAGCGCGATTTTGCGTATCCACTTTCAACATCACCTCAAGGATTCCCCGATGCATCGTCTGCTGGCAATGATCGGCATCGTGATGGCCCTGCTCGCGTTCGCGGGTCCTGCGCGCGCCGAGATCACGGTGGGGCAGGACACCCTGAACGGGGTTGCGTTCGTCATCTATCGGGAGACGACCGAACCCAGCTTTCGGTTTGCGTGCCAGGCGCCCTGCCCGATCCCGGATGGAACCCTGCGTTCGGCGCTGACCGGATTCCGCAACGCCAAGGCGCTGTTGATCCCGCTCTGGGGAATCGATGTGCTGCCAGAGCTGGCGCCGGTGGATATCCTGTTTGAGCGGAACACGCTCTGCACTTCGGCGCCGGGCAGTGCGGTCGCCTACGCAACGA
Organism: Rhodanobacteraceae bacterium; assembly: GCA_031425695.1. Classification (GTDB taxonomy): domain Bacteria; phylum Pseudomonadota; class Gammaproteobacteria; order Xanthomonadales; family SZUA-5; genus JANPJV01. Next base: position 2,904 of record JANPJV010000292.1, on the reverse strand, counting down.
CCTATCGCCCCTACGGGAGCGGCGGTCCGCTGCGCGGCCTGGTGTGCCTGTTCCAGTGGGACCGCTTCGTGGCCGGCGCATTGGGAGCCGAATGGTTCACCCCCGAGCACGCAGGCGACCTCGAGCGCCAGGTGCTGATCCTGCACGAGTACGGGCACGTGATCCTGTACCAGCGCCATTTCGCGTCGTACGAAAATGTCGTCACCTACTACTCCTTCCGCGCAACCGGTGCGCTGCCGCTACCGCAGGGTCCATGCACGGGTGAGCCGCTGGCCAGCTTTGCGCCGCTGATCAATGTGCTGTGCGTTGTCTACGGGATGGACGATGCCGAGCAGCGTGCAAGCTGGCAGGCGCTCGATCAGGTGTATCAGCAGGGTGGCGGCTATGGCCTCAACGGGGGCACCGATCGTCGCACCAGCATCAGCCAATGGCGGCGTGAGCTCGATCGCGCGACCGGGCGTTCGACCGCCGGCGCCTTCGTGCTTGGCAACGGCGCCTCGCCGCAATCGGCGGGTGCCGAATTTGACTTGACGCCGGCTGCGGCCCGGATCGATGCGGTGGATGGTCGCTTTCGACTGGACGTGCCCGCTGGCGCAGTCAGCCAGGCGACCCCAATGAAGCTCGAGGCCGGGACCTGTGGTGCCTCACATCCCAATCTCGACTTCGCGCTGGTGTTCGACCTGGTGGCAGGCAACCATCGCAACCACGCGCCGTTGCCGTGGCCGATCTTCAATGCACCCGTGCAACTGCGCTATGCGTTTGCGCATGCGCGCTTCGACAGCGTCGAACCGCGCAGCCTGCGTCTCTATCGGCTGAGCGCCCCATGCAGTACCGGTGTCGTTTCCTGGATTGAAGTTCCGAACGCAAGGCTGGATCCAGTCCGTCGCCTGCTCACGGCACCGATTACGCAGGGCGGCACCTATGCCCTGTTGCCGGCCGCCGGGACCCTCCCGGGAATCGTCGATGCACGCGTGCTCCCGCATGCCGGTCCCTGGTACCAGGCATCTACCAGCGGACAAGGTTTCGACATCGAATACCACACGGATCACGCCGGGCTGGCGATCACCTGGTACACCTATCGTCCCGATGGCACGCCGATCTGGTACCAGAGCGTCGGCTCGCTCACCGCAGACGGGCAGACAGCGCCACTGACCGAAGTGACGCGCAACCCGGACGGCAGCCGCACGATCACCAATGTCGGCCAGTTGCGCGTGCGCTTCACGACGCCGGAAACCGCCGTGCTCGACTGGAGCATCGGGGCGCAGAGCGGTTCGATGCCGGACCTCGTCTTCCTGCGCTTTTCCGACCAGCCGACCGTCAACCAAGCCAACGGGCTCTGGTTCCCGCCAGACGATCCGGGCTGGGGCACCTCCATCTGGTCGCAGGGCCCGCATGAGTTCTGGGTCTACTACATCTATGACACACAGGGCCGGCCGGTCTGGCTGAGCTCGCTGCTCGCCGCCAGTGACTTTTCGGTCACGCTCAAGCAGAACCGCGGCGCCTGTCCGTGGTGCCCATACGCGCCGCCGACCGCGGTCAATGCCGGGACGTTTTTCCGGCAGCACATGGCTGCCGGCTCGGCCCAGGTGCTAACCAACATGGCGCTGGCGAGCCCGTTGCAGGGCACCTGGACGCGGTCGCGGCGAATCTTCCTCAACCTGACGGATTACGTGGCGGAGCGCTGAGGGTCGGGGTGGCGCTATCCCCGCTGAGCCGCCTCCGGCACAGCGGGGTACGCGAGCCGTCGTGGCGCGGTATCGTTGAGCTGTCCTCCCTGCGGTGCCGGCCATGCCCACGATCACGCGTCTGCCGATCCTGCATTACCGACGCCTGCGCTCGGAACCCAACCAGCTGATCCTGTACTACAAGGGTGGACGGCTGGCGCGCAAGGGTGCTGGCATTGCCTTCTGGTTTTCGCCGCTCACGGCGGCAATTGCGATGCTGCCGATTGAAGATTGCCAGAGCACCTTCATCCTCAATGAGCGCTCGGCTGATTTCCAGATCGTCAAGGTGCAGGCGACCATCACCTACCGGATCGCCGATCCGGAGAAGGCGGCTGGCCGCTTCAATTTCTCGCTCTCGATCGAAACCGGGGCCTGGCTCGAACAGCCACTCGATCGGCTCGCGAGCGTGCTCGCGCAACGCGCGTTGCCGGTCGCGCGCAAGTTGATCGCCGCGCAGACGCTCGAGAATGTCCTGCGCGATGGCTCCGAGCAGGTGCGTGCGGCGGTCAGCGCGGCGCTGACGAGCGATCCGGAGATCGTCGCCATGGGCCTGCAACTGGTCAGCTTGGTTATCGATCAGATCGTGCCCAGCGCGGATCTCGAAAAAGCGCTCGGCACGCCGATGCGCGAACAGGTGCAGTCGCGTGCGGACGAGGCGCAATTCCAACGGCGCGCGATCGCGGTCGAGAAAGAACGCGCGATCAAGGAAAACGAGCTTGCCACCGAGCTCGAGCTGGAACGGCGTCAACAGGAGCTGATCCAGAAGCGCGGCGAGAATGCGCTGTTGCAGGCGCAGCAGAAAGCCGCCAGCGAGCACGCCCAGATCCTCGCCCAGATCGAGCGCGAGCGCCTGTATGCGGATGCCCAGGCCGCCCGCGTGCGCCTCGACGCCGACGCCCGCGCGGCCGCCCAGCACACGCTCGACGAGCAGCAGAGCGCTGCCATGCGCCAGCGCCACGAGATCTGGGCCGCAACGCCCACGCAGGCCGCCGCGGCGATGGCGATGACCGAGCTCGCCGGCAAGCTCACCACCATCGGCCACCTCAACATCACGCCGGAGCTTCTGGGGCAGAGCCTGCAGCAGTTCCTGCGCGATCAGAGCTGAGCGCTGCTCCCCTCTCCCACGCTCTTGGGGAGAGGGGTCGGGGGAGAGGGCGCTTTGTTGCTCGCAATAGCGCAG
>JANPJV010000291.1:0-10632 GCA_031425695.1 Rhodanobacteraceae bacterium | reverse complement strand
TGATCTCCGGCACTGCGCGCTTGCGTACGTCCATCGCGAGCCATCCTGTCTCCGGAGTTCGCCATGTACCGCTTGTCGCTGCCGATCCTTTTCCTGGCCCTGTGGAGTGCGCCCGCGCTGGCGGTGCCAGATGACCAGCCGCCTCTGGAAGAGGTGCTGTCGACTCCGACCTTCAACTACAAGCTGCGCACTGGCCTCGGCGGCACCGTGCACAAGTTTCCGGGCGGAAAGATGTACCGCGCCGGCGATGCGCTCGACCGCACCGGCGCCTCGAGCCTGGGCAATCCGCTCGGTTACCACGCCGGCTATGTGAATCGCGGCTTCCGCGAGCCCTGGTTCTCGACCTCAACCAAGGACGTGGCGTTCTGGGCGTGCGGCGACAATCCGGGTGGCTTCGATTGCGACAACGGTTTCGCGACCGAAGACCAGATCATCATGCCGACCGACGTCTACAAGAACGCGAGCGACTCGTGCATTCGCGGCATCCTCGGCCACGAGCTCTTCCACCACATCGAGTTCGGCTATGTGCAGGACGGTGGCGGCGAGGGCTGCTCCGGCGGCTACGGCTCGACCGCCTGCGAGGGCCATGCGCGCGCACTCCAGGACAAGATCTACCTCGACCTGGATCTTGATCCCGCGGCAAGCTGTGTGGCGACGTTTCGCGGCCAGGTCGACGGTTACCTCCTGGCCCCCGATATCACCATCTGGAAGTCGAGCTACGGTGGCGCGCTCTGGTGGACGTACCTCATGGAGCAGTACGGGACCTTTGCGTTCGAGCCCGGACGCGGCATCGATTACCTGAAAAACTGGTGGGAGCGTGCGCGCGACCAGATGTCGGACCCGTCCATCTACGACGTGACCGACTACGTCATCAAGCAATACAAGCCCAATGACAACGCGACCAACGCGTTCCACGACTTCACCATCGCCAATACGCTGAAAGCGCGGGATCTCAGCCAGGCCTCCGAGGCCTTCCGGCTGCGCTACAGCTACCGCGACGAGGAGCCGGTCCCGCTCAATAACAACCAGATGAAGTTCATCGAGGCCGCGTTCTCAGCGCCGCCGCTGCTGGTGCCGACCAATGGCAGTCCCGCCAGCATCGGCGTGGGCGCGAAGCGTTTCGGCGCGCGCTACTACAACTTCGTGACCGAATCCTGCCCGACCGGCAGCACCATCGAATTCAGCGCGACCCCGATCCCGCAGATCCCGAACCAGGCGAATGCGCAACTGATCCTGCCGGACGCGCTGCACAGCCTGATCGCGATCGAAGGCGCAACCGGGCCGGGCAAGCCGCGCAAGCTCTACAAGTCGCGCAGCACCGGCTTCAAGCAACTGCTGGTGCAGCCGGCGAACCGCTACAACCGGCTGACCGCGATCATCTCCGGCTGGCATACGGATTATCTTGGCGTGTTGAGCGTGCGCTGCCTGGCGCCACCGCCGCTGCCACTGGTCGCGCAGATGAGCCAGGCCCATCCGCTGGTGACCGGCGCCCCCAACAGCGGGTCGCTGGCGACCTTCGGCATCGAAGTCATGCAGCCGGGTGGCGGTGGTGGTTTCGACACACTCGACATCGACGATCTCGCGATCGTCGTCGAGCCGCAGGGTATCGGCCTGTTGCTCCCGGCCGTCCAGAAGGTGCGCGAAGCGGCGGCGCGCATGCAGGTCAGCGTCTTGGCCCCGAACCTGCCCATCGGCACGTATGCCGCGGAAGTTCGCGCTGCGGGTCGCAGCATTCCGATCCCCGGCGGTATCCGCGTCGGCGCGCATCAGCCCGAAGTGCTGCTCGCGCTGGATACCAGCCAGAGCATGGGCCAGCCGAGCACCAATCCGCGCCTAACCACGGTCAAGGCGGTTGCCCAACGCCTTGCACATGTGCTGCCGAGCAATGCGCGCCTCGGGCTCATGCGCTTCGCCGGGAATGGCGCGGTACCGGCCAATAACGCCACGTTGCTGACTGCACTCGCACCGCTCGGTGCCGCGCAGCGCGCCCAGTTCCTGAGCAATCTCGGCGCGGTCGCGCCGACCACGCAGCCGCGCATCAAGCTGGCCGATCTGCTGGTCAGCTCGATCACTACCTTCAACGCGCAGGGCGCCGGTGGCGAACGCCACCTGGTCATCGTGACCGACGGCGGCGACCAGCCTGGTTTCGATATTGACGGCTTCGTGGCGCAGGCGCGCAATGCCGGCATTCGCCTGCACATCCTCGCGCTCAGCAGCCTCGCCGACCAGCCGCTGCTCGCGCAGCTCGCAAGCCGCACGGGCGGCAGTTTCGGTTTCATCGACGTGCCGGCAGCGGGTGCGAGTCGCGCTGAATTCGACGATCGGCTGGCGCACGCCGAGTCGCAGATTCTGCGCCGTCAACAGGTCGCAGCAGGCAGCTCGACCACGCCAGCAGCGGGCGCGCCGGCGAATATTGCGATCGACATCGATGCCGCGCTCGGTCCAAGCTCGGGTCCGCGGGTCATCTTGATCGACGGCAGGACCGCGGCGGCTTTTTCCGGTGTGCGCCTGTTCGGTCCGGACAACGTTCAGGTCGTCCATGGCAATGGCGGTGTCGAGGTTTTCCAGAACGGCCAGTCTTTTGCCTTCCATGTTCCGAATGCGTCCAATGGCACGTGGCGCCTGGAAGTCGATCCGAGCCCAGCAGGCGCGATCGCGTTTGACTACGGCGCCGCCGTGGTTGACCCCGTGCGTTCCGTGCGCGTCGCTGTTGCACGTCCCGGCGGCGACCATGACCCGAGCGAATATTTCCGCGTCGGCGAACCGGTGCTGATCCAGGCTGCGCTTACCGATCTCAGCGGCGGCCCGGCCCCGGAAACCGCCACCGCCGGGCTGACCAAAGTTGGTGCGGGCACGCTGACGCTTGCGCTGCGCGACGATGGCTCCAACGGCGACCAGTTCGCCGGCGACCGCATCTACAGCGCGATCTACCGTGGCACCGACAGCGGCAGCCTGACCGGCTATGTCGACGACGAAAGCTCGACTGCGCAGCGCAGCCGGGTCACTTCATTGACGGTGACCTTCAATACCGGAACCGCCGCGGCGCCGCGCCTGCTCACCGGGCGCGGTGCGTTTTCCGTCATGGCCGAGGACATCGTCGCCGATACCGATCGCGATGGCCTGCCCGACCGCTTCGAAATTCGCCAGGCGTGCCTCGACGTGTCCGTGGCCGACGCCAGCGGTGACCGCGATGGTGATGGCGCGCTCACCTCCGCCGAGTTCGCGGCCGGCACCAACCCCTGCGATCCCGACAGCGACGATGGTGGCGAGCGCGACGGCTCCGAGCTGGCGGCAGGTCGGCGCGCGCTCGACAGTGGCGACGACGCCATCAAGCGCATCCGCGACCTCGAGATCCTTTCGCGGCTCCCGGATCACGAAGAAATGGATCCGCTGCCGGGCTTCGCGCACACGCTTCGCTTCGACAGCGATCCGGCTTACGCGACCATCCTGGTCAAGCGAGCCAGCGCACCCGAGGGTCCGTTCGTCGACCACGCCGTCATCGATGCGGTTGCCGCCAACGGCCGCTATGTCGATCCCGGCCTGCCGAACGGCCAGACCCATTGCTACCAGTTGATTGCGCGAACGGCGATGGTTGAGGCTGCCGGCAGCGACATCGTCTGTGCGACCTCGCGCGGCGACTCCACCGCGCCGCGCGGCAGCGTCACGCTCAACGGGGGCGCGCCACGGGCCCGGAACGGCAATTTGCTGATCGCGCAGCTCGCCATCGATCACGAATCACCGGCCGGCATGCAGATGCGGCTCACGCTCCCCAACGGCACTGATACGGGCTGGATTGCGTACGTGCCGACGCTGACAGTCGATGTCAGCAGCCTGCAGCCGCCCGCGGTCGCCACCGTCGCCGCGGTTTTCCGTGACGCCGCCGGCAATGAATCGGAGCGCTACGTGGACGATGTCGATCTCGTCAGCGCCGCCAGCGTCGGCAGCATCAGCGGCCAGGTTCGCGTCGATACCAGCCTGGGCGACCTCGACGCGCCGCTCGCCAACGTCAACGTGATGCCGGCCATGGCCACGGAGTCGGCATTTCTCACCGACGCCAACGGCAACTTCCAGCTGGATGATCTCGCGCCCGGCACCCACGCGCTCGAGTTCGAGCTGCCCGGCTACAGCACCCGCTTCGTCGCCAACATCGTCGTCAGCGGCGGCGCGAACCAGGCAATCGGCGTGGTCCGACTGGTGCCGCAATTGTTGCTGCGCGACGGCTTCGAATGAGCCTCGGTGCTCGCCGGCGCCATCGTGCGCCGGTGAATAACGAGGCGAGGGGTGGGTCAACGTTAATGGATTGCCTTCACCCTTGTATAGATTTGGTGTAAATACTTTAAAGTTTCATCGACGCGGTCTTCATGCAGTAGACTGGGTGCGTCCGGCCATGTTCGCGCGAATCTGCTGTTTTTCTCGCCAACGCCGACGCCGCGTGAAGTGCCGAGCACTTCGCTCCAGCCCCTCTGCGAGAAGACACGCTCATATGCCATCTCCGAATAAATCAGCACTCGCCCTGCTGTGCACGCTCTTCTTCAGCACGTCGGCGTCAGCCGACGAATCCCTTTGGCGTGATATTGACGCCAGTGACATATCTCTCCGCGGTGAGCGCTGGGTAGCGCCGCAGCAGGGCCGGACCGTTGGGCTCGACATCGAGGCCTTGCGTACTCGCCTGGCTGACGCGCCGAAAGAAGGCGAGGTCGCGATCCGGGCAGGGATGGTGCTGTCGCTGCCGATGCCCGACGGTGAGTTTGCCCGTTTCGCGCTGGTCGAGTCGCCGGTGATGGAAGCGGGCCTCGCGCTCAAGTACCCGGGGATCCGCACCTTTGCGGGCCAGGGCCTCGATGATGCGAACGCGGCACTGCGCCTCGACGTGACCCCCAAGGGCTTCCACGCCCAGGTCCTGTCGGCCGGCGGCGATTACTTCATCGATCCGTTCCAGCAAGATGACGAGCAGCACTACGTCGTTTACACGCGCGCCGGATACGGCGAATCGGACAAGCACTATCAGTGCGGCACCGACGGGTCCGATCCGCACACGACGGCGATGGAACATGCCAAGTCGCCGGTCGTCCCGTTCAACCCGGCTGGCACCACGCTGCGCACCTATCGCGTGGCGATCGCGGCGACGTCGTCATACACCAACGTTTTTGGTGGCACGGTGGCCGACGGCCTCGCCGGTGTGGCGACCATGGTCAACCGCCTGAACGGCGTCTATGAGCGCGAGTTCGCGATGCGCCTGGTGATGGTCGCCAACAGCGATCTCATCGTCTACACCAATTCCAACGTCGGTCCGATCGGCGCGGCGCCCACGGGTCCGGACCCGGTCATCCAGACCACGATCGACAACGCCATCGGCGTGGCCAACTATGATCTCGGGCATGCCGTCGGCGGCACCGGTGGCGGCGGTGCCATCACTCCGCTCGGCAACGTCTGCGGCACTTCGAAGGCGCGCGGCTTCACCTCATTCAGCCCGCCGCGCGGCGATGTCTTCGACATCGATTTCGTGGCCCATGAACTCGGCCACCAGCTCGGTGGCAGCCACACCTGGAACGGCTGCGGCGGTGGCGGGCAGCACACCCCCACGTCAGCGATGGAGCCGGGCAGCGGCACCACCATCATGGCCTATGCCGGCATCTGTCCCGACAATCTGCTCCCGAACAGCGACTCGTATTTCCACGCGCGCAGCTTCACCCAGATCTGGGCGATCATGAACAGCGGCGGCCCGGGCAACGGCAACACCGTCTGCGGCGCGACCACAGCGACCGGGAACGATCCGCCGAACTTGCCGACGCCGGCCAACATGACCATCCCGGAGCAGACCCCGTTCCAGTTGACTGCCGCGGCGACCGACCCCAACGCGGGCGACGTGGTGTCCTACAACTGGGAACAGGTGGATACCGGTGCCCAGGGCTCGCCGAGCAGCACCGGCGACAACGGTACCGCGCCGCTGTTCCGTTCGTTCCCGGCGAGCTTGTCGCCGACGCGGGTGTTCCCCTCGCTGCCCTACATTCTCGACAACTCGAATGTGCCGCCAGCGACGATCACGCTGCCGCCGGCAAGTGGCACTTACCTGCCCGCCGAAATCCTGCCGAACCCGGCATCCGGAACGCGGGTGATGAACTTCCGGATTACCGCGCGTGATGGCAAGGCAGGCGGTGGCGGCCTGCGCCACTCTCCCAATGTGCAGGTCACGGCAGTGGCCGATGTCGGCCCGTTCCTGGTCGGCGATATCACTGGCACCCAGACCGGCGGCGGCTCCCTCGGAGTCACCTGGTCGGTCGCGAATACGGATCAGGCACCGGTCAGCACCTCGCTGGTCAATATCCTGGTTTCGCTCGATGGTGGCGTGACCTTCCAGACCTTGCTCGCCGGCACGCCCAACGATGGCGCGCAGACGGTCACCTTGCCGAATACCGATACCGCCCGCGCGCGCATCCGGGTTGAAGCCGCCAACGGTACCGGCATCGGCAGCGGCAATACCTATTTCGATATCAACAACGCCAACTTCGCGATCAACACCGGCAATCCGGTTGTTGTGACGTTGACTGCCGCCGCCAACCAGATCGCCACCGTACAAGGGTCACCGGCCGGTCCTCCCCGCAACATTGCGACGATCGCGGGTGGCGTGCCGCCGTATACGGCGACTGCGGACACGTACCCGCAGAATCCGGAACTCAACATCCAGAGTGTCCTCGCCACCGGCGCGAACGTGACCGCAACAGCGACCGCCAGTTGCCTGCTCGCCGCGCCGAATTCGCCCAGTTTCCGCGTCTACCCAGGCGTGCTGCGAGTGGTCGACAGCGGCGGTCGTCAAGCCTCCGCGGTATTCCCGATCGCCGTGTCGAACAACGTGCTGCCGACGCTTGGCAGCTACGGCCCGCAGACCCTCGCCCCGGGTAACTCGACCACCGCGACGCCGACGGCGGCTCCCGCCGATCCGAACTTCAACCTGGTTGGGGTGAGCGTCAGCCCGACGACGCTGCCGGGTGGCGGAACCGTCAGCATCGCGCCCAACGGCGTGATGACGATCACCACGACGGCCGGTACCACCCTCGGCAATCACATCATCACGGCATCGGCCAACGACAGCTGTGGCGGGCGTACTTCGCGCTCGCTCACGCTCACGGTGGCGAGCCCGAATCCGTCGTTGACGCTCGGCACCTCGAGCGTCACCAGCGGCAACAACGTCATCGAGCCGCTGGAATGCAACACGCTCAACGTGGCGGTCGGCAACGCTGGCGGCAGTTCCGCGACGGTCGTTAACGCGGTGCTGAGCAGCTCCACGCCAGGGGTCACGATCGCCCAGCCGACATCCAGCTATCCGGATATCCCGGCGGGTGGCAGCCAGGTCAATAGCACGCCATACCAGGTGAGCACGGCGGTGACCGTTCCCTGCGGCAGCCCGATCTCGTTCACCCACACGGTGAACTACAGCGGTGGAACGCCCTCGGTCTTCAACTTCACGCTGCCAGTCGGCCAGGCAGCATCAGCCAACTACTCCTTCACCAGCGCCTCGGGCACCACCGCCCCGGTCGGAGCCACCTTGGTCGCTGGCAGCTCAGACGACGATCTGGTCGTGCCGGTGACGCTGCCGGCAGGGTTTGCGTTCCAGGTCTACGGGACGCCCGTGACCCAGTTGCGGGCGGATACCAACGGCGTACTGATCTTCAACGCAGGCACTGCGTCGTCAGCTCCTGCGAATGGCGGTTTGCCGGCTGGCGCTTACGCGGCACCGGCGTTGTTCGCCCACTGGGACGACCTCGACATGCGGCCAGTGGTGGCGACCGGTGGCGGCATCTTCACCGAGACCACCGGCACGGCACCGAATCGCACTCTCGACATTCAATGGCGGGCGGTGCGTTGGGTATCGGGTGCGGCAACTGCACAGGCGCCGACGTTGGTCTTTACCGTGCGCCTGCACGAGACCACCAACCAAATCGAGATGTTCTACACGACGGTGACCGGCAATGGCACCGGCGGTGCCTCTGGCGCGTCCGCGACCGTGGGTATCCAGGCTGCTGGTACGGGCTCGGTGTTCACCCAGTTCTCGAACAACACCGCGTCACTGTCGGCTGGACTGCGGCTCACCGCGGTGCGGGCGCCAGGCATCTGCACGACCGGCACGGCTGAGTGTGGCCCGGTAGACAACATGTTCCGGAACGGCTTCGAGTAAGTCGTCCCAAACTGTGAGCGGGTCCTTCACCACGCACCGCAAGGTGCGTGGTGAAGTCGTTTTCAGGGGTCGGGATTTGCTGCCAACGCACTGCGTTACGCCGGAAGTAGCGCGGTTCTGTGTGCGCGAGCAGTTGGGACTTTAGCAACGACGGTGAATCGCACCAGCGGCCGCGTTCGGCTACTGCAACAGGTCCGTCTTGGAAGTAGCGCGGTTCTGTGTGCGCGAGCTGTTCGGAATTTAGCCAGGGCAGTGATCGCACCAGCGACCGCGTCTTGCTACGTAGCGAAAGCCGGGCGCCTTGCGCTCGAACTTTGTATCGCGTCGAGTCGAGTCGACAGGCGCATAGGACCCGGCCTACCTCAGGTCCCGATCGGCACGCGCCATCGCAGCGCTACACAAACATTCGGGCACCAGCCTCTACGGCCGGATCGTGAACGGCGGATGCTCATTCAAGGTGCCATCGTCTTCGATGACCGCATAGTGGCGGCGGTCGCCGTCGAAGACGATCGGGACGGCCGGCTGGAACAAGGGTTTGCGAACGAACTTGAGCTCCCAGCCGAAGTGTTCGAGGCTGTGCAGGGTGTCGAGCTGAGCGGGATTCAGCAGTCGCTCAAGCACGCGATTGGGCGCGGCTCCATTCTTTCGACGTTCGCGATCTACCATTGTTTCAATCCTCCCCCGGGCACTCCGACAGCGCGGCTAAACCGACCGCGCGGTGCGCAAATGGTCGGATGATTCGCGGCTTTTCGCAAGTTTGCGGAAGAGCTGTCTTTTCACCGTGAAAAATGAACGCGACCGCAAATTTGTGGAGACCGCCGCGTTGGGCCAGGTGCGCTTGGAGTATCTTGCCGCTCCGCGTCCGACCATGGTTGCCATGAAAGCACTCAAGATGCAGGTGAGTTTTGCCCTGGCGGTGCTGCTTGGTGCAGCGGGCCCAGAGCTGGCAGCGGAAAGCTCTGGCTCGCCGCCGCCCACGGTCATCGTCGATATCCATGCGCTCGGCTTCGAAGCGCTGCAGGCCCTGAAGGGCTCACCGGATGTGCGCTGGTCGGCGGAGTTCGGCAACGAACTGCTACTCGGTGTCGACCCGGCGACGCTTGACGACTGGCTCGCAAAGCCGCGGGTGCGCGCAGGTCTCGGTACGATGCAGCCCGACGAGATCCTGGTGCGCGATCACGTCTGCGCGCACCAGGCGGTCCAGCCGGCGCTGGGTGTCGTCGGTGGCTACGAGATCCTGCGCGAGCCACCGATGGTGGTGCGCTATGCCCAGCGCAATGGCCTGCAGGCGCAGCCATTGCCGGAGAGCCGCGTGTTCGCACGCGAGATCGCGAACGAGGAAATTCAGCGTGCCGCGCGCGGCGCCGAACCGGCGGTCGCGGCCATCGTCGCGCGCGTCGACGCCGAGCGCTGGTTCACGACCATGAGCGAACTGGCAGCGATCAATCGCAACAGCTTCAGTCCTGCACTGGTCACGGCGCGCGACTACATCCATACCCAGTTTATCGCCGCGCAGCTGGCGCCCGAAACCTTCAGCTTCAGCCTCGCCAATCTCACCAACTGTGGCACCACGGCACCACCGCCAATCACGATCACCAACCCGATTGGCCGCAAGCGTGGCGAGACCTTGCCCGATGAGTGGATCGTCGTCGGCGCCCACTACGATTCGCGCAACTCCGCACGCTGCGATGGCACGGTCAATCCGCAGCCGGGCGCCAATGACAATGCCTCGGGCTGCGCGGGGGTGATGGAGCTCGCGCGCGTGTTCGCGAACGTGCCCACGGCGCGCTCGATCCTGTTCATGTGCTACTCGGGCGAGGAGCAGGGCCTGGTTGGCAGTCGTCGCTATGTCGAGGCGCTGCAGGCGAATGGCGACATCGCCAAGGTCAAGCACATGATCAATCTCGACATGATCGGCTACGCGCAGACCACCACGCTCAGCGCGCGCATCGACACCAATCTCGCCAATCAATTCCTGCTGACGGACTACGCCGCCGCCGCGGCGACTTATGCGCCGGAACTGAGCCTTATCTCGAGCACCAACGCCGGCGCCGGCTCCGACCATTGGTGGTTCCTGCAGGCTGGCGTGCCGGCCATGTTCACGTGGGAAAACGGTGCGAGTATCTATCCGCACTACCACCTGGCGACCGATATCCCCGCGAACATGACCCGCGCGCGCCCGCTCGCTGGCGGCATCCTCAAGATGGACGCCGCCGTGCTCGCCGGCCAGGCGGGGCTGATCGAGTTCGCGGATGGGTTCGCGAACGGCTTCGAGTAAGCGCGGCTTTTGTGGGTCCGGACCTTGTCCGGACGCTCTTGGTCGCAGGTTGCGCAGAACCGCTTTACGTGGGTCCGGACCTTGTCCGGACGCTCTTGGTCCCAGATCGCGCAGAACCGCTTTACGTGGGTCCGGACCTTGTGCGGACGCTCTTCCAACAAAAGCGTCCGGACAAGGTCCG
>JANPJV010000290.1:0-38933 GCA_031425695.1 Rhodanobacteraceae bacterium | reverse complement strand
GCACACCCTTGCAGTGGTTGCGCAATCCCCCGTCCGCATCCTGGGTTCGTATCCGCATTGTGGATCACACATTCCCCAGGCAGGGGGACGCTCTTACACTGGCAACGGCTCCAGCATCCGTACCGGCCCGCTCCCCAGCTTCGGCTGCAATAGCACCGGTCTTGAACGCGGGTGCTGGCGCCACCTCTGCAGCCAAGTGCGCACACGTACGCGCGGGCGCGCGCGTGGACCCCACGGGAATGCGGACAATTGTCGGCACTTTCCACAGCGGTATCGCGCGCACGCTCGCGCGAGGCGTTCGGAAAGTAGCGCGATCGGTGCGCTAGTCACTGGTAGCCGTTGGTAGCCGTTTCCAGTGAGGTGGGTTTCGGTGCCCTTAAAGGGATGCGGCGGTCGACAACCCCTTACGGGAACAATGCGGGAAAGCTGCATTTCCGACCCCTAGAAACGAAGAAGGCCACCGCAGAGGTGGCCTAAGTCGTTGAATTTTGGTGGGCAGTATAGGGATCGAACCTATGACCCTCGCCGTGTGAAAGCGATGCTCTACCGCTGAGCTAACTGCCCGCCGAACCGCGAAGAATACGGGCGCGATGGCGCGGGAGTCAAATGGCGCCTGGCCTGCGCCAGGCTTCTCCACGTGGGTCCGGACCTTGTCCGGACGCTCTTCATTGCAGCCGGGAATAGCGTCTGGACAAGGTCCAGACCCACAAGTCACAAGCCCTACTACCGATCAATAATCCCGACGACCACGGTCTGATCCGAGCTCACGCGAATCCTCACGCGCTCGATCGTAAGCGCGCTCGGAGCGCCCGTTGCGATCGTAGTCGTTGCGGCTGTAGTCGCGACCCGAGCGGTGGTACTCGCGGCGATCGTACCGGTGATGACGGTCATGGCGATCATGGCGGTAGTGCCGGTCGTAACCGCGGTGGTGGCGGTGATGGCGCGGGTAACCGTAGCTGCTGTAGTAGCGCCGCGACGGGTAGTACGAGCGGCAGCCGTACCAGCAGTCATCGTAGTAGTAGCCGCGACGATGGCTGCTCAGGTACCAGGGGTCGTGCCAGTAGTTGCGATGACCGTAGCCGAACCCAGGCGACGACCAACCGAAGCCACTCCAGTGACGCGCCCCGAAGCCGCCGAAGCCGATGCTGTAGCCACCATGGCGACCATAGTCGGAATAACCAAACGAGAAACCGCCGCGCGCTTGTGCGGCGCCTGCGAACATCATCCCGACCAGGGCCAGGACCAACCAGAGCCTGCGAATCATGTGCTTTTCCTCCTGCCCTCGCGCGCAAGGTGGACGCACATTAGCGCGCGCGCAAGGGCCGATGGTTAAAGGGTTTTTCGCCGTTGGCGAGGGTTCAACTAGCTGAATTCGCTTCGAGTGGCCCAAGTGCTTTAGGTATCGGGTCGCCGCGCACGTAGCGTGACTCTGAGCGCACGCGGTGTTTGGTGTCGCGAGCAATTGATCGCGCCAGCGCCGCGTCTTCCTGCTGCGCAACTCGCCCCGAAATGGGCGCGGCTCTCGCTTCGTAGCGACACGCGGCGCTGGCGCGATTCACTGGTTCGCGACAGCGTACTCGGCGCGCGCTCAGAGCCACGCTACGTACGCCGTCTCGTTCCGGCCCTCGGCGCAGCCTCGGGCGTTCGACGGCGCAAGACGCTGCGCGTCTTAGGCGCGCCGTCTCACCCAATACGCGCGGTGGATGCGCTGGTCGCGGGCGAAGTCCTGGGGAATGCTGGCGTGGGTGACGTCTTCGACTTCGGCGATTTCCTCGATGCGCGGGTCGAGCTTGAAGCGGCGCAGATTGCAGACGAAGAGGATGCGGCCGCCGCCGCTCAGACGCGTGAGGCAAGCCTGCAGCAGCTCGAAATGATCGCGCTGCACATCGAAGACGGTGGTCGTGCGCTTGGAGTTGGAGAAGGTCGGCGGATCGACGTAGATGAGATCGAAACCGTCGCGCGCGCCCACGAGCCAGCGCACAACGTCGGCTTCGACGAGCTTGTGGCGATTGAGATCCAGTCCGTTGAGGCGGAAGTTGCGCTCGGCCCAGGCGGTGTAGGTGGGCGACAGATCGACGCTGACGCTTTCGCGTGCGCCGCCGAGCGCAGCGGCGACGGTGGCCGAGGCGGTGTAGCTGAAAAGGTTCAGGAAGCGCACGCCGCGCGCGCTCGCTACCAGCCATGCGCGGATCTGCCGGCCGTCAAGAAACAGCCCGGTGTCCAGGTAATCGGTCAGGTTGACGCTGTACTGCGCGCCGTTTTCGGTGACGGTGAAGAATTCCTTGGTCTGGTCGTGGCGCCGGTACTGGTCGTCCGGCGTCTGCGCGCGACGCTGCTTGAGATACACCCGCTCCGACGGGGCCTCGAACGCGCGGCGCGCGGCGAAGACCAGGTCCTTGAGCCGCTCCTCGGCCTTCGCGATCGGGATGTCCGCCGGTGGCGCGTATTCCTGGATATGCAGGCGGTCGTTGTACACGTCGATCGCGGCCGCGTATTCGGGGATGTCGGCGTCATAGACGCGATAGCAGCTGATATTTTCGCGCGCCAGCCAGCGCTTGAGGTTGCGACGGTTCTTGTTGATGCGATTGAACACCGCCTCGGCGCCCGGACTGCGAAAACTCTGGACGGCAGGCGCGGCGTTGTCCGTCGCGGGCGCCGGCGCGCTCGCCGCGAGCGTGCCGGTGATGAGCTTGCACTCGATGCTGCCGTTGAAGATTTTCTGGATGCGCTCGGCGCGCACTTCGGTTGCCCGCGCGAGTGCCTCGCTGCCGGTCAGCAACGCGAAGCGCCAGCCCGGGAACACGGCTTTCAGGCGCGTGCCAAACTCACGATGGATGGGCATCAACTCGCGTTCGAAGCCCATGCGCTCGCCGTACGGCAGATTGGCGACAATCAGCCCGTGCGCGAAGTCCGCCGGCGGCTCGATCCGGCGCGAATCGCCCACGTTGAGCTGCACGAAGCCGGACAGGCCAGCCGCCTGCAAGGTCCGTTTCGCGAGCGTGATCGTCTGCGCCGAATCGTCGCTGCCGAAGCCACGTGCCTGCAGTGTACGCAGTCCGGCTTGGGCGAGCGCATCGCGCTCCGCGCGCACGCGCTCCCAGGCGGCCGCGTCGTGCTGGGTCCAGCGATTCCACGCGAAGAACTGGCGCAGCCACTGGGCCGGCACGCCCGCCGCCATCCACAACGCCTCGACCAGCAAGGTGGCCCCGCCACAGAAGGGATCGACCACCGCAATGTGCGGATTCGCTTCCACCATCTGCGGCCAGCCCGCGCGTACCAGCAGTGCGGCGGCGAGGTTTTCCTTGATCGGCGCTTCGTGCCCGCTCTGGCGATAGCCGCGCTCATGCAGGGCACCACCGACGAGATCGAGCGCGACTGCGGCCTTCGACCCCTTCAGCGCAACATGGATCAGCGCGTCCGGGTCGTCCGAGTCGATCGACGGCCGCTCGCCAGTGAGCTCGCGAAAGTTGTCGGACACCGCATCCTTGACCCGCAGCATGGCGAAGCGGGTGTCGCGGAATGCCGGCGACTTGCCGGACACATGGATCGCGAAGTGCGATTCGAGCGCGAAATGCTCGTGCCAGGCGACCGTCCGCGCAAGCTCATAGAGGTCGTCAGGGTTACTGATCTCGCCTTCGGCGAGACGCAGCAGCCAGCGGCTCGGCAGCCGGGCGCAATAGCCGATGCGATACATCTCCTCGAGGCTCGCCTCGCACGAAACGCCGGCAACAGTTTCCTTGATTGCGCTGGCGCCGAGCGCCGCGAGCTCCTTCGCGAGCAGCGTTTCGAGGCCGCGCGCGCAGCTGGCAAAGAGTCGCAGATTGCTCACGTCGCGGTGCTCGTTGGGTCTGCGCTGTGCGCGGACACTTTTTGCGCGCTGACGCGATCCAGAAAAGCGGCGAAATTGCGTTCGATCGCGGGGACGACGTCGGAGAGCCGATGGTCCGAATCAATGAGGCGCAGGTCCGCACGCAGGCGCAAGGCCAGGGCGAAGACGTCTTCGGGCGGGATCAGTTCGTCGCGCCAGCCGTGCACGATGGCGATATGGCGCGCCCGGAGATCGAGCGCGGGCGACGAATCACGCGAGCGCACCGGCGGAGCCAGCAGGAACAATCCGTCGACCTCGCGCTGCAAGGATGCAATGCCGGACACATAGGCGCCGAGGCTCGATCCGACCAGGATTAGCGGCCGTGCCGCGGCGTCGATCTTGGGCAGCAGGCGCGCGAGGCGCTCCAGCGGATCAAAGATGCCCTGGTCGTCAACGCGCTCGGTGCTGAAGCCCGCAGCCTCGGCGATCGCAGCCAGGCGCGTCACCTTGGTCGCGTTCGGGCCGCTCTCCATGCCGTGGGAAAGAATCACGTGCCCTGCCTTGCTGCCTGCGCTCATGCTTGCTCCCTGCTGATATTGCGCGTCAGTGGCCGCAACGCGATGAATTCGACGCGGTCTCCGAGCCGAATCGACCCGGCTTCGATGACCCGCGCGGTGATGCCGCCATGGCCGAGCATCGCCACGTAACCGCCCGGGCCTAGATCCTGATCGAGCTTCGAGCAAGGATCACACGGGCCGGTACCTTCGACTACCGCATCGCCGATGCGAAAGCGTGCGCGCTGGAGCCCGGCGACGCTGATGCCGACGACGGCGATATTGCGTCGCAGGATAGCCGGGTCGAGCGACGCCCGCCGCATCAAGGCGGCGACGACAGCCAGATGTTCGAACTGGACCAGCGTCACTTCGCGATTGCCGCTGCTGCCACGGTAGCGGTCCCCGATGAGACCCTTGCCGGGGACGGCCTCGACCTGCTCGAGCACGTTCAGTTGGCCGCGTGCGGGACGCACGGAGATCCACTCGACGTGACCGGCGTGCGGCTGCGTCGACAGCAGGCGATGCAAAGGCGACAGCTTGATTGTGTCCATCTGGCGCAAGATCCGTATCCTAGAAGTCAGTTTTTCCGGCCCGTTCCCTGGCGATGCAGATCAGATCCCACCACCTGCCCTATTGCGATGCCCTCGAGCTACGCGAACTTGAGGCGGTCACGCTGGTCGTGATCCATTGCACCGAGCTGCCGGACCTTGCTGCCGCACGTCTCGAGGGTGAACTCGCTCGCTATCCGAGCGGGACCGGGAACAGCGGACACTACTATGTGGATCGCGATTCAAGCGTCCAGGAATACGTGCCCGTCACCCGGGTCGCCCACCATACGCGAGGGTTCAACCCGCAATCGATCGGCGTCGAGCTCGTCAATGCCGGGCGCTATCCGGACTGGTTTGCGTCGCGGCACCAGGACATGAGCGAGGCCTATTCGGCCGGCCAGGTCGATGCGCTGATCGCTTTACTCGACGACCTGCGCGAGCGCTGCCCGAAGCTCGTCGAAATCGCCGGCCACGAAGACTTGGATCGCACCGAAGTGCCCGCGAGCGACGACCCCACCGTGCTGGTCCGCCGCAAGCGCGATCCGGGACCGCTGTTTCCGTGGGCGCGGGTGCTGGATGCTTGCGGGCTGGAGCGGAGGGTGTAGGTCAAGGTCGGTGCTCTTCGCCGTCGTGGGTCCGGACCTTGTCCGGACGCTCTACCAGCAAGAGCGTTCGGACAAGGTCCGAACCCACGCAGAGCGAGTGCAAAAGCCGGTGCTGGATGTTTGGGGGGTTGGAGCGGAGGTTGTAGGTCAAGTTCGGTGCTGTTCGCCCTCGTGGGTCCGGACCTTGTCCGGACGCTCTACCAGCAATAGCGTTCGGACAAGGTCCGAACCCACGCAGAGCGAGTGCAGAAGCGGGTTTTGGTGGGTCTGCGCTGCGCGCGGACTCTTTTTAGTTTCTGCCCCGGGTGGGTCTGCGCTGCGCGCGGGCGCTTTTGCTTTCCATCTGAAGCGTCCGCGCACAGCGCAGACCCACCCAAGGCAAGGCACCTATACTGCCCGCTCGCCGCTAAGAAACCCGTCACGATGCCAAAGCCGATCGTCGAAGAACTCCTGGAGCTGGTCGAGCTCGAGCGAATCGAAGAAAACCTGTTTCGCGGCCAGAGCCGCGATATCGGCACGCGGGTCGTCTTCGGGGGCCAGGTACTCGGACAGTCGCTCGCGGCCGCGCAGCGCACGGTCGATGGGCGTGTCGTGCATTCGATGCATGCCTACTTCCTCCGTGCCGGCGACATCGAAGCGCCGATCGTCTATGAGGTCGACCGCAGTCGTGATGGCAAGAGCTTCAGCTCGCGTCGGGTGGTCGCCATCCAGCACGGCCAGCCCATCTTCACCATGGCCTCGTCTTTCCAGGTTCCCGAAGAAGGCCTGGTGCACCAGGTGTCGATGCCCGATGTGCCCTCGCCCGACGATCTCGGTGAACCCGAGCCGATTGCAGCCGAGGTGCTCGCGAAGATTCCGGTCAAATTGCAGCGCTGGATTACCCGGCGCGGCCCGTTCGAGTTCAAGCACGTCTACCCGCGCGACGAGCTCAAGCCGCCAAAACGTCCGCCCTTCCAACATGTCTGGTTCCGGCTGTGCGATCGCATCGGCGACGACGAAGCCCTCCATCGTACGCTGCTCGCGTATGCCTCGGACTTCCATCTGATTGGGACGGCAACCCTGCCGCATGGCATCAGTTACGCACTGGGCAATGTCCAGATGGCCAGTCTCGACCACGCGATGTGGTTCCACCGCAGTTTTCGAATCGATGATTGGCTGCTCTATTCGTGCGACAGCCCGACTGCGCAAGGCGCGCGCGGTCTCTCGCGCGGCATGGTGTACGACCGCCAGGGGCGTCTGGTTGCCTCGACTGCGCAGGAAGGCCTGATCCGCATCGTCGAATCGCCAGCGGACGCCTGAGGTCAGGTGCCGCGAGCTTGAGCACCGAGAGCATCCGCCTGTTCCGCACCACCGAGCACCCATGCGGTTACTACGGGGAGCGGCGCTCGCAAAACATCGTGCTCGATCCGGAAGCCCCCGAGCTCGGCCAGTTCTACCCCGGGGCACTGGCGCAGGGGTTCCGTCGCGCTGGCGCGGTGATCTATCGGCCGAATTGCGCGCAATGCCAGGCGTGCGTCCCGTGCCGCATCCCGGTCGCGAGCTTTCGGCCCAACCGCAGCCAGCGCCGCGCGCTCGCGCGGAACCAGGATGTCGTGGTTTCGCTGCGGCCGGCGCTCGTCGACGGTGTTGCCCACAATCTCAACCAGCACATCGACCTGTATCAGCGCTACCTGGCGGCGCGGCACGCCGGCGGCGGGATGGATGATCCAACAAGTGAGGATTTCGAGCGCTTCCTGCTCTGCCCGTGGAGCTCCACCCACTTCATGGAAGTTCGCCTGGGCGGCGTGCTCATTGCCAACGCCGTGACCGATCTCAGCCGGACGGCGGCATCAGCCGTCTACACGTACTACGACCCCGCTTACCCGGACCGATCGCTTGGCACCTTCGCAGTGTTGCAGCAGCTCGCGCACTGCCAGGCGCTGGGCTTGGATCACCTGTATCTCGGCTACTGGATCAACGGCCACCAGAAGATGGACTACAAGCGCCAGTTTCAGCCGGCCGAGCACTACGTCGGGGGCAAATGGGTAGGAGCTGAGACGCCGATCGCGCGTTGATCGGTAAAGCACAGCCTGAGCAAAAGAGTCCGGACGAGGTCCGGACCCAACAAAGTACAGGCGAAACTTACCAGCAGTCGCCGTTGGACGTCGTGCCCGAATAGCCTTTGGCGCCGACGTTGTTGACCGTCAGGTTTGCACAGTAATCGCTCGCCTGGACGCCGGTCGGCGTCGCAGTCAGCGTGTAGGTCTGATTGCCAGCGCCCAGGGCGACGGTAATCGTGTAGTGACCTCCCTCAGAAGTCGCCGTCGGAAGGTTTAGGCCAGCGGCGGTGGTGAGGGCAGCCGTGTATTGGTTGCGATTGGTATAGAACCGCTCCTGAGCCGACGCAATGCGCTGCAACATTTCCTGCCCATCAGCCCGCCGCGAACGCATCAGGTAATTCTGGTACGCAGGTACGGCAATTGCCGCCAGGATGGCAAGGATGGCGACCACGATCACCAGTTCGATCAGGGTGAAGCCGCGCTTTCGTGGATGCATCCTTCGAGTACTCCTGGTTATGGCTGATCAGTATGACGACAGGCGTTTCAAGAACCGATTGACCACGCCCCCGCGGAAATCCGCGGGGGCGCTGGTCCACCTACTGCGGCTGCACGTCGCGCCAGGCGCCGCGATGCCAGATGTCATCGGCCTCGCTCAACCTGTCCTTGATGGCTGCAAGGACCGCCGCGCTAACTCCAGGAGTGCCGCCGGCAGCACCATCATCGCCCAAACCCGGGATGACGATATCGCCGCCGCCGCGCAAAGTCACGGGATCGCCCGGAGGTGCTGCGCTGCCAACCACGCCACCCACAGTTCGTGCGGGTGAAGCTACTGAGAGATCGATATCTGGCCCGCCGTCGGAAGCATTGACCACCATCAACCCATAGCGGGCGCCTGGATCGCAGGGGTCCACGCCCTTGGGAATGATCGAGCGCAGCAGGACCTGGTTGGAGGTGTAGAACGGGAACGGCGTATCGAATGACCGTTCGCCCGGCTCGCTGGGAACATCGAGGCGGATACGCCAACCCCGATTCTGTGCAGCCGTTGGTGCCGTTTCGGTAGACAGGTCGATTGTCCGTACTGCGTTCGACGCCTGTGTGATCTTCTGCACAGTCAACTGATTCGGACGAATCGGGTAGGCATTGCAGGCCGCCGTGTTGGTGACTGAACACGTTCCGTAGTCTTCGACACCATAAAACGACTGCTGCGGAATCGCCGCCGAGCGGTCGGGCAGGCCGATGAACTTGCCCGAACCAAAGACCACGATCGGCTCGCGCCCGGTTGCATCACGCATGATGATTGGCGCAGACGAGATCGGTCGTTCGCCAACCGCACCGGCCGCTCCAGCAGTCGAGCCACCGCCCGCGCCATAAGTCGTGAACATCAGGTCGACCTTCCAGTCGGCAGGGGTTGCACCCGACAGGTCGAAGCGCCACAGATTGCCGGCGAGATCACCGGCAATGGCGATGTCATCGACTGAATCGCTACCCGTGTCCATGACGATCGGCTGTGACAAGCCATAGCTCTGCGTGGCGGTCTGGGGTGCCGTGTTGGTCACGATTTCGCGGACCAATTGTCCGGTAGCGAGATCGATCACAAGCAGGGAGGTCTGATTGGCCTTGGGCGAATTGCTGGCTGGATCGAGCCCATCAATTGGGAAATAACCACTCGACACCAGCGCCACCCATTTGTTCTGGTACTTGATGCGAGCAACGTTGATCGAATCATAGGTGTAACCGAGTGACGAGCAATGGCGAGCCCCGACGGCGCAATCGGGTGTGGTATTGCCAGCAGGCGCCACATTTGAGAACTCCCATTTCGGTATGGAGGTAGCCAATGCCGCTTCGGTGGAGCTACCCGCCGGCACATTGGTGATATCGAGCATATAGATGCCACGTCCGCCCAGCCGCATCGAGCCCAGGAGCACCGATTTCCAATTGCCGTTCATGAAAACATCGGTGACCTGGGGCTTGTCATCGACGCTGGGCGTAAAGCCGCTCTCGAAACGAGTCGAGCGCGTGAGCCGGAAATTCTCGATGACGACGTTCGGCACGTAGGCCCAGCGCTCGGTGCCGTTGGATCCGTTGAACGCATGCAGCATGCCGTCGTTGGCGGCGACGTAGACCGTCGGCGCGCGATTGCGATTGGCGACTTGGAAGGCGGCATAGCTTTGCCCAGCCACTGCTGCCACCTGTTCCGGCGAACCAGTCGGGAACGTATCCGGATGCCCGGCGGTAGGCGAAGAGACGTAGACCGGTTGCCCGCGGATCACCGCGCCCAAGACCGAACTGCGCGCGCGGAAGCGTGGAATTGCAGTGTTTTCGTTGGTGCGTACACCGCGCAGGTAATCCACTCGCAGATCGCCATGCGGGTCGGGGGTCCAGGTGCCGAGATCGAGGCGGATAGATGCGGGGTCCACGTTGAAGCGCGCCTTCTGCAGGGCGGTCAGATTCGTCCAGCGGAATGGAGCTCCACTACCGGGCGTCCCTGATGAGGTCACCAGCAGGCGAGAATTCGGATCACGCACCGGCAGACCGGTTTGTGCGGTGCTTGAACATGCCCCACCGGTCAGGATGCAGCCAGCATCCCAGAGCACGCCGATGCGTTGAGCAGTCAACGGATCGAGTTCGTTGCGAGTAAAGAATCCGGACCAGTCAGTGGTGTCATAGCCGGCGGTGTACCCGGTGGTACCGTCAGTGATGATCGGCAGCGAAACCGACACCGCCGTGGACGCTCCACGCCGCGCAATAATGCTGGCGATAACCTCCTGCAGGGCGCTGATCAGCTCCTCTGGATTCTTCGCCGAGAGGAAACGGCCGCGACTGACCAAAGCTGCATGCCAGAAATCATCCAGCTTGCGGCCGTCGTCGACTGAGACGCCGCCGGGATATGGCCAGATAAAGCTGGCGTCGTTGCCGAGTCGAAGTTTCTCGTAGACCTCGGCAGTCTGCGGAATCGTGCCATCCAGGCCGAAGCTGATGTTGAAGTTAACCAGATGCGGCCACGTGGCCGGATCATTCGCCGGATTCCAGAAGACTTCCTTGTTGTTACGCGCGTCCTGACCCGGGGCAATCGGTATGCCGAAGAGAGCTGTCGACCGATCAGGGATGAACGGTGGCACCTTCAGCCGCGTCGAAGCCGCTGCCGCGAAGTCGGGGCGCAAGTCTGATGCCCAGTAGTGAAACTGGGAGTCGGTCATCGTGGGTTCCAGCGGTGTACCGGTGAACCGATTCCAAAGCTTCGTCTCTTGATCGCCAGTGTTGTACACGCGGCCGTCCGGCAAAGTCACGCCCGAGTCCACATAGCGCAACCCTTGCGAGTTGATGTTGGTCGGCGCGGGATTGGTATTGTTCCAGAAGCCGTCGCTCATGTTGATCTGGAAGTTCTGCCGGCAACTGAGCTCACGATTCAGATCGCGGTCCCAATAAGGGTTCGTGTCATTTGAAACGCCTGCGCCACCCGTGAAATATTGGCCGACACGGTTGCTTGCAGCCACATTCGGCGTGTTGCCGGCCGCGGGGATTTGGAACAACCAATTGTAGAAGCGCGTCCGCACGTTCGAATTTGATGCGTCGTCGGCAAATTTATACATCGGCGTGGTATTGCGCTGGAGCACCGGAGCGTCGACGCCCGCAGTCGCGGTGTTGAGCCCGAGGTTCTGCCAGACGACCCGGATATTCTCGTCGAACGGCGCAAAAGCACGCGACATCGACGTGATCGCCGAACTGTTGCGATCACGGTAGTACGAATACCAGTTTGCAAAGTTCTGGCGCTGGGTAATGGGGAGTGGCACCCATTCCCAGTTTGCCGCGTTGTAGAGCGTCGCTTGCGGGGTTGTGATTCTGCCAAAAGCATCTTGCGTCAGCGGCACGGTGTCCTTGAAGCGGTAGTAGCCGGCATTTTCATCAACGGTCGTCGGGATGCAAGTGCCCGTGACTTTGACGTTGTCGATACCGATCATGTTGTCGTTGCCGCTTGCATTGGTCGTCAACCAACGAAGTTGGACCGTTGCATTGCCATTGAAGAGTAGCGGAAGCGTAACGTTCCCCAGCGTGTCTGGGCCGAAGCCGCTGCCGGTGTTGGCGTTCGCATGATACCCGACGGCCGTCCAGGCGCCGGCGTTGCCAATACGCGCGTGCACGCCAATCTGCTGTGCGGCAGTCGAGACGTTGTTAAGGTCGCGCAACCTGTAGCTGACCTGCACATTTGTGCAGCGAACCGTATTGAGCCGCAATAGGAGGTGAGGCGCATCCCTGGTCGCATCTCCCAGCAGCCCGATGGTGAGGTTGCCGGCAATCTGGGATCCACTGGACATCTCGTGAATGCCGCCAGTGGTGGTGGTGCCGCTGCTCTGATTCGCGAACACGTGTGACGTGCCCGTGTTGTACGCAAGCATGGTCGCCGAGTTCGGGTCCACGTTTAGCAAACTGCCCGCGATGTCGCTGGCAAAGCCGTAAAGACTCGGAACTTGGGTCCAATTATTATCGACAGTGATGAGCCCTGGATTTTCCCAATCCTGGTTGAATTCATTGACCTCGAGCTGATGATAGGTCGGGTCTGCGAGCGGTTGCGCGGTGCGGCAGAAGTTGGTAGTCCGTAAGTTACGGACGCCTCCCGCAACATTTGGCGCTACCGGACGATTGAAATCGACGCCCTCGTTCCAAGCTGCTGTGAATACCGCCGCTGGAAACTCGGTCACCCCATCGGCTTTCAACGGCGGCCGATAAGTCACATTCGGATCATAGTACATGCCGTTCATCGGCTTACTGCGAGGGTCTGACGCATCTGTCACCCGCGCGTCAATGCGCCCGGCACAGAACCACGGCCGCGTGGCATCACTGGTGATGGAGGTGCTCAGCCCCCATGAACCGCCGTAATACGGACGGTTGTCAGGCATATACTCCCAGTCCATCGACCCGGAATCGTCAAAGGTCAACGCCACGTTGGGTGCAACACTGGCGGTGATTTCGGGCGGCGTCGCCAAAAGATCTACGGTGCCAGGGACAGCGAGCGCCACGGACGAGAGCATGCCAGCGCAAAGCGCCATCAGGCATTGGCCGGTCCGGGACAGTCGACGAACATCGACAGGAGTACGCATTTTAAATCCTCGCTGGTGTCGCTATCAGGGTGACCCGGATGCCGAGTCCGGATTGAAACCGGTGTTGGTCATGTTCATGGCCGAGTAGTAGCTTTCAGTAACGCGAACGACCGCGTCATTGCCACCCTGGCTTCGCGAAGTAATGCGATAAATATGATGCTCGCCCGGACGAGAGGTCTTTCCTTGAGAATATTTGGAGCCTCCAGTCACAAACGGCTGGGTGCCGCTGCCCAGGTATTCGATGATGAAGCGTGGCTGCGCGGCGAGACTGGCCGTGACTGAGCTGCCCGTCAGCGCGCTCACGCTTCGGTCGTACTCGCGGCCGCCGTCAGACGCCGGATTGATCCACTCCGTCGACGTCCGAAAAGCCTGAACCGTCGGTGAAAGGATGCCGGAAGGAGATGGATAGTAAACACAGTCGGTTTCGCCACTGCCCTCGATGCAGGGCGGCAACGGTTGGCGGAAGTCAAACGCCAGGTTCCAGAGAAAACCTTCACCGCCGCGCAAGGTCGACTCGGCGCCCATCAGGCCAATCTGGCTGTTGCGCAGCCCGCCGGTCATGCGTTCCTGCATGATCGAGGTGCTGCTGGCAGTGACGGCAAGAATGGTCATGAGTGCCAGGAAAATGATGGCGAGGAACAGCGCGGCACCACGTTGTGATCGGGGCCGGCCAAAGCGGGAATTTTTCGCGTTCATCCAGTTTCGCCGTGGTTGGTTCATGGGGTCTTGTTTCGTTGCGTCGCATGCGCGATGAACTGGCGCCGCGGGTAATTGTGGGCAAGGACGCCTCCAGCCATCAGCGGCGCCGTCTCGGTCGGGGTAAATTGCGTACCCATGTATTGGTATGAACGGCCGACGGCGTCAAGCGTAGGTACCTCGTCGCCCGAATTCACCAGCATGAACGCCTCGATGCGCCGCACCGAGCGCCACAGACAACCTGGCTCAGGGGCTGCCGGGTTGGTGGGAACGGGTGCCACGCCGTCCGGCTTCAACGGACAGATAATCGCGCCGCCGAGGCGGCTGTCGACTTGAGCAGCCGTTAGAAAGCGCATGTTGCCAGCGTTGTCACGGACGCCATAGCGGAAGTCCAAGCGATCAATTCCACGCACCAGTTCCTGCTCGACGCCGTTTTCGCGACGGATTAATGCAGGAACCAAGGCCGCACCAGCGCCGTTATTGGGGCGCGCATCGGGGTTTTCATTTGCGCGCAGGGCGAGGTAATAGGTGACAGTCACGAAATCGGTGGAAAAGTTGAACACGCGGACATCCCGCTGGCCGCGCGCTCCACAGAGCGCGGTATCGGTCGCAAAGGACGTTCCAATGTTGAGAACGTTGCCGGCACGTCCGCTGATGGGATGAATTGCCGGCGAACCGCAATCGCTGATCAGGGCCAGTTGCCCGCCAGTGAAATTGACCGGGGCATCGCCCGTCTGGGGTGCCAATGTAATGCTCCCACCGGACAGGCAGTTGCCGGTCCCCGCGATCGGCCAGCCGCCGCCCCGCAGGTACCGGATCGTCAGGATATCGGTGTTGGGAACCCGGTTCCCGACTGCCAGGCCGGCTGGGGGAAACATACTGACCGAAACCCCGCCGCAGGAGGTCCCGGACGTGCAGCCGGTATAGCCCTGTGTGAAAAACCGGGAGCTGAGCCCATAGGGACCGGATGCCGCAGTAGTACTCGGCGCGCCGGTCGTGGGATTGACGCTCTGCATGCCGTTGGAATCGGGCAGGTTCAGGTTTGGCGCAAAGACGAAAGGCGCGCGGTCCTGCCACATCGGGGCCGCCGCGCCATGACGGTCACCCGTGTAGTCGCTGCAGTACTGGGCCCCTCCCATGCGCAGGTCAGACTCCATGCGCATGGCGGCGAAACGGCCATTTTCCTGCAAGCGCGCCAAGCCCTCTTGAAGTTTGTTGCTGCGGCTGGTGCCGCTGAACAGGCTGGCGATGCCGACCATTGCAATCGCACCGATGGCCAGTGCGATCAGCAATTCGATCATCGTGAAACCGGCTTGGCCTGACGCCTTGGAGATCTTGGTCATGGGGCTCTTCAGGGTCTGGTTCACGGCTGGAAAACCCAGGCAAAGGTTTGCAGGTCGGCAGTCGCCGCGACGGGCGCAGCGCCCCGTTGACCCCGCTGGAGCGTCGCTTCGTCCCAGCTAATGGTCAAAGTGCACAGTCCGTTGTAGGGCGCGGCGCCTGCATGCACGACTCCGCCCATGACATTCCCATTGCAATCGATCACGGCCGTAGGATTGGGCAACGAGTCCGCCAGTTGCCTGCTCCACACGGCACGATCCCGGGTGACCATTGTTGCCGGCGGGCACGCGGCGCCGCTCGCGCAGGGGTCCGCCGCGGCAGTCGCGACCGAATAGGTGCCGTTGTAACTGTTGACCAGGCCCATGTTGGCGCGCACCCGGTCAGCCATCGACTGCGCCAGGAAGGAAGCCTGGGTGCGCAGGTAGGCGCTCTGATTGGTCTTCACCGAAAGCAACATCAACGCTGCCATGCCCATCAGCCCAATGCTGAAGATCAGCAATGCAATCATCGCTTCGATGAGGGTAAAACCACGCTGTAATTTGTTTGATTTCATGGCGTCGCCATCAGGAACAGGAACCAGCCGGGGCGCTGGAGGTGTCACGGTAAGTACGGATCATTCCGGTGGCTATCACCACCACGCGCCGGGACTGGGCATTCCCCGGGGAGAAGGTCGGGCGGCATACGCTGAAGTCATAGCCGGTGGCAGTCAGCAGCGATCCGGTTCCAGTGAAAACAACGCGGTCAGCAGGCGCTCCCGCACCAGCGGCGAGCCCGAGCACGCGGTAGTCGGGGGCGACCGCGGAATATTGCGACAGCACGGTGCCGGCTGCGTCCTGAACTGACCAGCCGGCGGTCCATGAGCCGCCATTCGAGACCACGGAGACATTGCGACCGCGTTTGACCGCCTCGGACCGCGCCAGGTTGAGCGACGCCACCATGTCATTGGTCGTGGTGCTGACGTTTGCGCGGACCCCGAATTCCCGCATGGCGGGCAACGCCGCCGCGGAGAGGATCGCGACGATCGACAGGACGATGATCAACTCCCAAAGCGTGAAGCCCTGCGCTGACCGACGCGCGCCGTTTGGCAAACGGTGGATGATCTGGCCCATGGCGGAATCGAATCCCAAGAATGTCCTGAAATGGACACTAGGCGCGACCCGTGGCGCCCGCAAGTTCACCCGGGCGCAAGGTAGCGTCGAGCGGACGAGCGGCACAGAGATTTGCAAAGCCCGTCAGACGACGGTTTGCGTGAGCGGCTGCGAGTCGAATTGGAGCGCGGCTTCGACGCTGTCGAATGCATCTGCCGTTTAGGCGACCGGCAGCCGACGCAACAGATGCATGTCCCCGTGGTGCCGCTGCGCAGACTCGAACTGCGGACCTACTGATTACGAATCAGTTGCTCTACCAACTGAGCTACAGCGGCACGGGGACCGCGGATTTTAGGGGAGCTCGGGGCCTAGGGCAAGTGTTGTCGACGCTCGACACAGGCCAGGTCCAGGACAAGCTCTGGCTGTCGTGGGAGCGGCCATATGGCCGCTGGAGGGCGGCGCTCCCGCGGCGCCGCTTTTGGTTGTAGAAATTTGAAGAGCACCACCGCAGCGGCGCAGGAGCGCCACCCTCCCCTCAACAACAACGATTACGCGTAACCGAGGTACTTGGCGATGCTCTTGGCCGCCTCGCGACCTTCGTACACGGCGGTGACGACGAGGTCGGCGCCGCGCACCATGTCGCCACCCGCGAAAACCTTTGCGAGTGCAGTCTGGAACGGCAGTTCGCTGGCCTGCTCGGGCGCGACGTCGACACGGCCATCGGCGTGCACGCGGATGCCGTGGTCGCCGAACCATGCCGGCGGATCAGGCTGGAAACCGAAGGCCAGGATCACGGCGTCGGCCTCGATCACGGTCTCGGTGCCGGGCACGTTTTCCGGCTGGCGCCGACCTTTTGCGTTCGGCGGCCCGAGCCGGGTTTCGACCACGCGCACGCCGGTGACTGCGCCGTCGCCGAGGATCTCGAGCGGCTGGCGGTTGAACAGGAAATTGACGCCCTCGTCCTTCGCGTTTTTGACCTCGCGCCGCGAACCGGGCATGTTCTGCTCGTCACGGCGGTACACACAGTGGACTTCGGACGCGCCCTGGCGGATCGCGCTACGCACGCAATCCATCCCGGTATCGCCGCCACCGAGTACGACCACACGCTGGCCGGCGAGATCGATGGCAGGCTCGCTGTCGGCCCATTCCATCTGGCGATGGACGTTGGCAACGAGATAGCGCAGCGCTGGGTGCACGCCGCGGAGATCGCGGCCCAGGAGCCCGCCGTCGAGCGCGCGATAAGTACCCATGCCAAGGAACACCGCATCGAATTCGGTGACCAGGTCAGCGAAGCTCAGATCGTTGCCGATGTCGACGCCGAGCCGGAACTGCACGCCCATGCCTTCGAGCAGCTGGCGGCGGCGCTCGACGACGATCTTCTCGAGCTTGAAAGACGGGATGCCGAAGGTGAGCAGGCCGCCAATCTCGCGCTGGCGATCGAAGACGACCGCATCGATGCCGCGCCGTACCAGGCCATCGGCCGCAGCGAGGCCGGCCGGTCCCGCCCCGACGATGGCGACGCGCTTGCCGACGCGACGCACGGCGGCGAGGTTCGGCTTCCAACCGAGGCGGATGGCCTCGTCGGTGATGTACTTTTCGATGGCGCCGATGGTGACCGCACCGAAGCCATCATTGAGGGTGCAGGCGCCCTCGCAGAGCCGGTCTTGCGGGCACACGCGGCCGCAGATCTCAGGCAGCGGATTGGTCTCGTGGCTGAGTTCGGCCGCCTCGATGATGCGGCCCTCCTCGACCAGCTTCAGCCAGTTCGGGATGTAGTTGTGGACCGGACACTTCCACTCGCAATAGGGATTGCCGCAGTCGAGACAGCGAGCCGATTGATCGGCCGCCTGCTCGGGCGCGAACTGGCCATAGATTTCCGTGTAGCCGAGCACCCGCACCGGCACCGGCAGCTCACGCGGCATCTGCCGCTGGACCTTGAGGAACTTGAGTGGGTCACCCATGGGACACCACCGAATCGGCGCGGCGCGGTGGTTGTCGGGTGCATTGCTCTTGTAGGTCATGTTGCTCGCGCAGCGAGCTACTTGACGCTCTTATCGCCCCAAAGCCGTCAAGTAGCCCGCTGCGCGGGCAACATGATCTACGTATTCCGGACACCACAAAGCCGTCAAGTAGCCCGCTGCGCGGGCAACATGACCTACGTATTCCGGACACCCCAAAGCCGTCAAGTAGCCCGCTGCGCGGGCAACATGACCTACGTATTCCGGACACCACAAAGCCGTCAAGTAGCCCGCTGCGCGGGCAACATGACCTACGAAAGCACATCGGCTCCTCGCCCATCACGCGGCCCTCTTCAATGTCTCGGTCAAGCTTTCCAGGCTCGCGGCCTTGGGCTTGACCAGCCAGAAGCGCGGGAGCACTTCGCGGTATTCGTCGAGCAGCTCGCGGCCCCAGCTGCTGCCGGTTTCCTCGATGTGGCGACCGAGCAGTTCGCGCAAGTGCGAGAGGTGATTTTCCATGCCTTCGGTGGAGATTCGCACGATGTCGATGAGCTCGTGGTTGTAGCGGTCGACGAAATCGCGCTCGATATCGAGCACATAGGCGAACCCGCCGGTGAGACCTGCGCCAAAGTTGAGGCCGGTGCGACCGAGCACGAGGACGCAGCCGCCGGTCATGTACTCGCAACAGTGGTCGCCGGTGCCCTCGATGACCGCGAGCGCCCCCGAGTTGCGCACGCCGAAGCGCTCGCCGGCGCGGCCTGAGGCGAAGAATTCGCCACCGGTGGCGCCATACAGGCAGGTGTTGCCGACGATGATGGTATTGCGCGCGGCGAAGCCGGCATCCGCAGGCGGGCGTACGACGATCTTGCCGCCAGCCATCCCCTTGCCAACGTAGTCATTGGCTTCGCCGGTCAGGTGCAGATTCAAGCCGCCCGCATTCCAGGCGCCGAAGCTTTGCCCGGCCGAACCCGTCAGGGCCACGTTGATGGGATGGTCGCTCATCCCGAGATTGCCGTGCGCGCGGGCAATGGCGCCCGAGAGCCGCGCGCCGATGGTGCGATCGCGGTTGGTGACGGCGTATCGGTATTCACCACCGAGCTTGCGCGCGATCGCCTCACGCGTCTCATCGAGCATGCGCGAAGCGAGCGCGCCCTTGTCGTGCGGTGCATTGCGCTCGTCGATGCAGCAGTTGGCGGCATCGCTGGCCATGCCGGCCAAGCTCAGGAGCGGTGACAGGTCGAGCTGATTCTGCTTGTCGGTCACGCCCGCCTGCGTCGCCAGGAACTCGGTATGGCCGATCAGCTCTTCCAGTGTGCGCAGGCCGAGCGACGCCAGGATTTCGCGCACTTCCATGGCGACGAAGCGGAAGAAATGCTCGACCATCTCCGGCAGGCCGACGAAGTGCAGTTTGCGTAACGTGGGGTGCTGGGTGGCGACGCCGGTTGCGCAATTGTTGAGATGGCAGATGCGCAGGTACTTGCAGCCCAGTGCGACCATCGGCGCGGTACCGAATCCAAAGCTCTCAGCACCGAGCGCGGCCGCCTTGATGACGTCCAGGCCGGTCTTGAGACCACCGTCCGTCTGCAGACGCACTTTCTGGCGCAGGTTGTTGCGCTTGAGCGTCTGGTGCGCTTCCGAGAGCCCGAGCTCCCACGGCGTACCCGCGTACTTGATCGACGACAGCGGGCTCGCCCCAGTGCCGCCGTCATGACCGGAGATCGTGATGAGGTCGGCATACGCCTTGACCACGCCAGCAGCAATCGTGCCGACGCCCGCGTGCGAGACCAGCTTGACGGACACGAGCGCGGTCGGATTGATCTCCTTGAGGTCGTAGATCAGTTGCGCCAGGTCTTCGATCGAATAGATGTCATGGTGTGGCGGCGGCGAGATCAGGCCGATGCCGGGACGCGCGTAGCGCAGGCGGGCGATGGTCTCGTCGACCTTGTGGCCGGGCAGCTGGCCGCCCTCGCCCGGCTTGGCGCCTTGCGCGACCTTGATCTGCAGCACCTCGGCGTTGATCAGGTACTCCGGGGTGACGCCGAAGCGCCCGGAGGCGACCTGCTTGATCTTGCTCATGCGCTCGGTGCCGTAGCGCTGTGGATCCTCGCCACCCTCGCCCGAATTGCTGCGCGCGCCGAGCCGATTCATCGCAATCGCCAGCGCCTCGTGCGCCTCGGGCGAGAGTGCGCCGAGCGACATGCCGGCCGAATCGAAACGCTTCAGGATGCCCTCGATCGGCTCGACGTCTTCGAGCGGGATCGGTGCCCGTGCGCTCTGGATCCCGAGCAGGTCGCGCAGCGCGGACGGCGGCCGCGAATTCACTACGTCGGCGTATTCGCGATAGAGCTCGTAATCGCCGCTGCGCACCGCTGCCTGCAGGCGCGCGATCACGTCCGGGTTGTACATGTGGTACTCGCCGCCCTGCACGTACTTGAGCAGTCCGCCCGGCTCGACGCTGGCCATGCCGTCCCAGGCGCGCGCAGCGAGGAAGCGCTGCTCCGCCTCGATTGCCGCGAAACCTGCGCCTTCGATGCGGCTCGGCGTGCCGGTGAAACAGGTATCGACCACCTCGCGGCTCAGGCCCACGATCTCGAAGAGCTGCGCGCCGCGATAACTGTCGACGCAGGAGATGCCCATCTTCGAGAGGATCTTGAGCATTCCTTTGCGGATGCCGCGGCGATAACTGCGGCCGAGCTCCAGCGGCTCGCCGAAGCGGCGCTTGATCGCGCCCGAGCGCACCAGCGCGAGCAGCGACTGATAGGCGAGGTATGGCTGGACCGCGGTCGCGCCGAAGCCGATCAGGCAGGCGAAGTGATGCGGGTCGCGCGCGGTCGCGGTCTCGACCAGGATGTTGCACGCGGCACGCTGGCCCACCCGGGTCAGGTGCTGATGCACGGCACCGACGGCGAGCAGCGCATGCGCCGGAATCTTGCCGGGCGCAGTGTGGCGGTCGGTCAGGAACACCCACATCGTGCCGTCGCGCACGGCGGCTTCTGCCTCGGCGCAAAAGCGCAACAGCGCCGACTGCAAGTCTTCGCTTTCGGGGTAGTTGAGATCGATCTCGACGTGCTCGCCGAAGTCGGTCATCGACAGGATCTGCTTGAGCTTGCGCTGCGACAGGATCGGCGAGTTGAGCACGATCTGGCGTGCGTACTGCGGCGCCGATTCGAACACGTTGCACTCGCGCCCGAGCTGGGTCATGAGTGACATGACCCGCTGCTCGCGCAACGAGTCGATCGGCGGATTGGTGACCTGTGCAAAGGCCTGGCGGCAATAATCGTAGAGCGAGCGCGGCTTGGCGCTCATCACTGCCATCGGCGTGTCGTCGCCCATGGAACCAGTTGCCTCGACCTCGCTCTCCGCGAGCGATTTCAGCACTGTATCGCGCTCTTCGCGGGTGAGGTTGAAGAGCTTCTGGTGCACCGCGAGCGACGGCGCATCCATCGGCTCGAGCGCCAGGCTCGGGTCGATCAGCGAGTTGCTCAAGTAGCGCACACCGGACTTCATCCAGCGCTTGAACGGCGCGCGCGCGCGGTTGATCGCGTCGATATCGCGGCTCTTCAGGAACTCGCCGCGCAGCAGGTCGACCGCGACCATTTCGCCCGGTCCGAGGCGACCTTTTTCGATTACTTCCGAGGCCGGCACATCGTAGACACCGGCTTCGGACGCGATCACTACGTGGCGATCGCGCGTGAGCAGGTAGCGCGCCGGCCGCAGGCCATTGCGATCGAGCGTGCACGCGGCATAGCGGCCATCGAGCAGTACGATCCCAGCCGGGCCATCCCACGGTTCCATGTGCAGCTGGTAGTACTCGTAGAAGGCCTTGATGTCGGCGTCGAGATCCTCGCGATCGCGCCAGGCCGGCGGGATCAGGATGCGCATCGCCTGCAACAGGTCCATGCCGCCGACCAGCAGGCACTCGAGCATGTTGTCGAGCGTCTGCGAGTCGCTGCCTTCCATCGAGACAACGGGCTGCAGCTCGCGAAAATCGACCAGCGGTGAACGAAATCGCGGGCCGCGTGCGCGCATCCAGTTGCGGTTGCCCTGGATCGAGTTGATCTCGCCGTTGTGGGCGAGGAAGCGGAAGGGCTGCGCCAGCGGCCAGCGCGGCATGGTGTTGGTCGAGAAACGCTGGTGGAAGACGACCGCGCTCGAGGTCAGGTCTGCGCGCCCGAGGTCCTGGTACAGGCCGGGCAGATGCTCGGGCATGACCATCGCTTTGTACGCGAAGACGTGTGCGGACAGCGACACGACATAGAAATCCGGCAGGTCCGCGAGCGCAACTTCGGCGCGGCGGCGTGCCTGGAACAGCAGGCGCTCGAGCCCCGAGAGATCCAGGTCCTCCTGTACGCCGACATAGATCTGCGCGATCTGCGGCATGTTCGCGAGCGCCTGTGCGCCGCACACGGAGATATCCAGTGGCACCTCGCGCCAGCCGGCCAGCGTGAGCCCGGCGGTGCCGATTTCCGTCTCCAGCACATTGCGTGCGCGCAAGGCTTCGACGGCATCGCGCGGCAAGAAGATCAGCCCCGACGCGAAGGTTTCCGGCAATGCAATGCCGGCCTCGTCGGCCAGGTGGCGCAGGAAGGCTTCCGGACGCCTCAGCAGCAAGCCGCAACCGTCACCCGACTTGCCATCCGCCGCGACCGCGCCGCGGTGGGTCATGCGGCGAAGCGCATCCAGCGCCGCTTCGACGATCGCCCGCGAGGGCCGATCGTCGAGTTGCGCGATCAATCCGAAGCCGCAACTGTCCTTCTCGAATGCCGGGTCATACAGGCCCGTATCCGCCGCATCTGCGCCCTGCCCCATAGGATTCTCCGCGGGTGCCGAGCTAAGCCTCAAGCACCTGATTCGCCAGACTAGATCACACCTTGTTGCGATGCGTCAAACCAGTGGTGTAGACGTATGGACGTCTGTGGGGGAAGCCGTCGGGCAGCTTTGCAGCGCACGGTGAAAATGGGAGGCTCTTGTAGGTCATGTTGACCGCGCAAGCGGTCTACTTGACGGCTTACCGCACCTGGAGCCGTCAAGTAGATCGCTTGCGCGATCAACATGACCTACGAAATCGGCAACACCCGATTGAGCGAGCTACGCATTCGCCTTGCGCAGCAAATGGTCCAGCGCGCGCCGCAAGGCCTCCACGCGGAACGGTTTGCGCAGGAAGCCGGTGCGTTCGTCTTCGGCGGCGAGCTCGGCGGCCTGTTGGCGGGAGTAGCCGCTGACGAAGAGCACGGGCAATTCGGGGTCGAAGGCGCGGAGCTCGCGGACGACGCTGGCGCCGTCTTTCACTGGCATGGTGAGGTCGACCACGGCGCAGGCGTAGCAGTCAGACTGCGAGACGAACTCGGCAATGGCGTCGTCGCCGGAGAGGAAGGCGGAGACCTGGAAGCCGATCTGTTCGAGCATGACGACGGTGATCGCCAGCACATCCTCGTCGTCGTCGACCGCCAAAAGGCGGCGCTGGCCGGGATCGAATTCGCTGCTGTCGGGCTCCTCTTCTTCCGGCTTGAGGGCAACCTCGTCGATCAGCGGGAGATACACCCGGAACTCGGTGCCGATGCCTTCCTCGCTCAGGATCTTGATCGAGCCGCCGTGCGCCTTGACGATGCCCTGGACGACTGAGAGGCCGAGGCCACGCCCAGTCGTCTTGGTCGTGTAGAAGGGCTCGAAGATGCGCCGCATGGTCGCGTCGTTCATGCCCGGGCCATCGTCGCGGATGGTCAGCTCGAGGTAGCGATCGGCGCACGCCAGCGGCCACTGCAGCGAGGAGACGCGGACCTCGTTGGACTCGAGCGCAACCGCGCGCAGGCGCACGTTGCCGCCGCGTTCGCCAATCGCATCGACCGCGTTCTGCACGAAATTGAGTACCACCTGCTCGATCTGCGTACTGTCGCCGCGCACCGGCAACGGCCGCGAAACGATCTCCGAGCGCAGGCGCGTGAAGCGCCCGGCTGACGCCCGCAGCAGCGGTTCCATGCTTTCGAGCAACGCGCCGATCTCGACCGGCTCCATGCGTGATGCCGACTTGCCGGCATACGCGAGCATGCGTTCGGTCAAGCCTTCCATGCGCCCGAGCACGCTTTCGACCGTGGCCAGGTACTGCCCGAGCGCGGTCTCCGGCGCGACCACCGCCACGGCGAGATTGAGCTGACCGAGCGCGGCCATCAGCATGTTGTTCAGGTCGTGGGCGATGCCACCGGCCATGACGCCGAGGCTTTCGGTCTTCTGGGTCTGGTAGACCTGCCGCTGCAGCTCCTCACGCTCGCTGGTGCGCGCCTGATCGTCCGTGATGTCGAGCACCACGCTGCTGAGCGTGCCGGTACGCGCATTGACCGCGCCTTCGTTGCGCAGGAAGGCCCGCAGCCAGCGGCGGGTGCCGTCGGCGAACTCGATCGGATAGTCGACCGTGGCGCGGCCCTCGCGCGCTTCGAAGACTTCGAGCTCCTTGCGAAAGCGCTGCCGATGGTCCGGCAGGATCAGGCCCAGGAGCTCGGTGTCAGTGACGAAATGCGCGCGCTGCTGCTGGTACAGCCGCGAGTAGGCACCGACGATCTGCGCGAGCCCGCGCTCACGATCGAAGCGGAAGGCCCCAATCCCGGCATCGTCGAGGACGCGATCGAGCCAGCGTTCGCGATCGATCAGCGCCTGGCGCTCCTGGCGCGCGCTCTCGATGTCGATGCCGACGAACACGAACTGCAGGCGTTGGCCAACGCCCTCGCTGAAGGTGCTGCCATCGACCTGCATCCAGCGCTCGCTGCCATTGGTGCATTGCATGCGCCATTCGAAACGCACCGAGCCGGTCGCCAGCAGATCGCGCACGACCGCGCGGCGCTGCTCGTAATCATCGGGAAAGCACCACTGATCCATCGACCGGCCGAGCGCACCTTCGGTCGTGCAGCCGGCAAAGTCGCAGAACGCCTTGTTGGCGAGGATCACGAGACCGTCGCCATCCAGCATCAGAATCGAGGCGCGCGCGGTCTGCACCAGCGTCTGCAACCGCAGCAGCGCCTTGCGAGCGCCAAGCTCGGCTTCGGCGAGCCGCGACACGTCGCGCGCGACGATCAGCGCGCCGCTGATGCTGCCATCCTCGTTGAAGATCGGGTTCGCCAGCACGTCCAGCATCGGCTGGTTCGGATGCGCGGCGCTGACGAAACTGAAACGGATGCGCTCGCCGCGAACGACTACGGCCTGCATGTGCGCCAGTGCTTCCTGCGGGTGGCGCTTCACGAAGGGAATCTCGTCGAGCCGCGCCGGCATGTGGCCAAGCCCGGATTCGCGGAAATAGTTCTCGGCGACGGTGTTGAGATAGCTGAGCTCGCCGTCGGGCGTGAGCTGGATCAGGATGTCCGGGATCAGCTCGAGCAGCGCCGCGCGCTCGGCGAGCAGCTTGCGCGCCTCGTGCTCTGCCGAGACATCGCGCACGGCGCCCGTCATCGACTCCATGCGGCCGTCACCATCACGTCGCATGATCGAGGCAGAACGCAGCCAGATCACCCGGCCGTCGTCCGCGATGACGCGGTATTCGGCGGGTGGCAGGTGGCCGGCCGGCATTTCTGCCCAGCGTTGCTGCATGCGCGCGCGGTCGTCGGGATGCAGGCGCTCGGCCCACTCGGGGAGCGAATTGGGTAGCCGCCGTCCAGGCTCGACGCCGATCATCTGTGCATAGCCACGCGAGCAGCGGAATTCGCGCCCGGCCTGCATTTCGAAAAACTCCACGCCGGCGACTTCGAACAACGCCTCGAGCAGGTCGACGTCAGCACTGAGCTCGCGCTGGCGCAGCTCGAGATCCGTGATATCGGTCAGGACCAGCGTGTAGGTGTCCTTGCTGTTCGGATGCCGCGTGAACACCGCGCGCAACCAGACCACGGCACGCGCACCGCGGCGTGGACCGCGCACCGTGCAGCGCTTTTCGTCGTCGTCGTAGGCCTTGAGCGTGGTGAAGCAGTCATTGAGGTCGCTGCCCTGGCAATCACCCAGCAAGTTGGCCAGCTGGCGGCCATTGAGCAGGTCGTTGGACTCCACCTGGAGCAGCTCGGCCGCGCGTTCGGAGGCGAACATGACGTGGCCGTCGGCATCGAGATCGAGCTGCGCGACGGGTGAGCTGAGATAGGCGTTGCGCAGCGCATTGTTGTCGCGCCGGGCCTGGGCGAGCTCGGCCTCGAGCAGGGCGATGCGCGCGCTGAGGGCGCTCGGGTCAGCTCTGCCGACCAGGCTCGGTTCGAGCGCGGAGCTCATGCCGGCACCGCGGTCTGGGGAGGTGCGAACGCACGCGCACGGGCACGCAGCCCGGTCGCGGGAAAGTCACAGAACAGCCCGTCGCAGCCGGCGCTGAACGCGCGCGCGCACTCGTCTTCTGCAGCGAGCCCCGGTACGGGCTGGTCGTCGCGGAAGGTCCATGCATGCAGCATGTGACCGCGCGCATGCGCGGCGGCGATGAAGTCAGCACCGCGCGGGTCGTCCAGCAGCGCAGCCTTGCGGATGCCAAACCCGGCCACCGGAATCGCCGGGTCCGGAAGCTCGTCGCAGAGCAGGATCAGGCGCAGGTCGCAGCGCTGCCGCACCCGCATGAGCGTGGCCAGGTCGAAGCACTGCACCAGCACGGGGGCGTCGCGTCCGTCGAGCTTGCGTGGCGTCAGCTCGGCCAGCAGCGCATCGACCACATCGATGCCACGCTCGAGAAAATACTGCGGATGCTTGAGCTCCGGGTAAACCTGGATGGGTCGCTGGCGACGCCGTCGCTCCAGGCACAAGAGGTCGAGAATCGCGGAAAACCGGGGGATCGCGAACGCGCCATCGCGATGGTGCGGGCGATGCGACCACGGCTGGATCGCCCGCAACCGATCGACCTCGGTGGCTTCGAGATCATTTATCCACCAGTCTTCAATACCATCGGCGCCACGCTGCATCCGCGCGGAGAACTCGGGTCGGGTCGCAACATCGGTACTGCGCCGCAAACCAAGGTCGTGGCGCGCGAACAGCTGGCCATCACGCGATGCCACCAGGTCGGGCTCGATCACGTCACAGCCCTGCTCGATCGCCAGCGCGTAGCCCGGCAGGCAATGCTCGGGCAGCAGCCCGCTGGCGCCGCGATGCGCAATGACCCACGGTTTGTCGAAGGGGGACCAGCGAACGGACACGTTGACTTTCAACTTCGATGGCGGTCGAAGGCGTCAAGTGTACTTAAGGCCGCGCGCGGCTGCGTACACGCGCCGGTTCAGCGGTGTAAAACAAACCCGCAAGTGGATGACTTTGCGTATCGGGGGGTGTCTGGTCTTTGATCCACGTGGGTCCGGACCTTGTCCGGACGCTTTTGGCGAGAAGGCGGGAGAAGCGGGAGAAGCGGAGAAGCGGGAGAAGCGGAGAAGCGGAGAAGCGGAGAAGCGGAGAAGCGGAGAAGCGTTCGGACAAGGTCCGAACCCACCAAGGCCCGAACCCACCAAGGCCCGAACCCACCAAGTTCCGAACCCACCAAGTCCGAACCCACCAAGGCCCGAACCCACCAAGGACCGAACCGACCCAAGCTCGGAACCCACCCAGCCCGAACCCGCGTAGCTAACCAAAAAAACTCGGGAGGAACGATTTTATCCAGTCGGTCGCGTTGGTGCCCAGGAAATACAACGCATAGAAGAACGCACCGAAATACGCGACCGTGGCAATCTGGAAGAAGATCGATACCAGGACCATGATGCCATCGCGCTCGAGCAGGGCAATGGCCGCGAACAGCATCGCCAGCGCTGGCAGCGTGTTGTTGAAAGGCAGGATCGGCACCGGAATGACCAACAGCGCACCGCCGAGCGCCACCAGCCCCCCGCACAGGCGTTCGCCGCGGCGCCCGTCGACCCACGAGACCAGCCGCTCCCGGGTGATCTTGGCGAGCAGCTTGACCAGCCACCGGCAGACTCCCAGCAGGCGCTCCCACATCTTGGTGCTCGGCTTGAACGCGTAGATCCGCTCCGGCAGCCACATCACCTGGCGGCCGCGCATCAATTGCCAGCCGAGCGTGGTGAGTACGATGCCACCCAGGCTGGACAGCGGCCCGAGCGTGAGCGGCTGCAGGAAAGGCAGGCACAACAGCACCGTCGACAACGCCAACGCCGAAGTCTTGAGACTGATCAAGGTCTCACCGAGGCTCAGCGGTGCGTGCTCGGCCTTCTCCACACAGTCTTCGAGGACCCGCAGCAAGGTTTCGC
Organism: Rhodanobacteraceae bacterium; assembly: GCA_031425695.1. Lineage (GTDB taxonomy): Bacteria > Pseudomonadota > Gammaproteobacteria > Xanthomonadales > SZUA-5 > JANPJV01. Next base: position 11,010 of record JANPJV010000290.1, on the reverse strand, counting down.
GATGTTCCATGAGTCAATCGTCTGCGGCGGTCGCCGCGATCATAGCCGGGGTGTGGATGAGGCTGATGTCGTGAAGCTGGTTGCTGGTTCTTGGAAAAAGCTGCGAGCGCTTGGCGCAGCGCGTCTCGCTCAAACCAGGAACCAGCAACAGACAACCAGCAACCGCTTCACTCGACAGGCACTTCCAACAGCTGCGGCTCCAGCCATTTCCACACATGCTCGAGGATCAGCGGCTGCGCGGCGCGGCTGGGGTGCAGCTGGTCGTCCTGGAAATTGGCGAGATCAAGGCCGATGGTGGTCAGCAGCGAGGGCAACAGTGGCACCTCATGCGCTTGCGCGAGTTCGGCGTAGACCGTCTGGAAGCGGCTGCGGAAGGCGGAACCGTAGTTGCCGGGCAGGTCGATGCCAATCAGTCCGACGCGCGCCCCGGCGGCCTCGGAGAGCTCGATCATGCGCGTCAGGTTTGCGCGCATGGCCGGGATCTGCAAGCCACGCAGGCCGTCGTTGGCGCCGAGTTCGATCAGCACCAGCTGGGGCCGGTGGGCGGCGAGCGCGGCCGGCAGCCGGGTGAGCCCGCCGGCGGTAGTCTCCCCGCTGATGCTCGCATTGACGACTTTCCATTGGCTGCCATGACTTTTGGCCAGCTTGCGTTCGAGCAATGCCACCCAACCTTGTTCGATCGGCATGTTGTACGCAGCACTGAGACTGTCCCCGAGCACCAGCATCGTCGGCGCCGCGAGTGCGCTGCCGCTGACCGACATCCATACAAAAAAAGCGAGCAGGGAGCGCATATGAACGAATCCGGGGCAGTGGTCTTGCGGGCAAGCGAGGCCAGCAAGCGCGTGGATACCACTGCGGGCCAGCTGACGATCCTGGAAAATATCTCACTCGACCTCAAGCGCGGTGAAAGCCTCGCTATCGTGGGTGAGTCCGGTTCAGGCAAGACCACGCTGCTCAGCCTGCTCGCCGGCCTAGACACCCCGAGCACGGGCGAGATCGAGCTCTTCGGCAGCCCGCTGGCAGGACTCGACGAGGACCGCCGCGCGGCGCTGCGGCTCGGCCGTGTGGGCTTCGTGTTCCAGGCCTTCCACCTGCTGCCGAGCTTCACCGCACTCGAAAACGTCGCCGCCCCGCTCGAGCTGGCCGGCATCGACGACGCCCTCGCGCGCGCCCGCATCGCCCTCGATCGCGTCGGCCTGAGCCACCGTCTCGGCCACCTCCCCCGCCAGCTCTCCGGCGGCGAACAACAACGCGTCGCCCTCGCCCGCGCCTTCGCCGTCAACCCCACCCTGCTCTTCGCCGACGAACCCACCGGCAACCTCGACCAGCAGACCGGCACCCGCATCTGCGACATCCTCTTCGAACTCAACGCCGCCAGCGCGACCAGCCTCGTCCTCGTCACCCACGACCCCCGCCTCGCCGCCAGGTGCAGCCGCCAGATCCGGTTGGAGAGTGGAAGGCGAGTCGGCTGATTGCCAGGTGGAGAAAGGCGACAGCCATCCACAGATGACACAGATGAAAGAGCGGATGTGAAGCCACAGATGAAAGCTGAAACATGAGATGCCTAGGAGTGCCTCAAAATGATTCGGATAAGTTCAGTGGTTTCTTCCGGAGATGACCAGACCTATGCGCTGATCGGTGCGGCGATGACGGTTCACCGGGAATTGGGGCATGGTTTCCTCGAGCCTGTTTACCAAGAGGCACTTGCTCGAGAATTTGCCGAGAACGGCATTCCATTCGCGCGCGAGCACCCCTTACAAATTTTGTACCGCGGACATCCGCTGAGCTCCGTCTACCGGGTTGATTTCCTTTGTTTCAACGAGATCATTGTTGAGCTCAAGGCTTTGCGGCGACTGAGCGCGGTCGAGGAATCGCAAGTGGTCCATTACTTGAAGGCTTCGGGACTGCAGCGCGGCCTGGTTCTTAATTTCGGAACCAATCGCCTTGAATACAAGCGTCTGATCTGGAGCCCGGAGTGAGAGTTCGCGTAGGCCCATCAAGCAACTGGCTTGGCTTTCATCTGCGACATCCGCTTTTTTCATCCATGTCATCTGTGGATAAATCTTTTGATTCAAGGGCGCACGCATGAACTTCCTAAAAGTCCTGATCACTCATGCCCGGCGCGAGTGGCGGGGGGCGGAGTTGCGGCCGGTTTTGGCGGCGTTGGTCGTGGCGGTGGCTTCGTCGACGGGGGTGCTGGTTTTCAGTGAGCGGATTGAACGGGCGTTGGCGGCGCGCAGTGGGGAGTTGATTGGCGGGGATGCGTTGCTGGCGTCACGGCAGCCGATCGCACCGGAGCTGATCAGTCAAGCGCAGGCGGCGGGGCTGACCACGACGGCGGTGGTGGCGTTTCCCACGGTGCTGTTTGCCGGCGAGGCGTCGGTGCTGGTCGAGGTCAAGGCGGTGCGCTCGGACTATCCGCTGCGCGGACGCTTGCGGGTCGCCGATGGGCCGCAGGGAGCTGGGCGGGTTGCCAGCGCGCCAGAGCCGGGCAGCATGTACGTGGATCCGCGCGCGCTCGCGGCGCTTGGGATCGCAGTCGGCGATGCGATCGAAATCGGCAACGCGAAGCTCAACGTTGCCGGAGTGATGACCGAGGATCCTGAGGGCGCGGGCGGCTTTCTCACCCTGGCGCCGCGCGTGCTGGTGCGTGCTGAGGACACCGAGCGGCTCGGCCTGCTCGGGCCGGCGAGCCGTGCCTTCCATCGCGTGCTGATCGCGGGTCCCGATGCGCAGGTCCGGGCTTATGCGGCCGCGATCAAGGACGAGTTGCGCGGCACCCGCCTCACGCTTGCGGGCGACGCCGAGCAGCAGCTTGCCGAAGTCGGCCGACAGGCGCGCGCATTCTTCGGCCTGGCCGCGCTCGCGGTACTGTGGATGGCGGCGCTCGCGATTGCGCTGACGGCGCGCCGCTATACCCAGGCGCGCCGCGAGATCGTCGCCCAGTTGCGCTGCTTCGGTCTCTCGCGCCGGCGCATCCTGCTCCAGCTCGGCGGCACGCTTGGCGTGTATGCGCTGCCCGCCATCGCGGTCGGAATCGGCCTCGGCTACCTGCTGCAGTCGCTGATCGCGTTCGGCGTCGGTGCGCTGTTCCAGGAAGCGCTGCCCTGGCCAGGGCCGCGTCCCGCGTTGCTGGGCGGCCTGGTCGGATTGCTGGCGTACCTGAGCTTCACCCTGCCCGCGCTGTCACGCCTTGCCGGCACGCCGCCGTCGTCCCTGCTGCGGCAGGGCGACGATCGCATGGGCTGGCGCGACTGGGCTGCATACCCGATCGCGCTCGCGGTCCTCACGCTGGCCATCTGGCTGCTCACGGGTGAAGGCACCATGGGATTGATTGCCTTTGCCGCGATGAGCGTGCTCGCGCTGGCCCTCGCGGGCGTCTTTGCGGCTTTGCTGTGGGTGATCCGCAAGCGCACGCCGGGCCGGAGCTTCGTCGTCCGGCAAGCGCTGCGACAGCTGGCGGCGCATCCCGGCACCACGCTGCTGTCGGCGGTCTCGCTGTCGATCGCACTGGCGGCGGTGTTGCTGCTCGGCGTCGTCAGCGGCGATCTCGTGAGCCAGTGGCGCGCAGGCCTGAGCCTCGACACGCCGAACCGCTTCATGCTCAACATCCTGCCCGATCAACGCGTGGATTTGAGCCGCAGGATCAGCGCGCTCGGCATTCCGGAACCGGAGATGTTTCCGATCGCGGTCGGGCGCCTGGTCGCAATCGATGGCAAGCGCCCGGATCCCGCAACTTTTCAAGACCCGCGCGCCGAACGCTTCCTGGATGGCACGCTCAACCTGAGCTGGAGCGAAAAACTCCCCGCCGCGAACCAGATCGCCGCCGGACAATGGTGGACGAGCGGGCCCCAGGTGTCAGTTGCCGACAGCTGGGCGGCGGTGTTCAACCTCAAGGTCGGCGACAGCATCACGGTGGCGGTCGGCGATCGTGAGATCGAGGCCCGCATCGCCAACATCCGCAAAGTCGAGTGGGACAGTTTTCGCGTCAACTTCTTCCTGGTGTTCGAGCCCAAGACGGTTGCCGGCCTCGAGAGCACCTGGGTCACCAGCATCCGCGCGGATCCGGATCAGGCGCGGCGGCTGGGCTCCGTCCTGCGCGAGTTTCCGAACATCACCCTGATCGACGTCGATGCAATCCTGGCCCGTGTCCTCGGCGTGATCGATGCCGTCGTGCGCTCCTTGAACGCTATCTTCTGGTGCGCCCTCGCTGCCGCCGCGTGCGTCTTGCTGGCGGCGCTGGCCGTCAGCGCCGGCGCCCGCCGCTTCGAGAGCGCGCTCTGGCGCAGCCTGGGTGCATCGCGCCAGACACTGGTGCGCACGCAGCGGCTCGAACTGGCGGCGATCGGGATCCTGGGCGGGAGCTTCGGGGGACTGGCCGCGCTGGTGACCGGCCGCGTGCTCGCCGAGCGCGTGTTTACGATGCCCTACAGCACGCCTTGGTGGATTGCGCTGGTTGGGGCGGGCGCGGGGGCGGCGTTGTGCCTGGTTGCGGGCTGGTGGGTTTTACGCGGGGTGACTTCGACGCCGCCCGCGCAGACTTTGCGGTCGTAGGTTTCGGTTTCGGTTGTCGGTTTCGGAGAAAGCAATGGGTGATCGCCCGAGTTATCAGGACCTGGTGATCTGGCAAAGAGCGATTGAGCTAGTGCCTGTCGTCTATGCAACAGTCAAATGCTTCCCGAAGCACGAGCAATTTGCGATGTCTGACCAGATGCGGCGCGCAGTTGTTTCAATCGCGGCAAACATCGCCGAAGGCCAAGCCCGTCAGCATCAAAAGGAATTCCTGCAGTACCTTTCTATCGCGAGAGGTAGCCTGGCCGAACTTCATACGCTTCTAATTGTCGCCCAACGTTTGCAATACATTTCACCCGACCAACTTAAACACATCGAGCTATTGCTCGGAGAAATTAGGAAGCCGCTCCGGGGCCTAGCGATAAAGCTCTCAGGCCCCGCGCCATAAGCCTCCTCCGAAACCGAAACCGAAATCCGAAACCCGCTCCTACGCCGCGTGGACGATGAACCGCGTCTCGTACAGCAGCTGGTCGATCTCGTCCGGCTGGCCGCTATCGAACTGAAAGGCGAGGTGTTCGTCGCTGGCGCGGACGAGGGTGGCGCGGAGCTCGACGACGGTGTCCTGGTCGAAGATGAAATACAGGCGGAACGGGGCGTCGGGCTGTTCCCACGCGAGTGGGCGGATGAGCTTGGCACCGCCGCCGGAGATGTCCTCGGCATTGCTCAGGAATCCGCCACGTGCCGGCGCGATGAGCACGGCAACCGCGCTGATCTCGGTGCGCGCGTGCTGGCGCTTTTCGTATCCCTGGACCATGAATGCCCGCCTCCCCCTGCAAGTGTGGTGTGTCACAAGCAACTTGAACAATATTTCTGATGGATTTCGTCGTCAGGCAAGGCGCGAGGAGAAGGCATAGCTCTTCTATGACGCCGACGAGCAACGAAGCATGGCGGCGAAAGACACAGAAATAGTTCTAGTTACTTGTGACACACCACACCACCCACCATAAGCCCTCGGCCAATCACTCTACAAGCGCCGGGGTTACGGGTTGTGATCGGTTTGGCGAGACGGCCCTACGGCGCGCTCGGCGTCGGCAGGAACATGAGGTACGCCGCAGCGACGATCAGCACGAATGCGGCCAGGTGGTTCCAACGGATCGCTTCGCCCAGGTAGGTCACCGAAAACACACAGAAGACGCCGAGCGTGATGATCTCTTGCAGCGTCTTCAGCTGCACTGCGCTGTAGTAGCCATGGCCATACCGGTTGGCCGGCACCTGCAGGATGTACTCCGGCAGTGCGATCAGCCAGCTCACCAGGATCGCCGTCACCAGCGGTGCCGCCTTGTAGCGCAGGTGCCCGTACCAGGCGAAGGTCATGAACACATTCGAGCCGATCAGGAGGACGATCGGCAGCCAAGCTTGGGTAGGCATGTTTTGGTGTCGGTTGTTGGTGTCGGTGTCGGTAACAGCCGAAAAGGAGACAGTGTGATGGGTCTCGAAAATGAACTGCGGCGAACCTCGCTTTTCTCCAACACCGACAGCCAAAACCGGCATCGGTTCTTGCTACTCAGTACTGCGTGTTCGGTCCTGGGTACCCGCGAACGCTTCCCGGCAGAAGCCGAGGAACTACGCACGAGTCGATCTGTTTCGGAGCATTATCAGGGGGTTGCAAAACACCCTGATAGTGCGCGACAAGGATGTCGCGGCCGCAAATCGATCACGCAAGTGATTGATTTGATGTGCGCGAGTCCGGGCGTGTACCGGACTCGCGACCTGCAAAAGTTTTGCGAAGCAAAAAGGCAGGAAAGCACTTTTGCAGCATCCTGTCAGGGTGATCGCGCAGCAAAAACCACGTTTTTGCTCCGCGGGCCGGAACTGCTTCACCCCGGGCGGAAGTCGAAGACTTCCGCACGAATCAAGAAGCCGCCCCCGCCTTGGCGATCATCGCCGACATCTGCAAGTGCTGGGCGAGCTGGTCGGGCGGGACGGCGGCGCTCATCCAGAAGCCCTGGGCGAGGTCGCAGCCGCGGGCGCGCATGAGCGTGTACTGGGATTCTGTTTCGATGCCTTCGGCGATCACCTGCATGCCTAGCGAGTGGGCCATGGCGATGATCGCGCTGGCGAGCGCGAGATCTTCGGGGTCGGTGAGGATGTCGGTGATGAAGCTGCGGTCGATCTTGACGCCATCGACGCGCGCGCTGCGCAGGTGGCTGAGGCCGGAGAAGCCGGTGCCGAAATCGTCCAGCCACACGCGCACGCCGGTTTCGCGCAGTGCAGTCAATGCAGCAAAGGCAAGCTGCTCGTCGTGCAGCAGACAGGATTCGGTGAGCTCGAGGTGCAGGAGCTCGGGGGCAAGTCCCTGCCGCCGGAGTGCGGCGCGGACGCGCTCAGGCAGGTCCTCGCGCTGCAACTGGCGGGCCGAGAGATTGACGGCGACCGAGAGGCCCGGCGCCTGCTTCTGCCACTCGGCGGCGTCCTTGCAAGCACGGTCGAGCACCCATTCGCCGAGCTGGTCGATCACGCCGGAGGCCTCGGCGATCGGCACGAAGATCGACGGCGGCACCTGGCCGCGGCGCGGGTGGCGCCAGCGCAGCAGCGCTTCGGCGCCCACCAGCTTGCCGTCGCGCAGGTCGTGGATGGGCTGGTAGGCCAGGTCGATCTGGTCGAGCTCGAGCGCCTCGCGCAGGTCGTGCTCGAGCGCCAGGCGTTCCTCGGCCACCTCGGTCAGGTGGCCGGCGAAAAAGCGAAAGCAGCTCTTGCCCTGCTGCTTGGCCTGGTACATGGCGAGATCGCCGTGCTTGAGCAGCAACTTGGAGGTATGGGCATCCTCGGGGAACACGGTGATGCCGACGCTGGCGCCGACATGCAAGGTCTTGCCGCCGACGAAGAACGGTCGCCGCAGCGTGTCCAGGAGCGCGTGCGCGGCGAGCTCGCCTTTCTGGCGTGCGTCATTGCCGGACACCAGCGCAACGAACTCATCGCCGCCGAGGCGCGCGAGCAATGGCTGCCGGTGGGCGTCGAGCGGATGCAAGCCGCTCTTGAGGCGGTCAGCGAACTCGATCAGCACCTCGTCACCAGCATCATGGCCGAGGGTGTCATTGATGCGCTTGAAGTCGTCCAGGTCGACGAACAGCAGCGCGAGGCCGATGCCGGTGCCGCGGTACTCAGAAATGCTGTCGTCCAGCAGTTCGCGGAACATCAGGCGATTCGGCAGGCCGGTGAGGCTGTCCTGGTAGGCGAGCTTGCGGATGTCGTGATCGTGGCGCACGACCGATTCGCTCATGCGCGCGAATGCGCGGATCAGCTCACCCAGCTCGTCCTGGCGCTGGCTGCCGACGGTGATGTCGAACTTGCCGGTTTCGATCTCGCGCGCCTTGCCAGCGAGATCACGGATGGGCCGCACCAGGCCGCGCGCGACCAGCCAGCCGGCGGTCCCGATCCAAAACAGCAGCACCAGGAAACCGATGCCGATGACGCGACCCGGGCCAGCCAGGCCTTCCCGCAGCCGGGTGCGTGCATTGCCGCTTTCGAGCGCAACTGCGCTTTCCGTGCGCGCGAGCGAAAGGCCGATGCGCACGCCGCCGAGCTTGAGCTTGCCGATGCGGATCGGTGCGCTGGCGTCGAGACGGTCACTGCCCCATTGCACCAGCGCCGCCGGCGACAGGATCGCCTTGGCGGCGAGCTCGTCGGTCATGACCTGGCCAAAGCCCGGGATGTCCTGGGAGCCGTCGTGGATCACGCGCCCCTGTGCATCGTAGACCAGCACGTAGATGACGTCGGGCTGGGAAATCGCCGATTGCGCGACTTCGCGCACGGTCAGCAGGTCGAAGTAATAAACCGGATTGGTCAATGCGGTCGCGAGGAATTCCGCGAGCTGGCTGGCGCGCGCGGAGAGCGCAGCGCGTGATTGTTCGCGCAGCGTGCTCTCGCTCTGTCGCAGGACATCATCGACCGCCCGCCCGGTGGTCGACCAGGCGAACGCGAGCACCCCGAAGAACACCAGCGTCGTGGCCAGCAGGCTGAGAACGAATTTGGCGCGCAGTCCGATGATCATCTTCATTCGATCTCGGAGCGCACCCGGCGCACGCCGACGCGCAGGTCGCGCAGCAGCTCGGAAGTGGCGACATCGATCTGGTCGAAGCGCTCGGTGCTCGAGTACGCACGCAGCGCCAGCGCCGCTGCCGGATCGAGATGCGCGCCGAGCAGGACTTCCTTGAGTCGCTCCTCCACCAGCGGGTCGATGCCCTCACGCACCATCTCGAGCGCGCGCGGAAATTCGCTGCTCTCGTGGAAGATGCGCAGTTCGCGCGCAAACGTCGGCGCGCTCAGCACCAGCTCGTCCCAGTCCTGGTTGCTGAAGGCGGCCGCGTCGACCAGGCCCTTGTGCACCCACGTGACCAGGTTGCCCTCCGACCGCGCAAACGCATAGCCGACGAAAGAAGCCGGCGGCCGCTCCAGTGGTGACGCCTGGATCACCAGCGGGATCGAGCGTTCGAGCAAGGTGATCGCAGGAACGAGATAGGCACTGGTCGAGCTCGGATGCTGCAGGCCGATGGCGCGCCCGCGCAGGTCATCGAGACTGTGAATGCCGCTGTCGTTGCGCGTAAAGAACACGCTGCGGTAATTGAACAGGCCGCCGCGGCGAGCGCGCACGAAGATGCGCGCCTTGGCGCGCTCCTCGAAGATCAACGCAGCGCCGGAAGTCTCGCTGATCCAGTCGACTTTGCCTTGGCGCAGGTAGCTGACCATCTGCTGCGCATCGCGCGCCATCAGCACTCGACCTTCGTGGATGCCGAGGTCATGCATCTCACCGACCACGTAATCGAGCAGCGGCTTCAGCCGCTCGTAGTGCTCCTTCGGGTCGTCACTGACACGCCCCAGCACCAGCGTGCCCGCCGTCTGCGCGGCCGCAACCCCGGCACAACACACCAACCAGGCTGCAACAACAGCACGGGCCCAGCCACCGATGGTGAAGGCATCCGACCGGAAGGCGCGCATCGTTCTAAAATTCACAATCCGGAAACATCGAGCAGTATAGGCCCGAGCAGAAAGCAAAGCAGAGCAGGCGGCGACGGAGGTCACGTTGGGCCCGCGCGCAAATGACGTAATGCGCAAATGCGGTAGCGGGCGCTACATGACGGTCCGCGGCCCGGCCTTGTCCCGTAGCGCCCGACAAACGGCGTCGCGGCACCGAGGTGCCCGCGGCGCAACGTGACCTAAGTGACCGTGCTCAGCGCTCGATCAACTCCACGCCTTCCATGCCGGCCGACAGCGTGTGCGCATCGCCGCCTTGAGCGAGCTTGATGCGCAGGCGGACTTCGTTGGACGAATCGGCGTGGCGCAGCGCGTCTTCGTAGCTGATCTCGCCGGCTTGATACAGCTCGAACAGGCTCTGGTCGAAGGTACGCATGCCGAGGTTGGTCGACTCCTTCATGACGTCCTTGAGCTTGTGGACTTCGCCCTGGCGGATGTAATCCTGCACCAGTGGCGTGCCGAGCAGGACCTCCATGCAGACGCGACGGCCTTTGCCGTCGGGCGTCGGGATCAACTGCTGGGCGACGATGCCTTTCAGGTTCAACGACAGGTCCATCAGCAACTGGCCGCGGCGGTCTTCCGCGAAGAAATGCAGGATGCGATCGATCGCCTGGTTGGCGTTGTTCGCGTGCAGCGTGCACAGGCAAAGATGGCCGGTTTCAGCAAAGGCGATCGCGTGCTCCATGGTTTCGCGCGCGCGCACCTCGCCGATCAGGATGACGTCAGGTGCTTGGCGCAGGGTGTTCTTCAGCGCCAGTTCGAAGGTGTCGGTGTCGATGCCGACCTCTCGCTGCGTCACGATGCAGCCCTCGTGCTTGTGCACGAACTCGATCGGGTCTTCGATGGTGATGATGTGGCCGGTCGAGTTCTGGTTGCGATAGCCGAGCATTGCCGCCAGGGAGGTGGACTTGCCAGTGCCGGTCGCGCCGACGAAGATGATCAGCCCGCGCTTGGTCATCGCCAGCGTCTTCAGGATCGGCGGCAGGCTGAGCTCGTCGATGGTCGGGATCTTGGTTTCAATGCGGCGCAAGACCATGCCGACCTGGTTACGCTGGTAGAAACAGCTCACGCGGAAACGGCCGACGCCCTGCAAGCTGATCGCGAACTGGCACTCGTGGGTTTTTTCAAACTCTTCGCGCTGCGAGGGAGTCATCACCGAGAGCACCAGGTCGCGGCTCTGCTGCGGGCTCAATGCCGACTGCGTGATCGGTGCAATGCGGCCGTGCACCTTCATCGACGGCGGCACGCCCGCGGTGATGAACAAGTCCGAAGCCTTCTTGTGCACCATCAATTTCAGGAAGGAATTGAAGTCGATGCTCATGCCCGGACCCTCGCCAAAGACAACAGGGAAGATTGTGACATGCCGGCGCGTGGCGACGCACGCGGGATAGGTGACTTCGGCGCGTATCGTGCTGTTTTCTGTGACCTGTAGCGCGGAGTGCGCGCAGCGCTCTCCGCGGCTTTCCT
>JANPJV010000289.1:0-20631 GCA_031425695.1 Rhodanobacteraceae bacterium | reverse complement strand
CCGCGCACAGCGCAGACCCACCAACAGCCTCACTGCATCCTACGCCGGCCACATCCTAGCTCACCCCATCCCGCTCCCGCCCGAAGTAGAATCAATTGATTCCTAAAAAGCCCCCGCGCATGCAGACCGCCACGCTCCCCGAATTCGACGAGATCTCGCAGGCATTGATCGATGCGCGGGCGGAGGTGGGTGCGGCTGAGCTGCATGGGGCGATCTGTGGGTTCGTGTGCGCGGGGGGCACTGATTTCGAGCCGTTCGTGGTGGCGATCTCGCTCGAGGCGCTGCTCGACTCCGCCACGCCTGCGGCTGCGCGCGAGCGCATCGGCGAGCTGTACCAGGTCGCGCGCACGCAGATCGACGACGAGTCGTTCGGCTTCCCGCTGCTGCTGCCGGACTCGGATTGTGGGATCGCCGAGCGCGGCGAGGCGCTGGTGCAGTGGTGCCAGGGATTCGTGAGTGGCCTCGGCCTGGGTGGATTCACCGACGAGCGCGCACTTTCCTCGGATGGTCGCGAGGTGCTGCACGATATTGCCGAGATCGCGCGTACGCGGCTGGCCTTCGACGCGGCGGAAGACGTGGATGAAGAGGCGCTGGCCGAGCTGATCGAGTTCGCGCGCGTCGGCGTGCTGCTGCTGCGCGAGGATCTGCGCGCTGGCAAGCGACCGCGAGCTGGGCTGCAATGAGCGTGCTCGCCGCTGAGTATCGCAAGCGTCGTCGCCAGCTGATGGACTTGGCGGGCCCGGGCGGCATCGCCATCGTGCCTTCGGCACCCGAGCGCATCCGCAACAACGACGCCCATTATCCGTATCGCCAGGACAGCGATCTCGTCTACCTGACCGGCTTCGAAGAGCCCGAATCGGTCCTGGTGATGGTCCCCGGGCGAGCGGCCGCGGAGAGCATCCTTTTCTGTCGCGAGCGCGACCGCAGCCGCGAACAATGGGATGGCCCGCGCCTGGGGCCCGAAGCGGCGCCGGCACACCTGCTGGTCGACGATGCCTTCCCGATCGCCGATATCGACGACATCCTGCCCGGCCTGATCGAAGGCCGCGAGCGCGTCTACTACCACTTCGGGCGCGACTCCGAATTCGATCTCAAGGTGCTCGGCTGGATCAACCGGGTGCGCGCGCAGGTCCGCCGCGGCGCGCGCGCACCGCACGAGATCATCGCGCTCGGCTTCCTGCTGCACGAGCTGCGCCTGTTCAAGAGCCGCAGCGAAATGACCTTGATGCGGCGCGCCGCGACGATTGCCGCCGAGGCGCATACGCGGGTCTTGAACATGTGCCGGCCAGGCCTGTCCGAGTTCGAGATCGAGGCCGAGATCCTGCATACCTTCCGGAGTAGTCAGGCGGTTGCAGCATATGAGCCGATCGTCGGGGCCGGCGCCAATGCCTGCATCCTGCACTATCGGGCCAACCAGTCCGAGCTCCGCGACGGTGACCTGCTGCTGGTCGATGCCGGTGCCGAATACCGGTGCTATGCCAGCGACATCACCCGCACCATTCCGATCAATGGCCGTTTCAGCCCCGAGCAGCGCGCGATTTACCAGCTTGTGCTCGACGCGCAGAAAGCCGCCATCGCAGTCGCGGCTCCCGGTAGCCACTGGAACGACATCCACGATGCAGCCGTGCGCACCATCGTGCAGGGTCTGATCAAGCTCGAGCTGCTCAAGGGCTCGCTGGCGAAGAATCTCAAGGACGAGAAGTACAAGAATTTCTACATGCACAAGACCGGCCACTGGATCGGCCTCGACGTGCACGACGTCGGCGACTACCGCATCGCCGGCGAATCACGCCTGCTCGAGCCCGGCATGGTCATGACCGTCGAGCCCGGCATCTACATCGCCCCGGACGCCAAGGAAGTCCCCGCCCGCTGGCGCGGCATCGGCGTCCGCATCGAAGACGACATCCTGGTCACCCGCACCGGCCCGCAGGTCATCACCGACGGCGTGGTCAAGGAGATCGACGAGATCGAGGCGGCCATGGCGGCGGCAAAGACCGCGCGCGTGACGGCGGCGCCGAAGAGGCGGGCACGGTAGGCGTTTGCCTTTTGTGGGTCCGGACCTTGTCCGGACGCTTTCGCGTTTGCGAGAAACAGCGTTCGGACAAGGTCCGAACCCACGTAAAGCCGCGTCACCCCTCGCGTGAATCCGGTGACGGGATGCGGCTCAAGCGTGCGCGGGCGGTGGCCATGGCGAGGTGGGTACCGGCGAGGATGAGCACGTCGCCGCGCTGCAGGGTTTCCTTGCCGTCCGGAGTCAACACCGGTTCGTCGCCGCGGCGGATGGCAAGGACGGTGGCGCCGGTGATTGCGCGCAGGTTGATGTCGGCGAGCGAGCTGCCGATCCATGGGTTTTCCGGGTCAATTTCAAAGGGCGCGAGGTCGCCGAGTCCCGGCAGCACTTGTTCCATCTGGTCGAGCGCGTGCGCACGCTCATCCTGGGTGGCGCCCGGAACCGCGACCGCTTCGACCAGTGCCTGCGCACCGGCGCGGACGTGCCCCTGCAATTGCGTGGCGCTGCGCCAGAAGGCAATACCGGCAGTGAGCAGCAGCGCGGCCAGCGGCAGGGTGCCACGCAGGCCGGGTGCAAACGGCTGTACCAGTGCGAAACACGGAAGTGCCACCAGCAGCATCAGCCCGAGTTGGAGCGAGACCACGAATGCGCGCCGCGGTGCATTGGCAAAGTCCACGCGACCTTCTTCCGCAGCCGGCAATGCCGCCAGCGCGAGCGCGCGGCCGAGGGCCGAGATCAGCCGGAACAGGCCGAGCGCGAGCGGCACGCCGAGCGCCACGAAACCGAGCGCCACCACCCAGCGCACCGCGTCGACCGCGAGCGGCAGGCGCTTCTCGAGAAAGCTCGCGACCTCATCGCTGCCGGCACTGGCGGCGATCAGTACCGCCACCAGCAGGGCGGCGTCGAGCACGATCAGACGGGTCAGGCGGCCAACGCGTGTTCCCAGGGTGCCGCGCTGTCTCGCCTCGGACAGCTGTTCGACCCAGCTGCCGTAGAGCGAGGCGTAGGTCTGCAGCGCGCGTGGCAGGCGGCCCTCGATCCATTCACCGAACTGGCCCGAATACTTGACCGCGAGCGGTGTGATCAGCACGGTGACGCAGGACACGCCCACCGCGATCGGATAGAGCTTGCTGTCGATCGCGCCGAGGCTCACCCCGAGCGCGGCGATGATGAAGGAGAACTCGCCGATCTGGCCCATGGCGAGCCCCGCCTGGGTCGAGGCGCGGATCGGGCTGCCGGTCGCAAAGAAACCAACGGCGACGCCGATGAACTTGCCGATGACGACCAGCAGGACGAAACCGCCCACGTAGCCGAGCGCTCCGAACAGCTGGATCGGATCGATCGACAGGCCGACCGAAACGAAGAACACGGCGGTGAACATGTCGCGCAACGGTCGTATCTGCGCAGCGATGCGATGGCCTTCGCCGGATTCGGCCACCAGGCAGCCAGCGAGAAATGCGCCGAGCGCAACCGAATAGTCGTAACGCTGCGCCGCGAGTGCCGCGGCGAAACAGATGCCGACCGAGGTCACCAGCGTGGTTTCCGGACGGTTGAGCTTGACCACGAAACGGATCAGCCGCGGCACCGTGAGCAATCCCACCAGCATCAGGATCGCGAGGAAGATGCCCAAGCGCCCGGCCGCGAACGCGAGCCCGCCCATATCGAGGCTGCGCGTGGTCGCGAGCGTGGTCAGCAAGGCCAGCAGCAGGATGGCGAAGATGTCCTCGATCACCAGCGTGCCGAAGACCTGGTCGCGCACCTTGGCCGGCACGCGCTGCTCTTCGAAGGTGCGCGCGATGATGGTGGTGCTGGAGATCGACAGCATCGCCGCGAGGAACGCACACTCGATGGGCGTGAATCCGGCCAGTCGCCCGGCTAGGTAGCCCAGGAACAGCATCAGGCCCATTTCCACCACCGCTACCGCAAAGCCACGCGGCCCGACCTCGGCGAGCTTGCGCAGCGACAGCTCCATGCCGATGGTGAACATCAGCAGGATCACCCCGAGCTCCGACAGCGTGGTGATGATCTCCGGGTCAGCGACCAGCAGCGTCGGCGTGTGCGGCCCGATGATCACGCCGGCGAGCAGATATCCCAGCACCACTGGAAGCCGCACGCGCTGGCACAGCACCGTGGTCACCGCGGCAACGCAGAGGACGACCGCCAGGTTCTCGAGAAAGTGCGAGCTCGGATGCATGGCCCGATTGTAGGCATGCACGGTGGCGGCTTGCCTAGAGCGGCTTGCGGCGAGGCGCGACCACGCGCTTTTGATTGCGTGGGTCCGGACCTTGTCCGGACGCTCTTGGCGATTCGCTGCGAAAAGCGTTCGGACAAGGTCCGAACCCACACATCAAGTGCCCGCTGCGAAAAGCGTTCGGACAAGGTCCGAACCCACACATCAAGTGCCCGCTGCGAAAAGCGTTCGGACAAGGTCCGAACCCACACATCAAGAGCCCGCTGCGAAAAGCGTTCGGGCAAGGTCCGAACCCACACATCAAGTGCCCGCTGCGAAAAGCGTTCGGACAAGATCTGAACCCACACATCAAGAGGGTGCGCGCACCGCGCGCCCCCGGCAACCCTACTGCAACGCCCCGCAGCCGTCGTTCAGACCGTGCCCGAAGATGCGGTCGGGGGGCGGCAGGACGTAGAGTTCGCGGCCACCGGCGGCGGTGTGGGCGCTGAAGGTGAGTTGCTGGCCGAGCATGGCGAAGTTGCGGGGGGCACTCGAGGCGGCGCCGGCGGCGATGTCGATGACCGTCGGCGACAGCGAAGGACCATTGCCATCGAGGCGCATCAGCTCGACGCCGAGTGCACCGTCGCTGCCGGCAAGCGCGTTCGCGTAGTAGCGATCACTGCCAGGAAAAGCACTGATCTCGCTGAGCTCCGACGAGCGGGTGCCGGGCTGCAGGCTCGGGCTCACCAGGGCCCCGCTCTGGGTGATGCCGTTGAAGCGATAGAGCTCGAAGCCTTCGAGCGGCGCGCCGTCACCGAGCAGCAGGCTGCAGTTGCTGCCGGCATCGGCATCATCGAACTGCTGTTGCGGGCGCGGTTCGTTGGGATAGGCCAGGACCGTCGTCAGCGCGGTCAACGCCGGGTTGATGCGGAACAGCTTTTCGCCGACGGCGTCACGGCCGCGCAAATAGCTGGCGCCATCGCCATCAATGATCGGCGCGCGCGATTTGTAGTCGCGGCCCGGATCGCTGTTGAGGATGATGGTACCCGGCACGCTGCCGTCGCTGAGCAGCAGGCGCACGCCATTGTTGCTCTCGAGGAAAGCCAGCCGCGCGGGCCGTCCCGCCGGCCCCAGCAGCGTCAGCGCTGAAGACTCGGGACCCGTAGTGAGATCGACCACGCGCTGGATCGCCAGCGTGGTCGATTCGAGCCGATAGAGTTCCTCGCCGGTGGCCGCTTCAGTGCATCGGAAATACACCCGCGTACCGACGGCGGTCAGCTGTGCATCGCTTTTGAAGGTGCACGGCAAAGTGACCTGGGAGGTGCCGGCCGGCGTGCCGTCGGTCGCGTACAACCGCGACCCCGCCAGGGTATCGAGCGCCAGGAAGGCGCGCGTGCCGGCGGCGACGATGCCACGCGAATTGCTGCTGTCGATGCCGGGTGTCGCATCGATGAGTTGCAGGGTGCCGCCGGCACTGCCGTCGCTGACATGCGGCTCGAAGCCTTGGCCACCGGAGTGGGCCATGAAGACCAGCCTCTCGCCGAGCGCGACCCCGATCAGCGAGCCCTGCTCGTAGCCGACTGCATCCGGCCCGAAGGCCGACTGCGTTCCCGGTTGAAGGTCGACGACGCGCGTGGTCGTCGCTGCGCTGCCGCGGGTGACATACAGTTCACGACCCGTGTTGGCTTCGAAGGCGGTGAAAAAACCGCGCGTGCCGGCGGCGATCACGCGGCTCGGGGAACTCGAACCGGTCAGCGTCGCGATGTCGGCGACCAACGTGGTGGCTGCTGCAGAACCATCGCTGCGCCATAGCTCCGCATCGCCCACCGGCGAGGAACCGAGCGCGGCGAGCAGCAAGAAGGCCCCGGGTCCACTGCCTATTTGCGCACCTTCAAGCCCGCGGTCGATATTCTTGAAGGTGTCGAGATTGACCAGCCCGCCCGGCGTACCATCGGTGATGAACAGCGGCCCGACGGAGCTTTCGTTGAAGGTCGGGACAAACAGCACACGCGCAGTCGCGCCCTGCACCAGCGTTGCCAGCCCGCGCGGGAAGCTGCCGGAGATACCAGGCAGCAATTCGGCGACGGGAATGGTGCCGTTCAAGGTGCCATCGCTGCGCCAGAGCTCTTCGCCCTCGGCCGCGCTGGTGCCGGCGAAATACAGCAGGCCGCCGGCCATGGTCGACAAGCCGACGGTCCGGAACTCCGCCAGGCCATCCGCGCTGCCCGCGTTGAGCTCGCGCACGAGCGCCGTGGTGGTGCCGTTGTAGCCGAAGAGCTCGACGCCATTGGCGCCGCCGCTGGTCCCGGCCATCAGCGCGACCGTGCCGGAAACACCCATTACGTAGAAAACGCCGTCGCCGGTCCCGGGCGTGATGTCGCTGACGCGCGTGGTCCCGACGTCGGTGAAATCGCTGCGGTAGAGCTCGCGGCCCTGCCCGCTGTTGCTGGCGACGAACACCATGCCGGTGCTGTAGGCAGTGAAGTCGGTCGGCGCGCTGCCGCCGCCGCCGATGAACACGTCCTTGATGCGCACGGTGCCGGCCGCGGTGCCGTCGGTCAGGTAGGGCTCGTCGCCACTGATGCCGTTGGTCCCGGAGAAAACCACCCGCGTGCCGATCTTGGTGAGATCGGGATGCTGCCCGGAACTGTTGGCGACGCCGCTGTCGACACCGGCGTTGAGATCGACCACCAGGGCTGCGGTGACGCCGTCCGACCGATAGATCTCGCGCCCGCTGGCACTGGTGCCGGCAGTGAAGAGCACCTGGATGCCGGTGCTGCCGACGACGCTGCGCGGATCGCTGCCGTTGACGCCGGGCTCGAGGTCGGCAATCAAGCGGGTGCCGGCCGCCGTGCCGTCCGAGCGCCACAGCTCGCTGCCGCGACTGCCGTCATCGGCGCTGAAGTAGACGATGCTGCCCGGCGTGTCGAGCCCAAACCGAGAAGGCTGGGAACTGGCTGGCCCGGGGTGGATGTCGAGCACCAGCTGGGTGCCCGCCAGCGTCCCGTTCGAACGCCACAGCTCGCAGCCAAGCTCCGGCGTGCACGCAGTGAACAGCACCAAGCCGTCAGCGCGGGCAATGAGGCTGGACGGGCTAGAGTCCGCAGGCAACCCGGCCCCGCTGTTGAGGTCGATCGCGACCGGCGCCTGCGCCGTGACCGCGCCGGCTGCGAGCAGGCCTAGGAGAAAGCAGTGGAGGTGCTTCATGGTGATCTACTCGAAAGCGGAGTGGGGGCGGTGCACAGCAGCGGCGTGCGAGCATCGGGCCGGCGTGGTCCGACAGCAAGCACTGGCCGGATTTTTGGTCGAACGGCAGCAAGTTCCTGCACGTTCAAGACCCACTTTGGCACGCCCTCGCGCCAACTCTGTGCAGGCCGCCGGGTGCGCGGTCGTGCTCTCTCGATTGTTGACATTGCACGAGGCCTCGCGCATTAGCATGTCGCCTGCATTCCGCGTCTTGCCCTGAGAGCATCGCAGCCATGGCTGGCCCGTCAGTCGCATGAGCGAATTCACCCAACTGCTGGAACATGCGCGCGCCGGCGACGCGCACGCCTGGGACCGGGTGGTCGCGCTGATCTATGACGATCTCAAGCGCATCGCCCGTGGCGTCCTCGGCGGTCGCGGCAGTGCCACGCTGAACCCGACGGGCCTGGTGCACGACTGCTATCTGCGCCTGGCCCGTGCCGGCGCCGACGGGGTTACCAATCGCGCCCACTTCCTCGCCCTGGCTGCACGGGCCATGCGCCAGCTGATGCTCAACCACGCGCGCGACAAACTGGCCGAGAAGCGCGGTGGCGGCGCCATCCACGATGAGCTGGACGCCCATCAGGACGCCGTCGCTCATGAGGCGCGCCAGTTGCTGGAGCTCGATTCGGCGCTGACCCGCCTCGAGACCGAGAACGAGCGCTGGGTGCGCGTGGTCGAGTGCCGCATTTTTGCAGGCCTTTCCGAACAGGAGACTGCGGACGCCCTCGAACTGCCCCTGCGCACCTCGCAGCGCCTCTGGTCCGAGGCGCGCGAGCGGCTCAGCGCTTTGTTGAGCGACTGACGTGATCATGGTGACCGCATGATTCGGATCGTCCTCGCCGAGGACCAGGCGCTCGTGCGTGGCGCAATTGCGGCCCTGCTCAAGCTCGAAGGCGACATCGAGGTCGTGGGGGAAGCAGGCGATGGCCGCGAAGCGCTCAATCTGATCGTCGACCATGCGCCCGATGTGCTCGTGGCTGACATCGAAATGCCGCACCTCACCGGGCTCGATCTTGCCCAGCAACTGCGCGACAAGGAAATCCCCACCCGCGTGGTGATCCTGACCACCTTCGCCCGCCCCGGCTACCTGCGGCGCGCACTCGACGCCGGCGTGCGCGGCTACCTGCTCAAGGACTCACCCGCCAGCAAGCTTGCCGACGCGATCCGGTCGGTACACCGCGGCGGCCGCGCCATCGACCCGGAACTTGCGCTCGAAGCCTGGAGCGAGGATGACCCGCTCACCGACCGCGAACGCCTGGTGCTGCGCCTGGCCGGCGAAGGCATGAATGCCAACGAGATCGCCACCGACTTGAAACTCTCGCACGGCACCGTACGCAACTACCTGTCCGAAGCCATCGGCAAGCTTGGCGTCGGCAACCGCATTGAGGCCTACCGCCTGGCTCGGCAGAAGGGCTGGCTGTGACCGCACCGAAAGCAAAGCTAATGAAAAAGCATTTTTATCCGCAGATTTCGCCGATTTACGCAGATTAAGAACGTGTCAGACGGTGGCTAGTGTGGTGTGTCATAAGTAAGTTGAACTATTTCCGCGTCTTTCGCCGCCATGCTGCGTTGCTCGTCGGCGCCATAGAAGAGCTATGTCTTCTCCTCGCGCCTTGCCTGACGACGAAATCCATCGGAAACATTGTTCAACGTATTTATGACACACCACACTGGCTTGCCGGTCCGGGACGCTTTTAATCTGCGCAAATCGGCGTAATCTGCGGATAAATGCTTTGGTTTTTGTAACGCTCTTCTTGGTTTGAGGGCCGCGCCGAAGCGCGGCCCTCAACCAGCGTTACTGCGGCTGTTCGCCCTTGCGCATCTCTTCCTCGGCCAGGCGTTTTTGCTCCTGGGCCGCAGCGACCTCGGCCTCTTCGGCAGCCTTCTGCGCTGCTGCCGCTTCGGCCTGGGCCTGTTCGGCCTGCGCCTGCTGGGCGGCTTCGGCTGCCTGTTGGGCTGCCTGCGCCGCTGCCTGCTGTGCCTGATCGGCCTGCTGGCGCTGCAGCTCAGCCTGCTGCGCGGCCTGCGCGGCGGCCTGCTCAGCCTGCTGACGCTGCAAGCCTTCCTTCTCGGCGATGGCCGCGGCGCGCTGCTGTTCGACCGCTGCCGCCTGTTCGGCCTGCGCGCGCTGCTGCTCAGCCTGTTGCGCCGCCACCGCTGCTTGCTGCTCGGCCTGTTGGGCCGCTGCCGCCGCTTGCTGCGCTGCGGCCGCCGCCTGCTGTTGCGCGGCTCCGGCTTGGCGCTCGCGCTCGGCTTGCGCGGCAGCCTCGCCCTTTTCGCGATTCAGCCGCTCGCGCTCGGCGCCGGCAGCCTGCTCGGCAGCGGCATTTTGTTGCTGCTGTGCAGCCTGTTGCTCTGCCTGCAGCTGCGCCGCCTGTTGCGCTTGCACGGCCTGCGCCTGGGCAGCCTGATCAGCCTGAGCCTGGGTGGCTTGCGCTTGGGCGGCTTGCGCTTGGGCTGCCTGGACTTGGGCTGCCTGCGCCTGATCTGCCTGAGCCTGCGCTGCCGCTCGCTGCCCGTTGTCGCCCTTGCCGCCCTGGCGCGCATCGTGCGCAGCTTGACGCTCGGCGGCAATCTCTTGGATCGTCTGCGCGCCACCTGCGCCGCGGCCGTCACGACCTCGGCGATTCTGGCGTTCGACGTCGGCATCGACCGCGCGATCGAGTGGTACCAGCGCCACCGCGCCGGGGGCAGATGGCGCGGCGGCACGCGTATCAACCGCACCGCGCTGTTCACCCAGCACCTGGACACCGGTGTCGACCGCTGCCGGCGGTGGTGCCGCCGGGGCGATGCCCGGATTTTTGCTGAGTGCCTGCTGACGCTGGGCAAACGGCGCGTACTCACGCATCCGCTCGCTGCGAGCGAAGACCCGGCGATCGACGATATCCTGGTCAGGACGCGCCTGCGCCGCGCCACCGTACCCGGCAACAGCTGCTGCGCTAGGAGCGATCTCGGCCATGCGCCGGATCTCGGCATTCGCAGTCATTTCCGGCGCCAGCGTGATCGATGCTTCGCGCACTGATCGCGAATTCTGGAAGACGTCGGCCGGTACTGCGGTCACCGCGCCAGCGATATCACGATTCTGATAGCGCGACTGGCGCGTCCCACGGCCACCCGAATAGTCGTTCAGGAACACCGAGCTCAAGCCGGCCGGATCAAGATCGGTGTTGCTCCGATTGACGCGGTCGAAATACTGGCGCGAGACACTGTAGCTCGGCACATAGGCTTCGCGGTAACCGAGCGGAAACCAGCCGATCGGCGATCCGCCGCGGCCACGTCCACCCGAGACCGAGATGCTCGCGCCAAAATTACTGCCACCCACGAAGGCGACCAATGCCGGCGCGTAGACCGGACGCTCGCGGCGTGGTCCCGGCAGCCAGCCCCAGCGGTTGTTGACGTTCACCCAGCGGCCGTAATGCGAAGGCGCGTAGCCCCAAGGCGCATTGTCGACCCAGGTCCAGCCATAGGGTTCTTGCCAGGCCCAGTGGCCATCGCGATACGGCGCCCAGCCCGGATTGACCCGATTCGGGAACCAGGTTGCGCCATAACCACGCACGCTGGTCCAGGTCCCGTATTCATCGAGATCGGCATAACCCACCAGATCTTCGGACACATAGCGCAGCGATGCCGAACGCTGCAGGCGATCGTCGCGTTCCATCGCGAAGCGGTCGAAGCCGTCCGGGCGCGGCAGCGCGTAGATCTGGTAGTCGCGCAGGTTGGTGTCGTAAAAGCGCACCGCCTCGCCCGCGCGCAGCGGGAAGCTCGAGCGCTGGCCGTATGCCCGGCCGGAGCCGGTCACGACGGCAACCGTGGTGTAGTTCTCTTCGTCGTCGACATCGACGCGATAGCTGCCGGCGGCATCGATCACGAAGGCCAACGTGGGCGTCGCGATCTCGTAGGTCTGTCCCTGATACAGGCGCCGGACGGTGATCTGTACGCCGCCCTGGTTGACCTCGAACTGTGCAATCTGGTCGTTGAGATTGAGCACCTGGAGACTGGTGAGCTCATGCATGCGGACCGCCGCGCTGCCGAGCTGCAGCTCGGCGCGTCCGCGCTGGCCGGTCCACAGCTGGTCGCCCGCCACAACCGGCCGGTTGACCACGCCACGGAACCATTCGCGTTCGCCCGCGGGCGAGTAGCTGACTTCGCCGCGGGCATGGCTGAGCCGGGCCACGCGACCAGAAGGATCGATGGCAGTGGCGACTGACGCGGAGAGCGTCAGCACCACACCCACCAGGAGTGCGCCAATTGAAGAGAGCCGATTCATCGTGAACTCCTTGAAGGAAGCTTGGGACACGCGAGCGTGACCGTAGTGCGAATATGCGCAGAGAGCGTATTCCCGCCCTTGTGAAATCCCGGTGCGGTCGAGCTCGTGCGGCATTGAGACTGGCAGCGTGAACGTGAACGGGGCTCGTCCAGATGGTGCTAAAGCGCACCTACGGCTAATCTCGTTCAGCTTGTCGCTCACCAAGGGCGGCGGCGGCGCTTGCCCCGCCGCCGCTCGTGGTCGCAGACTCACGTCCGCAAACTTTCAGGAGATGCAGCCCATGGCCAAGCCCAACTACGCGTTCGAGAAACGTCAGCGCGAGATCGAAAAAAAGAAGAAGAAGGACGAGAAACAGAAGCAGAAGGCACCTTCTGAGCGCAAGAGCGACGCGCCGGACAAGTAGGGCCTGTTGTCCGCGTTTGCCTTTGGTGGGTCTGCGCTGCGCGCGGACTCTTTTGATTTGGCGAAGGCGTCCGCGCACAGCGCAGACCGACCAAAAGCCGCCGGGGCAAGCTGACCTGCGACTGCACTTGACCTACAAAAGCTGCAGCAGGTCCCAACGGTTGCCGTAGAGGTCCACGAACACGGCAACCGTACCATAAGGCTCGCGACGCGGCGCTTCTTCGAAGTGCACCCCGCGCTCGCGCAGCAGGCGATATTCCAGCTCGAAATCGGCGGTGTGCAGGAACAGGAATACGCGGCCGCCAGTCTGGTTGCCGACGTGCGCGAGCTGCTCGGGCGTGGCTGCCTTTGCCAACAGTAACCGCGTCTCGTTGCCGGCGCCCGGCGCGATCAGCACCCAGCGCCGACCGTTGCCGCGATCGGTGTCTTCGACCAGCACGAAGCCGAGCTTCTGCGTGTACCAGGCGATCGCCTCGTCGTAATCGCGCACTACCACGGCCACATAGCCGATGCCGCGGCGCGCGCTCATGCCTCGACCTCGGCGGTGTCCTGCGCATACACGCAGGGCGACCGCAGTTCGCGCTCTTCAAACCCTGGCGGCGGTGCGCTCGGCGCGGTCGTGGCATCGTCCATGCGCAGCTGAGTGGGCACGGCCATGGCCCGGAACCATGCCAGCGCACTGGCATTACAGGCCTCGATCGCGTCGAACGGCGTGCCATGCCGTGAGCCGGCAACCACGGCGAGCTCGGCCCCCGCCAGCGTGGCGAAGCGCCGTTTCTCTTCGAGCGGCGTGTAATCGTGCTCGGCGGCCAGCATCAGCATCGGCGCCCGCAGGTCGCCGATGCGCTCCAGCGCGCACCAGCCGGCGAGTGCCCGGGCGAGATCGAGATAGGCGCGCTGCGGGAGGTCGCCGATGACCTTGATGACGCGCTCACGCATCGCCGCCTGGTGTGGCCACGGAAACAGTCGCCGTGCCACCAGCCCGGCGGTACGCTTGAGCCCGAGCACACGCACCAATGCCAGCTGGCCATTGACCTCGAGCCACTTGCGCAGGCTGTCGACCCGATAGCTGAGCAGGCTGTTGATGGTCATCAGCCGCGCGACCGCATGCGGACGTTGCAAGGCCATTTCCAGCGCGACGGCACCACCGAGCGAGTGCCCGAGCACATGCACGCGGGCGATGCCGAGGTGATCGAGCAGCGCCCAGAGGTCGCGCGCATGCTCAGCGATGCTGGCGACGCCGCCGGCCGCGCTGCGCCCGCAACCGCGCAGATCCGGCATCAGCAGTCGGAAATGCGCCGCCAGTGGCGCTTCCTGGAACGCCCAGTCGGCCCCGCTCGAGCCCAGCCCGTGGATCAAAAGCAGATCTTCACCCGCGCCGACCTGGCGATAGTGGAGGGGTTGGTGGTCAGGCATGGGCATGATTGATGGGCTGGAATTCGGGACTACGGGCTCGGGAATGCAGGATAACGCCCATCGCCTTTTCGAGTCCCGAGTCCCGAGTCCCGGCTTCTATTTTTCGGGCTACGCGCCGCGGTCCAACTCCAGCCGATGCGTCTCCACCAGCTCGAAGGTCGCGCGCGGCAGGGGGCAGTCCCAGCGCTCCACGCTGCATTCCAGCGGCGCTTTCCCCGGCGCGAAGCGGATCAAATTGACCGAGTTCGGTGCGTCCTCGCGGATGCGGTCGGAGAGCGCGGTGCCCGCCTGCACGCCCCAGATGCGCCGCGGCAGGCCGGGAAAGCGCTCGCCGAGCGGGCGCACGAACGGCAGGTGGATGTGTCCGCCGAGAATGAGATCGGCCCCGGCAGCACTCCAAGCGCGCACGGCAGCATCGCGGCCGACCACGAGGTTCTTCTTCTCCGCCAGGCGCGGCACGTGCACCGGCTGATGTACGACGACCACCCGCAGCTGGCCGGTCTTGGCCTGGCGCAGGCGGGCCTCGACGCGGGTGATGTCCTCGGCATCGATGCGGCCATCCTTGTGCCAGCTCGGGACCGTGGTGTTGACGCCGATCACCAGCATATCTTCGACGACAAGCTCCGGATCGAGATCCGGACCGAATTCGCGCAGGTAATTTGCATACGGCGCCAGCGCGCGCGCGGCGACATTGAACAGCGGGATATCGTGATTGCCCGGCAACGACAGGAAATGCTGGATCCCAAGCGAATCGATGTAGGCGCGCGCGGCGCGAAACTGGCTGCGCCGTGCGCGCTGGGTGATGTCGCCAGACAGCACCAGCAGCTGTGGCTTTTGCTGGGCGACGAGCGCTTTCAGCGCAGCCAGCACCGGCGCCTGTTCGGTGCCGAAGTGCGGATCGGAAATCTGCAGCATCAAGCTCACGGGACCGGCGCCACCGCAGGCGGCGGAACCAGCAATTGCAGTTGTTCCGATGCCACTTCGAACACCAGCGGCGTCGCCATCAGCGCGACTTCACCATCGGTTCCGACTTTCAGGCGGCGGGGCCCGCGCGGAGTTACCGTCAGTCGGCGGAAGGCAAAGCTCTGCACATACTTGGCATCGCCCAGCCGCCCAAGCGCGCCGCTCAGGATCACGCCCAGCATCTGCAGGAAATTGATCGGCCGCAAGACCGTCCCGACGAGCTCACCGCGATCGAGCACGCCCGAATGCGCCTGGTCGATACCCATGCGTTCGAGCTGCAAGCGGTTGTTGCCGGCGAACAAGGCCAGCGTGCGCAGATTCGAGCTGGCGCCTTCAGACTCGAAGACGAGATCGAGCTGACGGTGACTGCGCAACAGCGAATACAAGGCCGAGCCGAGGGCAACGATGCGCCAGCGCCCGAAGCGCTTTTTGTGCGCTTCGCGATCTTCGAGCAAGTCCGGATAAAGGCCGAGACTGCCATTGACCAGGAAGATGCGATCGTTGATGCGCCCGACCTGGATCGTCTTGAGATGCGCGCCGAGCAGGGCGCGAGCGGCCGCCTCCACGCCCTCGGGAATACCGTGCTCGCGGCCGAAATAATTGAAGGTGCCTTGTGGCAGGACGCCAAAGGGGACGCCGCTGCCGAGCACTGCATGGGCGACCGTGTTGATGGTGCCATCGCCACCGGCGGCCACCACGACCCCGCCCAGTTTCTTCGCTTCAGCGACTGCTCCCTTCGCCGTTTTTGCCAGCGCCTTCGGTGCCACCATCAGGAAACGGTGCTCGCGCCCGGCCTCGGTGAGGACACGCGCCGTCAGGCGCTCGAAATCGCCCGCATCGCCGTGCCCGGAACGCTGGTTGCCGACGATCAGAAGCGGCCCGTGGAGCGCTATCGACTCTGGAGAGAGATTTTCCATGACGCGAGCATAGCCTCGCGTGCCGTGATGGCCGTCTCAATGTGGCGCGGCCACCTCGCCGACCACCTGGGGGACATCTCGCAGCAGGCGGTGCTGATAGAGGCGGCGGTACATCGGCAAGCACTCGGCCAGAAGCTCGCTGGCTGCGCCCTCCAGCAGCGCCGGGGGCGTGCAGGCGCCAGGCAAGCCGGCACCGGGGTGAGCGCTTTCCATGTGCGCATGGAAGGCGATGCCGAGCCACCGACAGAGCGCGCGCAGATGCGCACCAGGCTCGCGCAGAAAATCGCCGGCATCGATGATCAGCGGCGGCTGCCCGGTGCGATCCACGATGCGCTCGAAGAGCCGATTCTGCTGCGGCAGGCCTAGGTCCTCGGCGCGAAGCTCCGTGCGCTTCGGCAGCATTTCGGCAAGCGCATCGCGCGGGTCACGGATCAGCAGGACGTGGCGCTCGCCGTCGCCCCAGTCGGCTCCCACCCAGGACAACCCTCCGAGCGCGGGACACTGCAGCCAGAGCGGGTGCCCCGCCGGCTTATCACCAACCGAACAATCTCCACGGCGGGCGAAGGCCTCACGCAGGAACGGGGCGATGCTGTTTGGCCCCGACCACAGCCGGATCGCACAAACGAATTGCTCGGCTGAAGCTGATTGATACATTGCGTGCATGCGTGCACCAGCGCTGCGGAGACCCATTGTCGACAATGTGACAGTAAAGTGAAAGTCGCCGGCACGGACATCACAGCTTTTGATGATGTGGGGTCTCGGTCGTGGCGAGGCCCCTGCCTTGTGCGAGTCCCGGTCGCGCCTGTCGTTGCGCCTGTTCGCGCATCAGCCTGGGCTCCATTACTGTTGTGGGAGCAGCCATGGCTGCGAGCTTTGGTGTTGGCTTGCAGGCGATTCCAAAGCAAAGCAAAAGCATCGCGGTCTCCCACCATAACTATCGCCACCTCCGCGTCCGCGCGCCCGGACGCTCTAAACCCGTATCGCAGCCGTGAGACTTGCGCCGAGCGTCCCTATACTCTGTGAAGGCCCAACGGAGTGAGGCATGGCCCAGGTAGCGGGGCGCAACGCAGCGACCGGAGGCCCGGCCACACCGGGCACCGGCGCGCCCGGCTGCACGGCGCTGCAGGAGCTCGGTATCGCCCTGCTGCGGGCCGGCAGCTTCAAAGCCGTCAGTCGCGCCGCCGCCGACTTCATCCGGGCCTTCATTGCCGATGCGAATCTCGCGCTCTGCCGTGGCTCCGCGCGCGACCCGGCGGCGCCGCTGCGGTGCACGCCTGCCAGCGCGCAAAGCTGGTTGGACAGCGAGCTTGCACGCGCGGCACATCGCCTCGGCACACCGGTCAAGCGCGAGCGCGCCGGCCGTGTGTCGTGGTCATGGCCGCTTGCGCTGGGCGAGCGTGGCCACGCGGTACTGCAGATCGACAGCGCGCTGGCGCCGGGCGCGCTCGCGCGCCTGGAGCCGGAGCTTGGCGCAGGCATCGACCTCATTGCTGCGCGCGTCGGCGACCTGCTGCAGCTGCGGCGCTTGCGCCGGGCAGTGCGCAAATCGGCTCGCAACGAGCTCCTGCAACGCGCGCTCTATGCAATCTCCGACGTGGCCAGCGGCGAGAGTGATCGCACGAAGATGCTGCGCGCCATGCACCAGTACGTCGCCACGCTGATGTACGCGGAGAACTTCTTCATCGCGCTCTACGATCACGAGCGCTGCGTGTTGCGCTTCATCTACTTCGCCGACATCAAGGATTACGACTGGCCGGAGCCGCACGAGGAATTCCACCAGGACAACATGGTCGGCAGCCTGACCATGGCCGTGATCCGGCGCGGGCAGGCACTGATCGGGCCATCAGCTGAAATCGTCCGCCAGCTCGAGCTCAAGTACGATCCCGAACGCGGACCCGATTCGGAGGACTGGCTCGGCGTGCCGATGATTGCCGACGGTGAAGTGCGTGGCGCCATCGTCGTCCAGAGCTACGACCAGGCGCAGCGTTACAGCGACGCGGATCGTGCGCTGTTGACCTATGTCGCCCAGCACATCCTCACTGCAATCACCCGTCGCGACGCCCAGGACGAGCTGGAGGATCGGGTCGGCCAGCGCACGCGCGAGCTGGCTGCCGCCAACATGCAACTGGGCTCAGCCAACCAGGAGCTGCTGCAGGAGGTCCACGAGCGCCAGGCGAGCGAGCGCCTGCAGGCGGCGCTGTTCCGCATCGCCGAGCTCACCAGCACGGCGGTGTCGATGTACGACTTTTTTGCCGCTGTGCATGCGGTGGTCGGCGAGCTGCTTTACGCGAAGAATTTCTTCATCGTGCTGCTGGCCGACGAGGGCACCGCTTTTGAATTTCCGTACGCGGTCGACGAGCATGATTCGGGCGCGTTCTTCCAGAAGCGCACCTTGCGCCGCGGGCTCACCGAATACGTCCTGCGCACGGCGCGTCCGCTGCTGGCCAGTCGCGCCGAGATCGACCAGCTGGTTGCCGCGGGCGAGATGCAGACGCTGGGCGCGCCGGCGGTCTGCTGGCTCGGCGTGCCGCTGTTCCAGAACGGCGTCGCCATCGGCGCGATCGTGGTGCAGAGCTATTCGCATGATGTCATCTACACCACCCGCGACCAGGAGCTGCTCACCTTCGTCGCCTTCCACATCGCCACCGCCTTGCAGCGACGGCGCGCGCAGGAATCCCTCAAGGCCGCAAACAGCGAGCTCGAGACCCGGGTCGATGAGCTGCACCGGGCACAGAACGAGCTGATCGAGATCGAGAAGATGGCCTCGCTCGGGCGCCTCGTGGCCGGCGTCGCCCACGAGGTCAACACCCCGCTCGGCATCGGCGTCACCGCCATCTCGTTCCTGCGCGGGCAACTCGCGACGCTCCGCGCGACGGTGCCGGCGAACGTCCACGAGCGCCTGCTCGGCTCGATCGAAGCCGCCGCCGAGATGGCCGAAGTCAACCTGCATCGCGCCGCCAATTTGGTACGCACCTTCAAGCAGGTTGCCGTCGATCAATCGACCAGCCACATCCGCACCGTGCTGGTGCGCGACTACCTCGAAGGTACGCTGCTCTCGCTGTCGCCCATGCTGCGCAAGGGCGGACACCACGTGCAGGTGGAATGCGCCCAGAACATCGAACTCACCAGCCGTGCCGATGCGCTGCACCAGATCATCGTCAACCTGATCATGAACTCGATCGCGCATGGCTACCCCGACGGTCGCGCCGGCACCATCCTCATCGCCGTAGAACAGCAACAAAGCCGCCTGCACGTCCGCTACCAGGACGACGGCGTCGGCATGAACGGCGACGTCGCCAGCCACATGTTCGAGCCCTTCTACACCACCCGCCGCGACCAAGGCGGCACCGGCCTCGGCATGCACATTGTCTACAACCTCGTCACCCAGGCCCTCGGCGGCAAGATCACCTGCGAAACTCAACCCGGTGCCGGCGTCAGCTTCGACTTGCTGATCCCGAGCGTGCATCCGCAAGGGGTGGTGGCGCGCTGATTCGAGTGCTGTGCGTGGGCCCGGACCTTGTCCGGACGGTTCTCGCTTCCAACCAGTAAAAGCGTCCGGACAAGGTCCGGACCCACGTGACGCTACGGATCAGCCGGCCGCGCTGCTCCGAACAGCGAACGCATGTTCTCCACGAAGGTAAATTCCTTGTAGTCCTTGAACTCACCGGCGTCGAAATAGACCCCGTAGCAGACCGTACAGGACTCGTAGCTGATGTGCGGCTGCCCGGCGACGACCATCGAGATGAGCGGCACGTTGCAGACCGGGCAGGCAATGCGGGTGATCGTGTTGTTGATCTTGCCGACCTCCGGCGCGCCCGAGTCAATCTCCTCTGAGCCACTCAGCTTTTTGAGCTGCTCGTGCTCCATGAGGTCGAACCAGAGACCCTGGCACTCACTGCAGCGATCGACCTCGAGTCCCTGGTATTCGACCTTGGCCATGGTCGCAGCACACTTCGGACACTTCATCGGGCTCTCCGGCGCGTCGGTATCCGTCGAGCATAGCTGCGAGCGCGGCTTTGTCGACTCACCGCTTCGCTGTCGGGTGGCGACCACGTTTCGCCAGGCAGCGACAGCGGGCGTCTGCGGTCGTAACCTGTGTGCCAAAATCATGAGCGGCGGGCGCACGGAACCTTGGACTGCCGAACCGAAAACCCCATCTGAAGGAGCCCTGCCTCATGTCCGCCGCCAAGAACGAAGCGCTGATCAAACGCTTCTATGCCGCCTTCGCGGCGCTCGATGCCGACACCATGCAAGCGTGCTACGCGCCGGACGCGAGCTTTGAAGATCCGGTGTTCAAGCTGCAGGGACGCGAGCAGGTAGGCGCCATGTGGCGGATGCTGTGCGAAGCGGTCAAGGCCAAAGGCAAGGACGTCTGGAAACTCGAACCCAGCGCGATCTCGGCCGATGCCAAGAGCGGCCATGCACACTGGGAGCCGCACTACCGCTTCAGCGCGACCGGCCGCATGGTCCACAACATCGTCGATGCCGACTTCACCTTCGAGAACGGGCTGATCGCCACCCACGTCGATCGCTTCAGCTTCTGGCGCTGGTCACGCCAGGCACTCGGCCCCGCCGGCGTGGTCCTCGGCTGGACCCCGATGCTCCACAACAAGGTCCGCGCCCAGGCCGCCGCCAACCTCGCGGCTTTCAGCAACAAGCGGAAGTAAGAGCTGAAGCAAATCAATCCACAGATGACGCAGATGAAGAGCGGATGACACAGACGAAAGCTGGATCGGAATTTTTAATCTGCTCTTATCCGCTTCTCATCTGTGTAATCTGTGGATAAGGCTTTTCTCTCCTTCTTTCATCTGCGTTATCCCGCCCGCGATAGTGCCCCGTTTTCGAGATTGTTCACCCGCGGCCCTTGAACTCCGACATCGACTTGTAGATGCCGAGCACGTTGAAGGCGAGCCAGTCGTAGAGGGCCAGGGGAAGGAGCGCCTTGAGGGCGTTCGAGAGGTAGATCGTCCAGGGCAGGAACAGGCGCGCGCGGCCGGTTTTCATCGCGCTCCACACCCGGGTGGTAACGAACTCCGGGGTCAGGATCGGGGTCAGGAACATGCGCTTGGCACCGTCGAACATGCCGGTGCTGATGTAGCTCGGATTCACCGTGGTGACCTGGACCTGGTGATGCCCACCGATCTTGAGCTCGAGGCGCAGTGAATCGCTCCAGCCGGTCACGCTCCACTTGGAGGCGCAGTAGACGCTCATCTGCGGCGTCGCGACGAAAGCGGCGGCA
>JANPJV010000288.1:0-1522 GCA_031425695.1 Rhodanobacteraceae bacterium | reverse complement strand
CAGCTCGTCACCGATGCGCTGGTCATGGCGATCTGGCGGCGCGGCAAGCCGGATGCGCTGCTGCATCACTCGGACCAGGGCAGCCAATATACCAGCGAGCAGTTCCAGCGGCTGATGGCCGATAACGGCGTCACGTGCTCGATGAGCCGGTCGGGCAACGTCTGGGACAATGCGGCGATGGAGAGCTTCTTCTCCGCGCTAAAAACCGAGCGGATCGCGCGGAAAACATATCGCACGCGTAATCAGGCACGGGCAGACGTGTTCGATTATATCGAACGCTTCTATAACCCGACACGCAGGCACTCGACCCTGGGGTATCTCAGCCCAATGGACTTCGAGAAGCTGGCTAATGTAGCCTAACCTGGTGTCCGCGAAACCGGGTGCAGCTCAGGTTTATTTCGCCGATTTCCAGAATGAGGGGGAAGCGCACTTCGTTTGTGGCGTACTAAATTCTTCCCTGGTCAAAGAATATGTGGAAAGCCACACTATCAAGATTCAGGTGAGCAACATCTTCAAACACCTGAGCATTCCCCGCTTTGATGCAAAGGATTTGGGTCATGTCGCCCTGTCGCGGGCGTCGCTAAAGGCTCATGCTGCGAAATCGCCGGACGCGCGCTCGAAGCGACTGCTGGCCCTTGATAAGCTGGCCGAAGTCGTATTGACCGCATGATGCCGGTGACGATCGCGAGCGCGCCCGCGAGGTAGAGGGCCACGCTCGCGGTCATCCCCGCCGCCTCATCGCCACTCGAACGTCAGCGGCGCCTCGCGAAACGCGAACCGGTCAAGGTGCCGCGCCACCGCGCCCTTCAGCCCGTCGAGCTGCCCAGGCGCGCTGGCGTCGATGCGCACATCGAGCGTCTCGGCGCGCGCATCGAAGGTCACGGTGGCGTCGCCCGGCCAGTCGGCACCGCGCGCATCCCTTGGGAAGACGACAGTGCCGCGGGCGGCGTCGAACTCCACCGCCAGATTGTGCTGCCAATGCTTGCACAATTGCTGGAGGTATTTGCTCGCCGACGCGGTCGGCACATGGGCAACCGCGCTGCTCCTCACACCCGCTCGATCTTCTGCACCGCCTCATCCAGTATCGCGGCGATGTCGTGCAGCGTCTCGGCATTGACATCGTCGCCGGTCAGGCGGTCGCGCAGGGCGCTGCGCAGATTGCCCATCGCCCGGCGCACGGGGCCGCCGTCGGTCTTTTCGCGCATCTTGCCGAGCTCGGCGAGCCGCGCCATGAGCGCCTCGACCTCTTCCTCGTTCTCGGCAAGGTGCGCCTGGCCTCCTTGCGTGATCGCGAACACCTTCTTCGCACCCTCCGTCGCCTGTTCGCCGATCAGGTCCATATCGGCCAGCATCGTCAGCGTCGGATAGACCACGCCCGGGCTGGGCGCATACGCACCGCCGGTCAGTTCCTCGATCTGGCGGATCAGGTCGTAGCCGTGGCGCGGCGCTTCTTCGATCAGCTTGAGCAGCACGAGGCGAAGTTCACTGCCATCGAACATCCGCCGCTGGCGTCCGCCGCGGC
>JANPJV010000287.1:0-9309 GCA_031425695.1 Rhodanobacteraceae bacterium | reverse complement strand
GCGCGCAGCGCAGACCCACCAGAGTCAAAAGAGTCCGCGCGCAGCGCAGACCCACCAGAATCAAAAGCGTCCGCGCGCAGCGCAGACCCGGGATCAAAGGCGCGACTGCGGCGCGCTGAGCCTGAATTCGTACGGAATCAGGGCCCAGATTCCCCCCGTGTCGACCACTCGCGGAACCGAAAAGTGGGTGAGGCGGGCAACCTCTAGCGCCGCGGTGTCGAACTCGGGGAAGCCCGAGGTGCGCTCGACCGAGACCGCCGCGGGCAGGCCTTTCGCGTCGACCTGGATGCGGATCGTCACGCTGCCTTCGATGCCTCGGCGCAGCAGCGCTGGCGGATACTGCGGAACCGGGGACTCGAGCAACAGAAGGGCAAGGCCGGGCGTGGCCGGCCGCGCCGCCAGCTCATCGGAATAGGCGAGATCGATGAGACGTTCGAGCAGCTGTTTCTCGAGCGGCTTCCAGTGCTGGAAGCGATTGCGCACGTCTGCCGGCAGGTCCAGGGCGGGGGCCATGCTGCGCTGGGCGACTTGCCACCAGGCGAGCGCGGCGTCGAGGTCACCGCTGCCCATCAACGCTACCGCCTTGCTGTAGGGCACCCAATATGGCTTGCCACCGTGCAGGCCCTCAGCCACCTGCCAGGCCGTCAGCGCGCCCTGGAAGTCCAGCAGGTTCAGGCGAACCCAGCCCTCCGACCAGTGGATGCCGACCGAGTCGGGAAAACGCTTCTTGGCGTTGCCAATGCCCGCGGCCGCGCCGCTCCGGTCGCCCACCAGGCTGCGCTCATAGGCGCGACGCGTGGCCACGCGCAGGGCGTTGATCGAGGGTGCGTTGCGGCGTGCGGGGTTGACCGGCGGGCCGCCGCCCACTTCAGAATCACCATCCTGATAGCGCGCGTTCGCGGGCGGCCAGCGCTGAAAGCCCAGCACCGAGCTCACGAATCCCGGCAGCTCGCCATATGACTGTACCGGCGCCAGCTTGGTCGGCTCAGCCGGTGGCCGCTCCTGCGCCAGCGCAGGCGTGGTCGAAAGCAACAGCAACAGCCAGGCGGATCGCCAGAACATCATCGGTCTTGCTCCTTTTCGGCAGGTGCCGTTCAGTACAACAACGATAGCTCGGTCTCGTAGGGGACTCGGGACTCGGGACTCGGGTTTTATGGAACACTAGCTCGCAGGCAAGATTGTCCTGGCAAGTCCGTAATTGGCATCCCACGAGGAGAGTTGCTTGAACGATTCCCGAGTCCCGAGTCCCGGCATTTAGGCTGACCGCATGGATCGCTACGAACGCATTGTCCGCCTGCATCGGCTGCTCAAGCTCAACCGCACCGGCATGACGCTGGAGCGCTTGATGGAGGAGACCGAGGCGTCGCGCGCGTCGGTTTATCGCGATGTCGCGTTCCTGCGCGATGCGCTCGGTGCGCCGATCGAGACCGATGCCGAGACCCATCGATTCAAATACGTGCAACCCGAGGAGGACGCTTTCGAGCTGCCCGGCCTGTGGCTGTCGCCGGACGAGGTCTATGCGCTGCTGATCGCGCGGCAGGCGCTCACGACCCAGTCGGAAGGCGCTCTGGCGGAGGCACTCGGGGATCTCGGTCCGCGCCTGAAGTCCCTGGTCGGCGAGCGCATCGAGCACCTGGGGCGTATCCGGGTGCTGCGGCAGAACAGCCGCGTGCTCGACGACGCCACCTTCCGCATCGTCACCGGCAGCGTGCTCGAACGCCAGCGCCTGTCCTTCAGCTATCGCGCCCGCTCGACCGGCGAGGGCAGCGTGCGCACGACCTCGCCGCAGCGGCTCACCAACTACCGCGACAACTGGTATCTCGACGCGCTCGATCACGATCGTCGCGCCTTGCGCAGCTTCGCGCTCGACCGCATGAGCGCCGCGCGCGCCCTCGACAAGCCCGCCGAAGATTGGCCCGAGGCCGATCTCGACAGCCATTTCGCTGCCAGCTACGGCATCTTTGCCGGCCCCGCCCGCGCCTGGGCCACGATCCGCTTCTCCGCCCACGCGGCCCGCTGGGTCGCCGATGAACGCTGGCACGCCCAGCAAAAAGTGCGCTTCCTGCCCGACGGCCGCTTCGAGCTCCAGCTCCCCTTCGGCAACGCCCGCGAACTGCTCATGGACGTCCTCCGCTTCGGCCCCGACGCCGAAGTCATCTCCCCCGTCTCCCTCCGCGAAGAGATGAAGCAACTACTCACGCTGGCGCTGACCGGCTACGCGGCGCCACGGTGAGTCGGACGAGTGGGACAAAGCAAAGCCATCCACAGATGACACAGATGAAAACCGAGCAACGGCGATTAACGCAGATTTAGAGCGTTTTTCTCGCAGGTTAAGTCGGCAGCCACAGGCGCGCGGCCAACATCATCAAGAACGCTTCAATCCGCTTTCAATCGCCTCTTCTTGGTTTTCATCTGTGTCATCTGTGGATGGCTTCGCTGTGCTTTGCTTCTACCTACCCCCGCACGCGCGGATCGATCACGTACTGCAGCGCATCGATCGCGAGGTTGATGACCGCGACGATGACGGCGACGGTGAGGACGGCGCCGATCAGCAGGGTGTAGTCGCGGTTGAGGGCGGACTGGACCAGTTGGCGGCCCAGGCCCGGGATGGCGAAGACCTGTTCGATGATGGCCGAGCCGGTCAGCAACGCGATCAGCACGGGGCCGAGGACGCCGATCGACTGGGCGAAGGCGAGCGGCAGGGCATGGCGCCAGACCACGCGGGTGCGCGAGTAGCCGCGTGCGCGCGCAGCGATGGCCGGGGCGCTGGCGAGCGCGGCAGCGAGGTTTTCACTGAGCGCACGCAGCAGCAACGCGAATTGCGGCAGTGCCAGGCTCAAGACCGGCAGCACGAAGCTCTGCGGCGAGTCCCAGGC
The DNA here is from genome assembly GCA_031425695.1 of Rhodanobacteraceae bacterium. Lineage (GTDB taxonomy): Bacteria > Pseudomonadota > Gammaproteobacteria > Xanthomonadales > SZUA-5 > JANPJV01. The sequence continues at coordinate 6,433 of JANPJV010000287.1, read as the reverse complement.
GAAGCCGCCGGCTGGCAGCCAGGCGAGCCAGACGGCGAACAGCAGCACCAGCAGCGGCGCGAGCACGAACTTGGGCACTGCCATGGCGAGCAGCCCGCCGGCAGCAGCCAGCCGGGCGCCGAGCGGGCTGACGCTGAGCGCGCACGCCACCGGCACGGCTGCGACGAGCGCCAGCAACGCCGCCAGCGCGCCGAGGGTCAGGGTGATCGGTGCCGCGTGCGCGATCAGTTCCTGGACCTGGTAATCCGGGTATTGAAAGGATGGGCCGAGGTCGCCACGCAGCGCGGCAGCGATGTAATCGCGGACCTGGATGACGAAAGGCTGGTCGAGGCGATAGCGCGCGGCCAGTGCCGCCTGCACTTCCGGCGGCGCCAGCTTTTCGCTATCGAAGGGTCCGCCGGGGGCGAGATGCAGCAAGCCGAGGCACAGCACCACCAGCGCGAGCAGCGTCGCCACGGTGGCGACCAGGCGCAACCCGAGCAGACGCGCCAGCTTCATGGGGCCTCGCAGAAGCGCAGGAACTCACTCGGATGGTGGTCGAGCGGATGCGCCCGGTAGCCACAGACGGCCGGGCTCACCAGGTGCTTGGTGGTGTAGTGATAGAGCGGGATCAGCGCATGCGCATCGAGCAATGCCTGTTCGGCAGCGCGCAGCGCATCGAGTCGCTCCGGGCCAGCCGTCGTGCCGGCCAGCGCAAGCGCCGCATCGAATCGCGAATCGGCAAAGCCGGTCGCATTGAGCGCGTGCCCGCTCACGAATGGCTCGAGGAAATTCAAGGGATCCGCGTAGTCGGCAAACCAGCCAGCGCGGAATACCTGGGTGACGACCCCGGCGCGACGGTTCTGCACAAACACCTTCCAGTCCTCGTTGCGCAGCCGGGTATCGACGCCGAGCACGTCTTTCCACATCGACGCGATCGCGAGCGTGAGCCGGCGGTTGACCAGGCTGGTGTTGTAGCGGAGTTCTATCTGCAGAGGCTCGCCGGGTTCGAAGCCCGCCGCTGCGTACAACTCGCGCGCACGGGCGTGGCGTTGCCCGGCGCTCCAGTCGGCCCACTGCAGTCGTGAGTCCGGACCTGGTGGGTTCGGGCCTGGTGGGTTGGGGCCTGTTGGGTTCGGACCTGGTGGGTTCGGGCCTGGTGGGTTCGGGCCTGTTGGGTTCGGACCTTGTGGGTTCGGACCTTGTCCGAACGCTTTTCCCGCAGCAATGCGTGGCACCACCTCATACGCCGCGCCCTCGCCGTTCCCGGTGATGTAGCGCACCAGGATTTCGCGGTCGATCGCCAGCGACAGCGCCTCGCGCAGACGCGCATCGCGCAGCGCCGGATGGCGCAGGTTGAACCCCAAGAAAAAACTGGCGTAGGCCGGCGCAATCGTAAGCTCGTCGGGATACTGCGCACGCAGGCGCTCGGCCTGTCCTGGCGGCAGCGTTTCGGTGAGATGCAGTTCGCCGGTCGCGTAGCGTTTCAGCTCCCCACTCGCGTCCTCGGTGACGTGGTAGCGCACACGCTCGATCGCGACGGCAGCCGCGTTGCGGTAATGCGGATTGCGCTCGAGCACCAGGGTCGACTGCGGGGTCCACTCGACCAGTCGATAAGCCCCGTTGCCGTGCAACCGCCCGGCTCGCGTGAAGGCGGTTCCGTGCCGTTCGATCGCCGCGCGCTGCACCGGCATCGCCACCGGCATGGCGAGGCGCCGGAGAAAATCGCTGCGTGGCGCGGCGAGGAGGATTTCCAGCGTGAGCGCATCGACGGCACGCACGCCGAGCGCGGCCTCCTTCTTCCCGGCGAGCCGCTCGGGCGCGCCCGCCATCGGGCTCAGCATGGCCGCATACGGCGCCGTCGTCTGCGGATCGAGCGCGCGCTCGAAGCTGTAGACGAAGTCGGCCGCGGTCAGCGCCGAGCCGTCCGCGAAGCGTGCCTCGGGGCGCAGGTGAAAGGTATAGGTCAGGCCGTCGTCGCTGACATCGAAGCGCGCCGCCGCAGCGGGTACCAGTCTGCCATCGGCGTCATCGCGGACCAGGCCCTCGAACAGGTCGCGAATCACCTGCTGCGCCGACAACCCTTGCGCCCGGTGTGGATCGAGCGAATCCGGCTCCGGACCGTTGCCGCGCTCGAGCGTGCGTGGCGGCTCCGCCATGGCCCGGTTCTCGATCAGCGTTGCCAGCGCGAGCAGGACCAGCAGCGGCAGCAGCGGCAGCAGCCAGCGTTTGAGCAGGGGTTTGAAGCGGTCGGGAGGCATATCGCGATATTGCCACGGCGCTCTCGTAGGTCATGTTGTCCGCGCCAGCGGACTACTTGACGCTTGTCCGCGGGAACGTGTCAAGTAGCCCGCTGGCGCGGGCAACATGACCTACGACACGCCGGCGCGGGCGCCCTTCACCCCAGCGCCATGTCCAATTCCGCGATCAAATCCGACACATCCTCGATGCCGACTGAGAGCCGCACCAGGTTGTCGGCGATGCCGAGCACTTCGCGGCGGGCGAGCGGGACGGAGGCGTGGGTCATGATCGCAGGGTGGTTGATCAGGCTCTCGACGCCGCCCAAGGATTCGGCGAGCGCGAACAGCTGGCAGCGCTCCATCATCTTGCGCGCGGCATCGGCGCCGCCCTTGATGAGGACGCTGATGATGCCGCCGAAGCCGGACATCTGGCGGCTGGCGAGCGCGTGCTGCGGGTGATTGGCGAGGCCGGGGTAGATGACCTTGTCGACGCGCGGATCGCTTTCAAGCCACTGCGCAATCGTCATCGCATTGGCACACGTGCGCTCCATGCGCAGGTGCAGCGTCTTGATGCCGCGCAGCGCGAGGAAGCTGTCGAATGGACCTTGCACGCCGCCGACGGCGTTCTGCAGGAAGGTCATGCGCTCGGCGAGATCGGCGTCGTCCCCGACCACGATGATGCCGCCGACCATGTCCGAGTGGCCGTTCAAGTACTTGGTGGCCGAGTGCATGACCATGTGCGCACCGTACTCGAGCGGACGCTGCAGGATCGGCGAGCAGAAGGTGTTGTCGACCACCAGGATCACGCCGCGCTCGCGCGCGAATTTGCCGAGACGGTCAAGGTCGACGATCTTCAGCATCGGGTTGGTGGGCGTCTCTGCCCAGATGAGCTTGGTCTCCGGGCGCATCGCCGCGTCGAGCGCCGCAAAATCATTGAGATCGACAAAGCTGAAATCGAGCCCCGCCGAACGCCGGCGCACGCGTTCGAACAAGCGGTAGGTGCCGCCATAGACGTCGTCCATGCAGATCACGTGGCTGCCGGAGTCGAACAAGTCGAGCACCGTGCTGGTCGCCGCCAGCCCCGACGCAAAGGCATAGCCGCGCGTGCCGCCTTCGAGATCGGCAATGCAGCGCTCCCACGCAAAACGCGTCGGATTGTGCGAGCGCGAGTACTCGAAACCCTGATGCTCGCCGGGGCTGCGCTGCACATACGTGCTGGTCGCATAGATCGGCGTCATCACCGCGCCAGTCGTCGGATCCGGACTCTGCCCCGCGTGAATAGCACGCGTGCCGAGGCCGTGTTTGCTGTTGGAGGTCATGGGAGATCGCACCAGATGGGTGCGCGATTCTATCTGCCATTGAGTCGGCTTCGGAGAGTTAAGGTTTCGACGCAAATGAACGCGAAGGGAGCAAAGGAACGCAAACGGAGCCGACGATCGTGATTTCCCTTTGCAACCTCTGCGCTTTACTTTGCGTCCCTTTGCTCCCCTTTGCGTTCATTTGCGTCAAGGCTTTACGCGGCCGTAGTTCAAGCCATCACCGGCGCCATCTCTCTGCGTTTCAGCGCGTTGATGGCCTCGGAGATGCCACCCAGGGTGAGCGGGAACATGCGGTCGCTCAGGATCTGCTGGATGTGGCGGATGGTCGGGGTGTAGTGCCAGTGCTCGCGTTCCGTGGGGTTTAGCCAGACGGCGCGGGGCCAGGTGGTGAGGACGCGACCCAACCAGACGACGCCGGATTCCTCGTTGAAGTGCTCGATCGAGCCGCCGGGCTCGAGCAGTTCCAGCGGGCTCATGGAGGCGTCACCGACGAAGATCACGCGGTAGTCGGCCGAGTACTTGTGGAGGAGCTCGCGCGTGGGCGTGCTCTCGGACCAGCGCCGGCGGTTGTCCTTCCAGACGCGGTCGTAGAGCGCGTTGTGGAAGTAGAACTGCTCCAGGTGCTTGAACTCGGCCTTGGCGGCGGAGAACAGCTCCTCGCAGACACGGATGTGCTCGTCCATCGAGCCGCCGATGTCGATGAAGAGCAGTAGCTTGATCGCGTTGTGGCGCTCCGGGCGCGACTTGAGGTCGAGCCAGCCGGCATTGCGCGCGGTCGCGTCGATGGTGCCGTCGAGATCGAACTCGTCGGCCGCGCCTTCGCGCGCAAACCTGCGCAGGCGCCGCAACGCGACCTGGAAGTTGCGGCGGCCGAGCTCGACCTCGTCGTCGAGATTGCGGTACTCGCGCTTCTCCCAGATCTTGGCTGCACGGCCCTGTTGCGACTTACCGCCGATGCGGACGCCTTGCGGGTTGAAGCCGCCGTTGCCAAAGGGCGAAGTGCCGCCGGTGCCGATCCAGCGATTGCCGCCCTGGTGGCGCTCAGTCTGCTCGGCCATGCGATTCTTGAGCTCTTCCATGAGCTTTTCGAGCGAGCCCAAGGCCTGGATCTGCGCTTTCTCCTCATCCGACAGCGTGCGGCCGAAGGCTTCGCGCAACCAGTCTTCCGGGATGTCCTTCATCCAGTCCGGCACCTGGTTCGCGATCCCCTCGAAGAAGGCGGCGAAGGCACGGTCGTAGCGATCGTAGAGCGCCTCGTCCTTGATCCACGCGGCTCGCGCGAGCACGTAGAAATCCTCGAGCGACAGTTGCGCCTGCCCGCGCTTGAGCGCTTCGAGCAGCATCAGGAATTCGCTCAGCCCGATCTTCAGGCCAAAGGCGCGCAGGGTAAGGAGGAAGCGGATCAGCATGGGGCATTGTAGTATTCAGAGCGCTGGTCGTTCCTACCCTTTTGACCAGCCCGTGATTGAACTGGCCGTACGCTTGTTCAGGTCGGGGCGTCTAACCCACACAGGGCTTTGCGAATGCCAGCGGAACATCGCGCGGACGGGGGCGGCATTCCGGCCGACCCCGGGCGTACCGTGACAGGAGAGACTCGAATGGCGGATGCAGCCGTCTGCGTGGAAACTGATCTTCTTGAACCGCAGAGTGAGCTGGCGGATCGGCTGGCTGCGATTTTCGGCCGCCCATCTGATCCAGTCGAGCTGGTGGCCTACCGTGCAGCCGAATTGTTGCCCGGACAGCGCGTGATTGTCTGGGAGGGCGATCCGCAGACGTTCCAGTTCTCCTATGTCAGCCCCACCGCCGAGGAGGTCCTGGGCTATCCGGTCGGGCGCTGGACCGCCGACCCGCAATTCTGGACCGGCACCGTGGTTCACCCGGAAGACCGCATGCAGGCCGTTGCCTACTGCGCGCTGGCCACCGGGCAGGGACGCGACCACGACTTTCGGTATCGGGCGATCGCCGCGGACGGCCGCGTCGTGGCACTGCATGACCTCGTCCATGTCATCAAGGGGCAGCGCGGCGTCGCCTCGACACTGCGTGGAGTGATGATCGACCTGGGCAAAGGCCACGTCGGCGAACAGAAGCAGATGCATGAACCAGAAACTCGCTGACCCGCAGCATCGCTCAAAGCAGGCGGGCGGCCTCGTCGGCGAACCCAGGCAAATCGCGTCACATTGATCAGGATCCTCGGCATCGATCCCGGCTCGCGACGCACCGGCCTCGGCTTCATCACCGCCCACCAGGGCCAGATGCGGCATCTGCACCATGGCATCGTGCAGACCTTCGATGAGAATTTCCCGCTGCGGCTGAAAGACATATTCGATGGCGTGACCGCGGCGATTGCCGAGTTCAGGCCGGACGAGGTCGGGATCGAGACGGTGTTCCTGTCGAAGAACCCGCAGTCGGCGCTCAAGCTCGGCCAGGCCCGCGGGGCGGCGATCTGCGCGTGCGTGAATGCCGGGTTGCCCGTCAGCGAATACGCGCCCCGCCACATCAAGAACGCAGTGGTCGGCAGCGGCGCCGCCGACAAGACCCAGGTGCAGTACATGGTTGGCATCCTGCTCACCCTGCAGGGCCAGTTGCAGGCGGACGCCGCCGACGCGCTGGCCGTCGCCATCACCCATGCGCACATGCGCGAGGCGGCGGGACGATTGGGGCTGCCGGCGAAGCTGTTTCGGTGAGGTGCCTGTAGTCGGTCTGCGCTGTGCGCGAACGCTTTGCGCCTGTGGTGGGTCTGCGCTGTGCGCGGACGCTTTGCGCCTGTGGTGGGTCTGCGCTGTGCGCGGACGCTTTGCGCGTGTGGTGGGGCTGGGCTGTGCGCGGACGCTGTGCGCCGGTGGTGGGTGTGGGCTGTGGGCGGTCGGGATGCGCCTGTGGTGGGTCTGGGGGGTG
>JANPJV010000286.1:0-18814 GCA_031425695.1 Rhodanobacteraceae bacterium | reverse complement strand
GTCGGTCAAGTCCTTCCACGTGCCCGCGACGCCCGGCACGATGGCCTGTCCGCCCAGCTTGCCGTCGGTACCGACCTCGCGCGCAACGCGCGTCACTTCGGACGCGAACGAACGCAGTTGCTCGACCATCGTATTCAGCGTTTCTTTGAGCTCGAGAATTTCACCGCGCACGTCGACCGTGATCTTGCGCGAGAGATCGCCGTTCGCGATGGCGGTCGCCACCTCGGCGATGTTGCGCACCTGGGCGGTCAGGTTCGAGGCCATCGAGTTGACGTTGTCAGTCAGGTCCTTCCAGACGCCCGACACGCCTTTGACCTGGGCCTGGCCACCGAGATTGCCTTCGGTGCCGACCTCGCGCGCGACGCGGGTCACTTCTGCCGCGAAGCCGTTGAGCTGGTCGACCATGGTGTTGATGGTGATCTTGAGCTCGAGAATTTCGCCCTTGGCGTCGACGCCGATCTTGCGCGAGAGATCGCCGCCAGCGACCGCGGTGGTCACCTCGGCAATATTGCGGACCTGCGCCGGAAGGTTGGTGGCCATGGCGTTGACCGAGTCGGTCAAATCCTTCCAGGTCCCGGCGACGCCCGGCACGAGCGCCTGGCCACCGAGCTTGCCGTCGGTACCGACTTCGCGCGAGACACGCGTGACCTCGGAAGCAAAGGAGCGCAGCTGGTCCACCATCGTGTTGATGGCTTCCTTCAGCTGCAGAATTTCGCCGCGCACGTCCACTGTAATTTTTCGCGACAAATCGCCGTTGGCGACCGCGATGGTCACTTCAGAGATGTTGCGGACCTGGGCAGTCAGGTTGCTGGCCATCTGGTTGACTGACTCGGTCAGCTCCTTCCAGACGCCGGAAACGCCCTTCACGTCCGCCTGGCCACCCAGCTTGCCGGCGGTACCGACCTCAATCGCGACGCGCGTGACCTCCGAGGAGAACACGCTCATCTGCTCGATCATCTTGTTGACGATGGTCGCCGAGTGCAGGAACTCGCCGGCCAGCGGTCGCCCGAACATTTCCAGGCCAATCGTGCGCGACAGATCGCCTTTTGCGACGGCCGCGATCGCACGCGTCATTTCCTGCGTGGGCCAGAGCAGATCGTCGATCAGCGAGTTGACCGAGGTCTCCATCGCGCCCCAGGAACCCAGGCGGATGCCCGAGGACACACGCTGGCGCGTCTGCCCTTCGCGACCGACACTGTGCCCGACGCGCTCGAGCTCTTCGGCGAGCTTGCGGTTGGCCAGTACGGTCTGGTTGAACGTGTCTGCGATCTTGCCGTGCAGCCCGATCCAGTCGGATGGCAGGTTGACAGAGAAGTCTCCATCCCGGACCGACTGCAGGGCGCGCAGGATCATTTGCAGGCGCCGGGACGTGCGCCGCTTGCGGGGAACTTCTACGACCACCGGTTCGAGCACCACATCTTCTTCTACCACTGACATGGTTCGCTTCCTCTTGAGTGTTCACGCCGCGACGGAACGAATGCCCGCCAGTTCTGTTTCAACGCTATCAAAGATGCGCGAAAAGACTGTGTAAGTTTTGTGTTCGCTTACCAGGCTCGGACGGGATTTTCTAACGATCGAGCCAGCCCGCGGACTGGCAAGTTATGCTCGTCCACATGCCCAAGCTTCTGCTCAACCTGCGCAACGTTCCGGACGACGAATCGGCCGATGTGCGTGCCTTCCTCGACGAGCATCGTGTGGACTGGTACGAAACCAAGCCGAGCATCTTCGGCGTCTCCGCCGGTGGCATCTGGCTGCGCGACCCGGACCAATACGAACGCGCCCGCCAGCTCATGACCGAGTACCAGGCCGCCCGCCTCATCCGCGTCCGCGCCGAACACGCGCAGTCCCTGCGCGACGGCACCGCCCCCACCCTGCTCGGCGAGCTCCGGGGAAGCCCGCGGAAAGCCTTCATGGTCATCGCGGCGCTCGCGCTGGCAGCCGCCGTGGCGGCGTGGCCGTTGTTGTTGATGCGGTGATTGGTCGCTACCTCAAGTTCTGTTTTTTGACGCAAATGAACGCAAAGGGTTAAAGAGAAGGACGCAAAGGAAGCCTGACTCAGGGTGGCCGACCGTCGTGAGGCGTTGCTCCGTTTGCGTCCCTTTGCATCCTTTGCGTTCCTTTGCGTCAAAGAATGGAATCTGCCGATCGCGAGGTGCCCCGTTGGCACATGTCGATGCGTTCACCGCCCCCACACATCTTCCGTTCAGCCTCGCTGGGCCAGTCTTCGGTGATTGCCCGGAGGTGCTGTCCCGATGAGCCAACCGAATCGCGCGCTGTTGTGGATGCTCGGCTTTCTGGCGCTGATCGGCGCCGCGGTCGTGCTGCTGTTGCCCACGCTTACGGACGCTTTCGGCGCTACGCGCGAGTTCAATGCAGTGATCATCGCGGTGTTCGTGGTCGGCGTCCTGGTCAACCTGCGGCAGGTGACGCGGCTGCAGCATGAGGTGCGCTGGATCGAGGGCTTCCGGCGCTCGAATCCTGAGAAGAAGCTGGAGGCGCCGGTGCTGCTGGCGCCGATGGCGCAAATGCTGGCGAAGACTGAGCGGCGCCCGCTGACCTTGTCGACAGCAGCCATGCGCTCGATTCTCGACTCCGTCCATCTGCGGCTGGAAGAGCAGCGCGATCTCTCACGTTACTTGATCGGCCTGCTGATCTTCCTCGGCCTGCTCGGCACCTTCTGGGGCTTGCTGAAGACCATCGCGTCGGTCAGCGAAATCATCGGCGGGCTGTCGGGCGGCGGCGATGCCGTCGCCATGTTCGATACCCTGAAGACGCGCCTGCAGGCGCCGCTGTCCGGCATGGCTACGAGCTTCTCCACCTCGCTGTTCGGGCTGGCGGGCTCGCTGGTCCTCGGCTTCCTCGACCTCCAGGCCTCGCGCACCAGCAACCGTTTCTACACCGAGGTCGAGGACTGGCTGTCGAGCATGACCAAGCTCAGCTCGGGCAGTGTCGGTCTCGAAGGCGACCATTCAGTGCCCGCCTACGTACAGGCACTTCTGGAACAAACCGCCGACGGCCTCGAGCGCATGCAGCGCGCCATTGTCGACAACGAGCGCGAGCGCCGCAGCAGCAGTGAGCAACTGACCGAGCTCAACGTGCAGTTGTCCAAGCTGAGCGAGCTCCTCGCCCGCGACTCCCGCGGATCTACCGAGCTCGCCTCCTCCCAGACCGAGCTGCGCAACGCCATCAAGGCCCTCGCCCAGTCCCAGGGCAACCACCAGCTCAACGACGAGCTCCGCGCCGAATTCCGCCTCCTCACCCGCACCATCGCCGCCGCCATGGAAGGCAAACGCACACCCTCAAGCGTCGCCTGACTCGAAGGTTGTTTTTTGACGCAAATGAACGCAAATGGGTAAAGCAAGGGACGCAAAAAAGGCGAAGGGCATCACGCAAAGTCTTCAGTTGGTTTTTATTGCGTCCCTTTGCTCATTTTTGCGTTCCTTTGCGTCAAGGCTCTTCACAGCAAATGTTCCCGCCAAGCCAGATTGGAACCAAACAGCATGAGCACCCTTGCCTCGCGTCGACGTCGTACGGTGGATTTTTGGCCGGGGTTTGTCGATGCGTTGAGTTCTTTGTTGATGGTGCTGGTGTTTCTGTTGCTGATCTTCACGATCGGGCAGTTCGTGCTGTCGGATGCGATCAGCGGGCGGGACAAGCAGTTGTCGGCGTTGAATTCGGAGCTGGCGGAGCTGGCCAAGATCCTGTCGATGGAGAAGGCGGCGAAGGTGCAGTCGCTGGCGCGGGTGGATGAGCTGTCGGCGTCGCTGGCGACGCTCGGGAACGAGCGCGATTCGTTGCGGCTGTCGCTCGACCAGACCATTGCCTCCCTGACGCAGACGCAGGCGCAACTGGAAGGCAGCGAGACCGAGGTTGCGCGCCTAGTCGCTGATCTCAATGCGCTCACTGAGCTGAAGCGCCAGCTCGAGAGCGAAATTGCCTCGCGGCTCGCACAGCTCGAGGACAATCAGACCAAGCTTGCGGTGCAGACGGATCTGTCGGCCAAGGCCGCCGCGCAGGCCGAACTGCTCAATCGCCAGCTCGCCGCATTGCGTACGCAGCTCGACGAGCTCAGCGCCGCGCTCGACCTCGCCAAGGCGCAGAGCAAGGCCAAGGACGTGCGCATTGCCGATCTCGGCAAAGAGCTCAACCTCGCACTTGCCAACAAGGTCAACGAGCTGCAGCGCTACCGTTCGGACTTCTTCGGCAAACTGCGCGAGGTGCTCGGCAATCGTAGCGACATCCAGATCGTCGGCGACCGCTTCGTGGTCCCGTCGGAGCTGCTGTTCGGCTCCGGCACCGACGAGCTCACCAGCGCCGCCCGCGACCAACTCGCCCAACTCGCCGCCACCCTGCGCGAAGTTACCGCGGAAATCCCGCCCGACATCGACTGGGTGCTGCGCATCGACGGCCACACCGACAAACGCCCGATTGGCACCGCCCGCTTCCCCTCCAACTGGGAACTCTCCACCGCCCGCGCCATCGCCATCGTCAAACACCTCGTCGTCTCCGGCATCCCCGCCAACCGGCTCGCCGCCAATGGTTTTGGCGAATTCCGCCCGCTGGACGCGGACGAAAACGAAGGCGCCTACGCCGTCAATCGCCGCATCGAGATCCAGCTCACCAATCGGTAGGCAGAGCCATTTTTACACAAAATGCACAAAATAAAGCGGACACAAAATGCACATAAAGAGCTTTCTTTGATTAGCCGGGTGCTTCGCGCATAATGATCGCGGGCTGGAAGTTAAAATCACAAATGCTTTTTATGTGCATTATGTGTCCGCTTCATTTTGTGCATCTTGTGTAGAAATGGCTTTTCTCCCACCATCAGCGCCTAGCGCGAAAACACCCCACGACGTGGTCATCGACCAAGCCGGTGGCCTGCATCCAGGCGTAGACGATGACGGGGCCGACGAATTTGAAGCCGCGTTTTTTAAGCGCGAGTGACAGCGCCTGGGATTCGGGGGTTTGGGCGGGGATGTCTTTGTCGGTCGGGCGCGCGATGCGCAATGGCTGGTTGCCTACGAACTTCCACACGAACTCGGCGAAGTCCTCGCCCTGGGCCTGCATGGCGAGATAGGCGCGGGCATTGCCGATGGCGGCGTTGATCTTGGAGCGTGAGCGGACGATGCCGGCGTCGGCCATCAGGCGTTCGACGTCGGTCTCGCCCCAGGTGGCAATCACGACCGGATCGAAGCCCTCGAAAGCGCGGCGGAAGGCTGCGCGCTTGTGCAGGATCGTGCGCCAGGACAAGCCCGCCTGGAAGCCGTCGAGGACGAGCTTGGCCCACAACGCGCGGCTGTCGCGTTCCGGCACGCCCCACTCCTGGTCATGGTAGTCGATCATCAGTGGATCGGTGCCGGACCAGGCGCAACGGGTTTGCATGTCTCGATCTCCTTGAACGTAGGTCATGTAGCCCGCAAACGCGGCATTACGCTTTCGTAGGTCATGTTGCCCGCGTCAGCGGGCTACTTGACAAGAATCCTGCGAAATCGCGTCAAGTAGTCCGCTACGCGGACAACATGACCTACAACAGCGATGCCGACAACCGCTCTCGCAATTCCCGCCACGCGCACGCCTCGGCCGCAACCATCGGCGTTCCGTGCCAACGCGCGCTCGCACGAATGGCCTGCGCGATATCGCTCGCCAGACCCTTGCCTGCGCGTACGCCCTGCTCCAGCGAAAAGCCTCGAACTTCGAAAATTCCTGCGGCGCGATGCGCCTTCGCATCCAGCCGCCCGACCAGGCGTCCGCGGCTCAGGATGGGCAGCACGAAATAGCCGTGCACGCGCTGTTCTGCCGGCGTGTAGCACTCGAGGCGATAGTCGAAGTCGAACATGACGGCCGCGCGGGATCGGTCCCAGACGATCGGATCGAACGGGGACAGCAGCGTCGTGTGGGTCGGCCGCAGTCCGTCAGTCACGACCTGTTCGAGCACGCCGGCGTGGTCGCGATGCACAAAGGCACGTTGTCCCCAGCCCTCGACCGCGATCGCGATGAGCTCCCCGCTCGTCAGCAGCGGTTCGAGCTCATCATCGGTGACTCGCGGGCTCATGCGAAAATAATCAGCTATCCAGCGCGCCTGGGTGACCCCGAGGGCCTGCACCGCCTTGACGATGAAAGCCAAGCGGACCGCGCCTGCCGACGGCGGCTCGTCCTGCCAACCCGGCAGGTGCCCGACGACGCGCTCGGTCAAATCGTAGACGCGCTGGAAATTCACCCGTCGCGCGATCATGAGCGCGCCCAATGCGAACCACGCCTCGAGCCAGCCCTTTTCCGATTTCCAGCCCCACCAGCCGCCGCTGACGCCGTCCTTGCGCTCGAAATCCGCCGAGCTGACCGCGCCGTTGGCGCGGATATGCTCCAGCATCAATCCCATGCTGGTCGCGTGTTCGTCATGCACGCGCCGCGCGCGCTTGAGCGCCCAGTGCTGCGACATCTGCGCGTTGTGGCGACGGTGCAGCCCGAAGTCGGCGGCCGGCGCAAAGCAGGCCTCGTGCGCCCAGCATTCGAACAGCGCGCCCTGCTCCAGTGCTTCCATCAGCCAAGTGATCGGATAGTCGCCGAGTCGCGAAAACAGCACGAGGTACGGACTGCGGGCAACGATGTTGATGGTGTCGATCTGCAGCAGTTGCATGCGTGCGATCGTCCCGAGCAGGTCTGCTCGCGTCGCGCGGCGGGTCGGGCGCTGCAGCAAGCCCTGCGCGGCCAGTTGCAGGTAGCGCGCTTGCGTCGGTGAAATGGTGAGCATTCCCGGAATCTACCTGCGAACCGGCATCCGTCGTAGATTGGCGCTTCTAAACCCGCGGACTGCGTCATGGCAAAAGACATCAGCGGGGCCGTTCGGGAAGTCCTGCTCTCGTTTCCCGAAGCGCAGGAGTACTTGAGCCACGGCTCGCCGAATTTCCGGGTCCGCGGCAAGACCTTCGCCGCGTATCTCGTCAATCATCACGGCGACGGTCGCATCGCGCTGTGGCTCAACGCGCCTGACGGCGCGCAATCCGCGCGCGCGCTGGAGCAACCAGAGTTCTTTTTCGTGCCGCCCTATGTCGGTCCCAAGGGCTGGCTTGGCGTACATCTCGACCAGGGTTTGTCCTGGGACGAGATTGCGGAACTGGCACGCGAAGCTTACGAGAAGGTCGCGCCGCCGGCGCTCCGAAATCAGATCGGGAAGACCATTGTCATCGAGCCACCGACGATCACCCTCGATCCCGCCGAACTCGACCCGCTCGTCGCACCCGCAGCGCAGGCAATCTATCAACCGCTGCGCAACTATTGCCTGAGCCTGCCCGAGGCCGTCGAAGAGCGCGCCTTCGGCGCACCCGTCTGGCGTGCCGGCAAAAAGACCTTCGTCAATCTGTACTTCTACGACAAGCGCATCCGCATCGCATTCCTGGTCGGCCGCGACCTGCAACCCGTGCTCACCGCCGACCCGCGATTTACGATCCCGATGTACATGGGCCACAACGGCTGGATCGCCCTCGACGTCACCCAAGGCGCCGACTGGGACGAAATCCGCGCACTCGCCGAACAGAGCTATCGGCATTTCGCGGGGAAGCGAATGCTGGCGAAGCTGGGTGGGTGAGCTCGCCCGATCGACGCTGAGGCTGACTTCACCAAAGAGCGGACACGAAGAACATCTAAGGAAAAGCAGCAAGAAAATCTAAGGGAAGCAAAGAGGACGATGATCAAAAGGCCCGATGGGCGCTTGACTGCTTCCTCAGATGTTCTTTCTTTTCCCCCTTAGGTTTTCTCGGTGTCCCGCCCTTGATCTGGGGCGCGGCCGAGCCCGGTTTTCGCGATGGCCGCTACGCCGGCTTCGCCTCGCGCAGGTTGCCCACCTTCCCCACCGCATTCATCGCGCTCAAGACGCGGATGACGCGCTCGACCATCGGGCGGGTGATGTCGAGGTGGGTGACGAAGCGGATGGTCTGGGGGCCGAAGGCGGAGGCGCGGATGCCGTTGTCGGCGAGGCGGGCAAGGAAGACGTCGGCGGGGAGCTCGCCGGCGAGGTCGAAGATCAGGATGTTGGTGTGGACCGGACGCAGCGCGGCGACGAAGGGCGCGTTTTCAAGTGTTTCCGCGAGCATGCGCGCGTGCTCGTGGTCTTCGCGCAGGCGCTCGACATGGTTGCGCAGCGCGTACAGGCCGGCCGCGGCGAGAAATCCGATCTGGCGCATGCCGCCGCCGAAGCCCTTGCGCAAGCGCCGCGCCTTGGCAATGAAATCGCGTGAGCCGATCAGCAGCGAGCCAATCGGCGCGCCGAGGCCCTTGGACAGGCAGATCGAGATCGAATCGAACTCGCGGCCCCAGTCGAGCGGCGATTCGCCCGACTCGACCAGCGCGTTGAACAGGCGCGCGCCGTCGAGGTGCAGGCGCAACCCGCGCGCGCGGCTGAGCTCGCGGATCGGACGGATACGATCCAGCGTGTAGAAGCTCCCGCCAGCCGCATTGCAGGTGTTCTCGAGCACCACCAGGCGCGAGCGCGGCAGCCAATCTGCCACCGGCTTGATGACGCGCTGGATCTGCTCCGCCGTCAGCCGCCCGTGGTCCCCCGGGATGGTCTGGATGCCGACCTGCGAGTGGAACGCATAGCCGCCATTCTCGTAGCGGAAGACGTGGCTGGTCTCCTCGCAGATGAGCTCGTCCATCGGCTCCGTATGCGCCTTGATCGCCACCTGGTTGCTCATCACCCCAGACGGCATGAACAACGCCGCCTCGTGCCCGAACAGCTCCGCCGCATACACCTGCAGCGCCTTCGCCTCCGGGTCTTCATTGAAAACATCATCCCCCACCCGCGCGCTCATCATCGCCTCGAGCATCGGCCCCGTAGGCCGCGTCACCGTGTCACTGATGAAATCGATAGTCATGGTTCGCAAGGGTCAAGGGAGGGATGAAAGCAAAGTACGCGCAAAGCAGAACAAGATCAAAGCGCCACGCGGCCACGCAGAGACGCTCACTATCGCGGCCGAATGGCAAAAGGCCAAAAGGCGGGACGGGAAGAAAAGCCTAAGGAAAACCAGAAAGAAGGGCGAAGGAAAGCGTTGGACAAAATCTGGCCTTTGTATTCGCTTCCCTTAGATTTCCTTTCTGCTTTTCCTTAGATTTTCTTCCCCTCCCGCCCCTTTTTAGGATGACAGCCTCAGCCGCGATCACGCGCGACCTCACGCCGCCTGCGTGAGCCGCGTCGCCTCGGCGAGGTCGACGGAGACGAGGCGGGAGACGCCGGGTTCGCGCATGGTGACGCCGGCGAGCTGGTTGGCGGCTTCCATGGTGACCTTGTTGTGGGTGACGACGAGGAATTGCACGCTCTTGCTCATCTCCAGGACCATCTGGCTGAAGCGGCCGACGTTGGCTTCGTCGAGCGGGGCGTCGACTTCGTCGAGGAGGCAGAACGGCGCCGGGTTCAAACGGAAGATCGCGAAGACGAGCGCGACGGCGGTGAGGGCTTTCTCGCCGCCGGACAGCAAGCCGATGCTCGCGGGCTTCTTCCCCGGTGGGCGGGCGATGATGTTCACGCCGGTCGAGAGCAGGTCTTCACCGGTCAGCTCGAGGAAGGCGTGGCCGCCGCCGAAGAGGCGCGGGAACAGTTCCTGCACGCCCAGGTTGACGCGATCGAAGGTTTCCTTGAAGCGCGTGCGCGTCTCGCGGTCGATCTTGCGAATGGCGTCGTCGAGGGTGGTCAGCGCCTCGGTGAGATCGGCATGTTGCGCGTCGAGATATTCCTTGCGCTGCACCTGTTCGGCGAGCTCGGTGATCGCGGCGAGGTTGACCGGCTCCAGGCGCTTGATGCGCTGCTCGATCTCGGTGAGGCGCGTTTCCCACACGGCGAGATCGGCGCCCGGCTGCATCTCGGCCAGCACGGCTTCCGCGTTGAAGCCTTCCGCGCTCAGGGCCTGTTCAAGCGCTTCGGCCTTGATGCGGATCGCCTGTTCGCGCAGTTGCGCCTGCGATTTCTTTTCGCGCGATTGCGCGAGCTGGTGGTCGATGCGCTGGCGCTCGTGGTCGTGCTTGCGCAGCTTGAGATCGAGGTTTTCGAGGCTCAGGCGCGCCGCCGACAGGCGCCCGTCCACGAGCACGCGCTGGTCAAGGTGCAGGCGCAGTTCTTCTTCGAGCTTTGGGATCGGTCCTTGCGCTTCGGTCTGGCTTTCCTCGAGCGTGCGTCGGCGTTGATCCATCTGCGCGATCTGTGCGGCAATGCGCGCGATGGCCGCTTCCAGCGAGCTTGCCGCCGTGCGCTTGGATTCGACGCCGAGCGCAGCCAAGCGTTCACCTTCGCGTGCCTCGCGCGCCGCGTTGCGGGCGCGCTCCCGCGCATCCACCAGCGCGACGCGCTCGGCGTCGAGCGCTGACCGGGTCGCGCTCAGCGCTTCCAGGTTCTGCATCGCGCCGTTGAGCGCACCGCGCGCACTGCGCGCGTCACCGTCGGCCTTGTCGATCTGCTCGGCCAATTGCGCCAGCTCGCGCGCAATCGCCTCGCGGCGGGTCTTTTCCTGCTCGACCTTGCCTTCGTGGCTGCGCACGCGTCCGGACAAATCGGCCAGCTTGCGATGGGCCGCGTAAAGCGTCGTCTGTGCCAGCTCACGCTGGCGCTCGGCTTCGGTGAGTGCGGAGCGGCCCGTTTGCAACTGTTGTTCGAGTTCGCTGACCCGGCCTTCGCTGTCTTCGATCCGACGCCCGAGTCCATCCAGCTCACGCGCCCGCTGGATCACGCCCTCGTGCCCCTGGCTGCCGCGATCTATGCGCAACCAGCCGGGGCCGAACCAACTGCCATCGGGTGCGATCGCGCTCTCGTGAGGCGCCAGGGTCGGCGCCAACGCGCGCGCCGCATCGGCGCTCTCGACCGCATGGATGCTGCCGAGCCAGGCGCCGAGCACCGTCGGTCCGCGCACCTTGGCAGCCAGCGAGCGCGGATCCGGCGCGGGAAGAGCCGCCTGTGCATCGGCCAGCGTCAGCACACCTTTCGGGACCGAGCCAAGATCGAGCTCGCGCGCAGTCGCGTCATCGACCACCACCGCCTCGAGGACCAGCCCGAGCGCAATCTCGACCGCGCTCTCCCAGCCGGCATCGACCTGCAGCAAGGCACCGAGACGTGGTGCCTGCTGCAGTTGGTGGCGAGCGAGCCAGTTGCCCAAGTCGCGCCGGTCTTCACCGAGCGCCGCGTTTTGCAGCGCCTCGAGGGATGCCAGCCGTCCGCGTGCGGCGCTCTGCTGCTGGCGTTCCTGGTTCAGTCCGTTCTGCGCCTCGCGCACGCGCTTTTCGGACTCGACCAGCGCTGCCTTGCGCTGTTCGAGTTCGGCGCTCATCGCGGCAACGGTTTCTTCCTCGATGCTAAGGGTCTCGCGCAAGCCGCCGAGTTCGTCGGCACTGCCCCGCGCGAGCAACATCGCGTTTTCCGAATCCAATATTTCGCGGCGCTTGATGCCGGCGCGGACCTGCTGCTCCAGGTAGTCGATGCGCGTGCGTTCGACTTCCGCTGCCTTGGTGGCGTCCCCTGCTGACCGATTGGTCGCGTCCGCGCGGACCTGCCAGGCGCTCAATGCGGTTTCCGCGGCGGTCAGTGCATCGTCGCGCTCGTTGGCAGTTTCGGCGAGCGTTTCAAGCCTCGGCAGCTCGCGCTCGAGTGCCTGCGCCAACATGGTCTGCTGGCCGCGATCGAGCTGCAATTGTTCGTCAAGATGGGCGCGCTGGGCACCGGCGTCGACCAGCTCGCGCTTGAGCCGCGTCACCGTATCGCGGCGGAAGCTCAGCTGCTGTTCGACTCGGGCGATCTCGGCACCCACCTGGTAGTGCTCGGCCTGCACGACGCGGAAGCTTTCGGCGGCCTCGCCATGGGCGCCGCGCAGGTGTTCGATCTCGGTCTCGTTGCGGGTCTGCTCGGCACCTAGCTGGTTGACCAGCAGCTCGGCCTGGCTCAAGGCACCGACCTCGGTTGCGAGCGCCGTGGCGAGCGCCTTCCAGCCAAGCGATTTGGCTTCGGCATCCAGCTTCCGCTGCTCGGTTCGAAGCTCGGTCCAGCGTTCCGCCTGCTTCGCCTGGCGACGCAGGTGTTCGAGCTGCTTGGTGACCTCGTCGCTGACATCCTGCAGGCGCTCGAGGTTCTCGCGCGTCGCGCGCATGCGCGATTCGGTCTCCTTGCGGCGCTCCTTGTACTTGGAAATGCCGGCTGCTTCCTCCAGGTGCACGCGCAGATCTTCCGGCGCCGCCTCGACGATCTGCGAAATCATCCCTTGTTCGATGATCGCGTAGGAACGCGGGCCGAGGCCGGTGCCGAGGAAAAGATCAGTGACGTCACGACGGCGGCAACGCGTGCCATTCAGCCAGTACTGCGACTGCCCGTCGCGCCCGACCACCCGCTTGACCGAGATCTCGCTGAAGGCGGCGTATTCGCCGAGCAGCATGCCGTCGGTGTTTTCGAAGATGAGCTCGACCGACGCCTGGCCGACTGGCTTGCGCTCGGTGGTGCCGTTGAAGATGACGTCGGTCATGGCGTCGCCGCGCAGGCGGCTCGCGGCAGACTCGCCGAGCACCCACTTCACGGCATCGATGATGTTGGATTTACCGCACCCGTTAGGTCCCACCACCGCGGTGAGATTGGTCGGCAGATGCAGCGTGGTCGGGTCGACAAAGGACTTGAACCCGGCCAGTTTGACCGTGGCTAGGCGCATCGGCAGTTGGCTTTCTAAGTTGTGGGCCCTGCGATCTCGAGGTCGAGACGGGCGGGCGGCAGAAGGCCGCGGACTATATCATCTGCCCGGTGATGCTCGATTGGACCGTTAGCGGGCCCAACGGAAGCACAGCCGCCCCCACACCTGAAGGATGAAGATGGACCCGACCCTGCTGGCCTGCGCCGTGACCCTGCTGATCCTGGGGATCTTCGTCGCCGTGCGCACGCATGCCAGCCGCAAGCACCGCCGCGGCGAGCTCGCCAGCCTGCCCGAGCGCGTGGTCAACCCGCGCATCTATCAGAACCTGAAAAGCGTGCGCTTCTGGCAGCTCAAGGTCGACGCCGCCGCCAAGGCCTGCACCTGGGCACAGCAGAGCGCCGGCCGCCGCTTCCCCACCGACAAGGCCATCCCCGTGCCGATCGCCGGCTGCGGCAAGACCTGCCGTTGCACCTACCTGCCGATGGTCGACGGCCGCCGCCTGATGCGGCGCAACGACCCCGGCCTCGATATCGAGTACGATCCGAAAGCCACTGACGGCCGCGCCGCCCGCGGTCGCCGCAAGGAAGATAGCTGGAGCGGCGGCGGGAATCAGCGGTAGGGGCGGCCCTTTGTAGGTCATGTTGCCCGCGATAGCGGGCTACTTGACTCTTGATCGCGACCCGTCAAGTAGCCCGCTCGCGCGGGCAACATGACCTACAAAGCAAAAAGCGTCCGGACGAGTGCCCTACCGCGGCGGCGGCGGTGGTGGTGCTGGTGGTGGTGGCGGCATTGCGGTATTGCCGGCAAGCGCCTGTTTGCGCTGGCGCATGCCGAGCGCGATGGCACCCATCACGGTCGCTGCCAGGCCGAGGTAAAACACGGTTGGATGGGCGTACAGCCAGGCGCCGGAGAAGAGCAATGCAGCCAGGAGGCCGCCGATGATGACGCCGCCACCGAAGGCCATGCGTTGCACGATCGGGCCGAGGATGGGAATCCAGGCGAACAGCGCGAGCCAGCCACTGAAGGCAAGGCCCAGCCCGAAAGCCATGCCGGCGGCGCCCGTGCCGCGCAGCACCCAGGCGAGCGAGGTGTTGCTGTCTTCGGCCTTGCGAATCATCTGCGGAATGCTGAAATTGCCTTTCTCGGCGGCGAAAACCTCGTAGCCATTCGCGGCCAGATACGGCGCAACGCGCATGCCGGGCTTTTGCTGGCCGATCACGGTGAGCTCGGTTTCACCAAGCGTCTCAAAGCTGACGCGAACATCGCCTACGTTCGGGGAACTCAAGGATCCCTTGCCGAGGAACAGCTTGCCATCGTCGCTGCTCCAGCCTTGCGCGATCAGGGTGTCGTCGAGCTCGGGCGGCAGCGCAGCCTGATAGGTCAGGGTCTCGACCTGCTCGCGGGTGAGTCCGAACGCGCCGATGCGCGCGTCGTTCACCGTGAACGATTGACTATGCACCGGGAACGGCGGGTTCGCATGTGCGCCAGTCAGATTGTGATAGCCGTCGTCCCACTTCGTCGAATAGCGGGTGGCGTTGTCCCTCTGATAGCTGTACCACTGGTACATCTCGACCTCGCGCCGGAGCGCAAGCAGGCCGTCGCCGCCGAAGCGAAAATCGTCGTCGGAGACGCCCGTATCGGTTTCCAGCAATCCCGCGATATGGATCGCCTGCTCATTGTTCGTCGGATCCACCGCGGCAATCGGGACACTCTTCACCTGGTCCTTGAACTCGGCATTCGCGACCGCCTGCTCGACCGTGCGGACCTCGTTCCAGCCAAGCGTCGAGGCGGAGGCCATGAACATAACCATGCCGACCCCGCCACCGACGACACCCAACCCTTTCCGGCCGCGATTGAAAATCATCTGTCTCGCCTCCCCGCTATGCTGGCGCGGCAATCGCCCCGAATGTGCAGAACCCGTGATGACAGGCACGATAACCGAAGACTCGAGCTTGCAACTGGCAGCGCGCGCAACTGGCCCGCTGCTCACGCATTCGGTGCACGCCGGCTTGCTCGCCGCGGCGCGGGCCGGTGCTGACCACCACGAATGCTCGCTCGACCTCATGCGCTCGCAGACGCGCGTGGAGATCGGTGTCTCGGACTGGGGATGGTCAGGCGCACGCTACCCCTACCCGGCCACCTGCAAGGAGCGCACGATCTATCGTTGGGATGAGGACGAGTTCGTCGCCATCGCACGCTTCGGTGGTGGCGGCCTGATCAAGCTGGTACGGACCGACTGGGGCCCGCCTACTTTCGAGATTGACGGCATCAAGATGCTGCCGACCGCGCAGGTCTCGCCTTATGCCGATGCCGCACGGAAAGTCGGTTTGGTGCAACCACGCGGCCGCAAAGTCCTCGACACCTGCGGCGGCCTCGGCTACTTTGCCGCGCACTGCATCGAAGCCGGCGCGAGCGAGATCCACTCCTTCGAGAAGAACGCCGACGTGATCTGGCTGCGTTCGCTCAACCCCTGGTCGCCCGACGTCAGTGGCGTGCTGCGCCTCACCCACGGCGACATCGTCCAGGCGATCAGGTCCCTGCCCGACTCCAGCTTCGGCGCCATCCTGCATGACCCGCCACGCTTCGGCATTGCTGGCGAGCTGTACTCGCAGGATTTCTACCACCACTTGGCGCGCGTGATTGAACGTCGCGGCCGCCTGTTCCACTACACCGGCACGCCGAACAAACTCACCAGCGGGCGCGATGTGCCCAATGAGGTCTCGAAGCGTTTGCAGGTGGCGGGATTCAAAACGGACTTGAATGGGGATGGGGTGGTGGGGGTGCGGCGGTAAGTTCCCCTCTCCCATGCTTTTGGGGAGAGGGAAGCAATTCAAAAACCGCTGCGCTTCACCAACTTCGCGACGCGCTTGTCCAGCGTCTTGTCGCCCATCGCCGCGAGCACTTTCGGGAATTCCGCCGTCGGGCCGGTCCACCGCAGCGTCTCGACGTCCTTGAAGAGCTTCGCATCGGTGCGCAGGATCGCAAGCTGCTTGAACACCAAAGCCAGCTTGCGCTGGTTGCGCAGCACGGACTCCGGGAAATCCTCGATCGCACCGTGCTTGTCGATCAGCCGCGCGGCGGTCTTGGCGCCGATGCCGGGAATACCCGGGTAACCGTCGGCGCTGTCGCCGACCAGCGCCAGGTAGTCGGGAATACGGTTCGGCGGCACGCCGAATTTTGCGACGACGCCGGCTGCGTTGCGCAGCTGTCCGCTGCGACGATCGGCCTGCACCACGAGATCCCCAACGACCGACTGCGAAAGGTCCTTGTCCGGCGTCCAGATGACCACCCGTTCGACGCGCTCGTCTTGCGCAGCTAAATGCGCGGCGGAGGCCAACGCGTCGTCGGCCTCGAGTTCCACCATCGGCCAGGTAACGACGCCGAGCGCGATCAGCGCCCGTTCGAGCGGATGGAATTGCGCCTGCAGCGTGGGCTCGATGCCCTCGCCGGTCTTGTATCCGGCCCACAGTTGATTGCGGAAGGATTCAATCACGTGATCGGTAGCGACGCCGATGTGCGTGGCGCCGCCTTCCAGCATCTGCACGACCGTGCCCAGCACACCCGCCACGGCTCCGAACGGCGGATCCGGGGTCTTGAAACGGCGGATGCCATAGAACACGCGGAACAGCTCATAAGTGCCATCGATCAGGTGAACGATCATGCTGACACTTGCACTGGCGGGTCCGCGCTGCGCGCCGACGCATTCGTCTGTTCGGGAACAAGCGTCCGCGCACAGCGCAGACTCACGAAAGCAACAGCAGTTCTTCGAAAACAGCCACTCTCCGCAGGCGCGGGGAACATGACCTACATCAGCAGGAAAACGGCAATCACCGCCAAAATGGTCAAACCCACCGCGCTTCCCAGAATGATGAGCCGATTCAGGGACTTCTTGTCGTCGGCGCCGTCATGTTCGCGGGACGCCTGGATCTTGCGCATGGAAGCTCCATCGAGTGATTGTCGAGCGGCAGCACTCATCGGTGCTGCGGACGCACCTTACTCCGCGACCGCGGGTTGTCAAGCCGTACCGGACCCTCTGCTGCACCGCACAATAATTACTTATGAAACAATTATTTAGTGACAGTTTTATGTTGACGTGCAATTGCGACCGTTGTTAACGTGCGCGCCACGCAATCGGGCCGTTCCGGTTGCGCCATCCGCTATCACCTCGCCTGAGTCGGTTGCAGCTCGACGGTGCTGGGTGCGGTCGTTCGATTGGTGGGGGACCGATCGATGGCCGCTGGCAGATTTGAAAATCTGCCGCCCCGGACCCTTGAGCTCGAATCAGCATGGCTGCCCGCGCGGACCTTTCGTGACCTTTTCTTGGGGATTTGATCATGCGTACACGTCTGACGATGCTCGCCATTGCTCCGCTCGGGGCCGCCCTGTTGCTTTCCTTGTCTGCTGCCCACGCGGCCTCCGTGGTAGATCGTGCTGCACCCTTTGCCCATGGTGGCGCGCTGGTGCTGCCATCGCCGGATTTCACCAAGCTGGCCATGGAAGATGCCAAGGCCGTTGGCGGCGCTTACCGCTACGGCGTGCAGATCCCGGTCGCTGGCTGGCGCCTCGGGACGAAGGGATTCGGACGCTGGTCGGACGCTGCCGACGGCACCTCGCAGTGGCAGTTCGACCTGGTCTCGCCAGCGGCGCGATCGCTCGATTTCGAATTTTCGAAGCTGCGGCTACCAGCCGGTTCGACGCTGGTCATTCGAGGCGAAGGCAAGGACAACGTCCGCGTGGTAACGCCCGACCAACTGAGCGGCGAGACCTTCTGGTCGCCCTACATCGTCGGTGAACGGGCAACGCTGGAACTGCGCGTTCCGACTGAAAAGCGGCGTCAGGCCAGCCTCACGATCGGCTCCGTGACGCATGGCTATCGTGGGCTATTCGAAAGCGAAGGCTCGGGGCAGAAATCGGGTTCATGCAACATCGATACCGCTTGCGCGACCGGCAACGGCTGGAACGACCAGATGAGCGCCGTTGGCCAGTACACTTTCAGCAAGGATGGCAGCTCCTACGTCTGCACCGGCACGCTGATCGCCAACACCGGCATTACCGCGACGCCGTATTTCCTGACCGCGAATCACTGCATGAGCACCCAGGCAGTCGCGGGCACGATCGTCGTGTACTGGAACTATCAGGGCGCCAACTGCCGCGCGACTGCCACCAGCGGCACCGCGCTGGCCAAGTTCTCGAGCCACAGCCAGTCCGGCTCGACCTTGCGTGCCACGCACGCCGCCAGTGATGTCACGCTGATTCAATTGTCCGGCAACGTCCCGGCCGCGGCCTCGCCGTTCTTCGCGGGTTGGGATCGCAGCGGCACGGCACCGACTTCGGCCAAGGGCATCCATCACCCGCAAGGCCACGAGAAGCGCTTCTCCGGTGACAACAACGCACTGACCGTCTCCGGTTACGACGGCGCCGCCGGCAGCACGCACTGGCGCGTCGGCAACTGGGAATCAGGTACTACAGAAGGCGGCTCATCGGGCTCGGGCCTGTTCAACCAGAACAAGCTGCTGGTCGGGCAACTGCACGGTGGCCGGGCTGCCTGCGGCAATACGCTTTCAGACTACTACGGCCGCCTCTCGGTCTCCTGGACCGGCGGCGGTACCAGTGCCACGCGCCTGAGCAACTGGCTGGACCCGGGCAGCACCGGCGCCACGACGCGCGCTGGCTATCGCTATACCGGCTTCTTCCAGAACAGCACCGACCTCACGATCGCTGACAACGCGACGGTCGAGAGCTCCGTGACCGTCAGCGGCGTCGCGGGGAATGCGCCGAGCACCTTGAGCGCCACCGCGCGCATCACCCACACCTACGTCGGTGACCTCAAGGTCGACCTGGTCGCGCCCAACGGCACGGTCTATGTCCTCCACAACCGCACCGGCGCCGGGGCCGATAACTTCTACAAGGTCACCATCGTCAACGCCTCCGCAGTCGTCGCCAACGGCGTCTGGAAGCTGCGCGTGAATGACAATGCGAGCGGCGACACCGGCCTCATCGACAGCTTCAGCCTGCAGTTCTAAGTCTGCGGTTGTGGGAGCGCGCTATGCGCGCACCCACAACTGTTTGTGTACTGACCTGGAGCAAGAGCGTTCGACCACAGGTCGAACCCACACAGGGCAAGAGCGCCTTGTCGTATGCGGTGCAAAAGCGTCCGGACAGCGTCCGGA
>JANPJV010000285.1:0-21236 GCA_031425695.1 Rhodanobacteraceae bacterium | reverse complement strand
TGCCTGGATCGCAGCCATGGCTGCTCTCACGAGTCGCAATCGCTTTAATCTGCGGAAATCTGCGAAATCTGCGGAAAAAATGCTCGTGCTCTTCCCGTTACATCACCCAGCTTCTATCGGATAAATCCCATCGGCATACGCGCCGGCGTGGTAGCCCTTGATGCCGATCAGTTTGGCGAGCGGGCTGCGCGGATCTTCGCCGCGGGCGATGCAATCGAGGCCACGGGCGAAATCGTAGCGGGGCTGCCAGCCGAGCTCGTGGCGCGCGAGCGCGTTGTCGTAGACGCGGCCGATGCTCGGGAACATGTGCCATCCGCGCGCTGCGTACGTTGCCGCGTAGCGTGGGAAATGCCGGGCAAGGACGGCCGGTGCATCCGTGCGGAGCTCGGCTCGATCGCCGCGCGAGAACGGCGTCGTGGCACTCAGCACATAGCGCCCGAAACCGATCGCAGGCGCACGCTCGATCGCGAGCAGGTGCGCATCGACGAGGTCGGCGATGTCCGCACGCCGATACAGGAGCTCGTTGAGTTTGATATTGCCATCGGCAAAATCCGCGCGCAGCTCGGGGTCGTCATCGGGCTCTGGGAAGAAGCGTGACGTGCGCAGGATCAGGCAGGGCAGGGCCCGGTTTCGCTTCGCGGGTGAATCGTTTCGTGCGAAGAGCCGGCACAGGTCCTCAGCCGCAAGCTTGGTCGCGCCGTAGATGTTTTTCGCAAGCGGAATGGTCTCCTCATCGACCCACACGGCCGGATCACCCGGCGCCGGCGCCATTGCGTCGCCGAAGGTGCTGGTGGTGCTGGTGAAGATGAAGGCGCGTACCCGATTGGCGTGCGCGGCTTCGAGCAGGTTCAGCGTGCCGCTGACATTGGTGTCGACGAATTCCTGGCGCGTGTGCGTCGCCACATGCGGCTTGTGCAGGGTCGCCGTATGCAGCACGGCGTCGACCCCGCGCATGCTCCGCTCCACCAGCGCGCGATCGGTGATCGAGCCGACGACATCGGTATGTTCGGATGCCGCGACATCGATGCCGACGGCCGCACGCCCCTGCGCGCGCAACGTGCGCATGAGCGCCTCGCCGAGATGGCCGGCACTGCCAGTGACCAGGACGCGCATGCGCTCGGAGTCCGTCGAAAACAGCCAGTGAGTCTAGCAAGCGGCTCTGCGCCCGCTCTTGATCTCGTGGGAGCGACCATGGCCGCGATGCGCTACTTTGGCGTCAGATTTTCCAGCTATCTTGAACCCATGTTTACAGCCGACTCCGTGGCTCACCGCCGAACCAGCCCATGGTGGCTGTTGCTCGTCCTGCTCGCGCTTGCGCCGGTCACGGCAGCGCAGCACTCCACTGCCAGCGCGGGAGTCGAGGTCCTCGCGCCCTTGGTAATGCCCGGGCTGGACCGTGTCCGCACGGTACGCGTCTACCTGCCGCCGGGCTATGCGCAGAGCCGCCGACGCTATCCGGTGCTGTATGTGCACGATGGGCAGAACCTGTTCGACGATGCGACCGCTTTTGCCGGCGAATGGGGCATCGACGAAAGTCTCGATGCGCTCGCGAAAAGCGATGGCCTCGAGCTGATCGTGGTCGGGATCGACAACGGCGGCGAGCACCGCATCCACGAGCTCAGCCCCTGGACCAACCCCAAGTACGGCGACTCGGAGGGCACGGCCTATCTCGACTTCGTCGTGCGCACGGTCAAGCCGCTGATCGACCGTCGCTACCGCACCCGCCGCTCTCGTGCCCACACCGGGATCCTCGGCAGCTCGCTCGGCGCGCTGAGCTCGCACCATGCGATCTACCAATATCCGGAAGTCTTCAGCAAGGCAGGCTTGTTCTCGCCGTCGTATTGGTATTCGGCGGAGATTGCCGAGTTCACCGCCGCGCGCAGCCTGCCGGAGGACACGCGCATCTATTTGGTGGTCGGCGACCGCGAAGGCGATGAGCCGATGCGAACCGTGGCCGACGTTCGGCGCGTCGGGAATTTGCTACGGGCCGATGCCACGGAAATGGAACTCGAAGTCCGCGCGGGCGGGGAACATAACGAAGCTTTCTGGCGGCGCGAATTTCCGGCGGCGGTGCGGTTCTTGTTCGGGAAACGGTAGCCCAAGGCTTCGGGAGGGCGGCGCTCCCGCGCCGCCGCTGTGCTGCGAACATAGGAAAGGGCGGCCGCGCAGGAGCGCGGCCCTCCAGACTGGCGCTGAACGAACGGCCACTGGTCAGGAATGCGGTGTGGTGCAAAAGTTAGCGGCAGCGTGGTCACCCGGCCGCGCCTTACCCGAGTCGCCGCCATGTCTACTGCCATGCACACCGCCGAACCCGCGTTCGCCACCAGCGTCCCCACGCTCGAACTGGCCTCACTGATCCGTAATCACGCGCGCTATCACGGCGCCGCGACCGCGCTGGTCTGCGATGGGCAACGCTTGAGTTACGCAGCCTTCTGGGCGCGTATCGCGCGCGTCGGCAACATGTTGCGCGCGCTTGGGCTTGGTCCGGGCGACAAGGTGGCGACCGTTTCCGGTAATTGCCTCGAGCTCATCGAAAGCTATTGGGCGGTGCCGAGCATCGGCGCGGTGCTGGTGCCGCTGTCGCCCCTGCTCATGCAGTCGGGCCTGGTCAGCCTGCTCAAGGACTCCGAGGCGCGCTGCCTGATCGCCCAGGCGGCCATGCTGCCCTTGCTGCGGGAGGTTCGCGAGCACCTGCCCGAGATCGTCCTGATCACCGATTCTGCCGATCACGAATTCAAGGACTACACCTCGCTATGCGCGACCCAGCGCGACGACCTGGAACCCGCCGCCGTCAACGGCAATGATCTTTTCAATATCCTGTTCACCAGCGGCACCACGGGCTTGCCGAAGGGCATCGTGCACACTCATTTCGTGCGCGCGATGTATTGCGCGCTGATGGGCAGCGCGTTGCGCATGAGCCCGGAATCGCGCACCTTGCACGCTGGTGCGATCGTGTTCAATGGTGCCTTTGTCACCATGCTGCCGACCTTCCATCTCGGCGGCACCTACATCCTGCAGCGCAGTTTCGATGCCGAGGACACCATCGCGGCAATCGAGCGCGAACGCGTCACCCACGTGATGCTGGTGCCGGCGCAGATCGTCGCGATCCTGGCTGCGCCCGGATTCGACCCGCGGCGCCTGGCCTCGCTCGAATGCGTACTCTCGCTCGGTGCTCCGCTGCTGGCGCAGGACAAGGAAAAGCTCAACCGCCTGCTGCCGGGCCGACTGTACGAGCTCTACGGCCTCACCGAAGGCGTGATCACCGTGCTTGATCGCAATGACGCCGTACGCAAGAGCGGATCAGTTGGAGTGCCGCTGCCGTTCTTCCGCATCCGCGTGGTGCGGCCCGACGGCAGCGATGCCGCGGCGGGCGAGAGCGGCGAGATCATCGGCAACAGCCCGTTCGCCATGAGCGGGTACTACCGTCGCCCGGAGATCACTGCGCAAACGGTCCGCGACGGCTGGATCTACACCGGAGATGTGGGCTACCTCGACGAAGATGGCTACCTGTACCTCGTCGACCGCATCAAAGACATGATCGATACCGGTGGCGTCAAGGTGTATCCGCGCGACATCGAGGAGATCGCAGCGCGTCACCCGGACATTTTCGAGGTCGCAGTGTTCGGCGTGCCGCACGACAAATGGGGCGAGACGCCGCTCACCACGGTCATCCTGCGCCCGGGCGCGCAAGTGACAGGATCGGACCTTCGCGACTGGATCAACGAGCGCGTCAGCGCCCGCTACCAGCGCGTCTCGGAAGTGGTGGTCATGGCCGAATTCCCGCGCAGCGCCGCCGGCAAGATCTTGAAGCGCGAGCTGCGCGAACCGTATTGGGCGGCGGCAGGGCGGAAGATCTGAGGAGGAGCAGGGCGGCTCGTGGTGGGTGTGCGCTATGCGCGGACGCTTTTCCTAAATGCGAGCGGAAGCGTCCGCGCGCAGCGCAGACCCACCAGAAGCGCGCCTCCGGAAGCAACACCCCTCCGAACCGCGTACGATGCGCCCGCGCAGCGAGCCGCATCGGTCATCGCGCCGCATCAAGGACTTTCATGCCCCACGTTCACTCACCCGGCCTGGTCCTGCAACTCGATCCGCAAATCCTGAGCGTCGAGGGCGCGAGCTTTACCGGCAATAACGAAGTCGAATACTCGTCGCTGCAGTATTTCGTCTGCATCGAGTCGAATCCCAAAGATGCGCTGTGGGTCCCTTTGTTTGCCGGTCCAGGGCCGGGCCGCAAGGGCATTTCGGCTGCTGCGAAAACCGGGCATTCGCGCTGGATCCGTTACTCGTCCTTCTACGATGTCGGCCACCTGTGCCGGATCGCGCACAAGGCCACGCAACTCGCAGCGACTGCCGCAAACGACGATTCATCGCCCAAATCCCCCAACCGCATGCAGCCCGCCGATCTGCCCCCGCGCAGCGAGTTTCCCAATGACTCGGCGTTCCGCCCGATGGCGGGTAATCTGGCGATCCGTTGAGGACTTATCGGTTATGGGACTTTTGTCGGTCTCTCTGGCATTCACATTGTGCGAGCCTGCCCTTCTCAAACCTCGAACGTGAGCTCAGCCATGCATAGCAATGATTTTGTGCGAGCGGGCATTGCCAGTCTGCTGTGCGCGCTATTAATCGCGCCAGCCACTGCGTTCGCTGGCGGGAATAGCTTCAACGTATCGGCCTCCAGCTTCTCCGACTACACCATCGACGGCACCAACGATCCGGTCTTGAACCTCCAGCGTGGACAGACCTACAGCTTTTTTCTGAATGTCTCGAACCACCCGTTCTTCATCAAGACCTTCCCGGGTGCAGGGAGTGGCAACCAATTCACCAACGGCGTCAGTAACAACGGCGGACAGAGCGGCGTGCTGACCTTCACAGTTCCGCTCGACGCACCCGACCAGTTGTTCTACAACTGCGGAAATCACTCGCCGATGGGCAATGCGATCAACATCACCTCACCGCCATTTGCGTTCGCCGATGGCTTCGAGGGGCCGTAGTGCTCCGTAGCCCGGGTAAGCCGCAGGCGCACCCGGGGACTTGCAAGTCGAGATCAGCACCCGGGTGCGCTGCGCTTACCCGGGCCGGCTGCCGAACGCCCCGTCAACGCTGTAAGCCAGCGTTGCTCGCTCTCCATCGCTGAAACGAAGGCTTGCTTCCACGACATCGGGTAACGGGAAGCTGGTGACCGGGTCGATCGGGAGCCGGGGTCGCACGTGAGTGCGATCCTCACCGGCGTCGACGATGCGCAGGCGTGTCGACCCTGCCTATCCCTGAGCTGACTCACCGCGAGCATCGAAAAAAGGGCCGAGCAAGGCTCGACCCTCCAGAATCAGCTCAAAAATCCTGCGAAAACCTCACGCCGAAGGTGCGCGGCTGGGTGACCAGGGTGTACGCCTGTTCGCCGCAGACCGCTTCCGCGCATTGGGTGAAGCGCGAGACTTCGCCGCGTTCGTCGAAGGCGTTCTTCAGATAGAGATTGAGCGCCCAGTTGTCGCGGCGGAGGCCAAAGGAAAGATCCGCCATCGTGTAGGACGGCAAGTCGCCCAGGATGTCGCGCTCGGCGAGACGCAGGTCGGACGTGCGATCGCCCTCGTGGATGATCGAGCCCTGCACATAGGCTTCCAGACTGCCGATCTCGAAGGTATAGCGCCCGGTGAGATTGCCCTTGAACTCGGCGGTGACCGGCAGACGCGTGCCATCGGGTGCCTGTGGATCGTCGCAGACGGTGACCGGTATGCCGTCGTCGTCGGTGAAGCCGCAATAGTTCTCGGTCAGCTGCGCATCGAAGAAGGCAACGCCGCCGGTGATGGTCAAGTTGTAGCTGGCGCGCCAGTTGAGCTCGAGCTCGAGGCCGTCGATCTCGGCCTGGTTGGCGTTCTTGATTTCGGTGAGGCCATTGGCGCCGAGCAGCGCGAACTGGAAATCCTTCCATTCCTGGCGGAACACCGCGCCGTTGAGTGACAGCGTGTTGTCGGCCCAGGTGGTCTTCCAGCCGAACTCATAGTTGGTGAGGAAGTCCGAGATATAGGGCGGCAGGCTGCCGCGGCGGTTGATGCCGCCCGGCCGATAGCCTTCCGACCAGGTGCCGTACAGCATCACGTCGTCGGTCGCCTGGAAGGTCAGGTTGAAGCGGCCGAGCGAGTCCTCATCCTGCGTGCGCTTGTCGAGATTGATGCACGGCGCGCCCTGGAAGTCGGTTTCGTCGAAACACGCAGCCTCACCGGTCGATCCGCTGTAGCCCTCGGAGAAACCGAAGAAGCCCTTGAGGCTGTTCTTGGCTTCAAAGAAGCGCATGCCCGCTGTCGCGGTCAGGCGATCGGTGATGTCGAACGACATTTCCCCAAAGAAGGCTTCGTCGCGGTCCTTGCGGAATTGCTGCGTCAGCCAGATGGTGTCCTCCCAGCCGGTGACCGACAGCGAAGAGGCCAGCCCATCGACGCGATAGCGCTGTTCGATGCGATGCGACTGGTCCTGCCAGAACACGCCGGCCACGAAACGGAAGCGATTGTCCTGCGGTGACGAGATGCGCAGCTCATGGGTATCGCGCTTGTAGCCATCGACGCCCTGGATGTACTGCGACGGGTTGATCAGGTTGCCGGCATCGTCGGTGAAATACGCGCCGTAACCCGCCAGGGTGTCGTACCAGAAGGCGTAATCGTTGTAGTCCGATTCAACATCGACATCGCGCTTTAGGTGCGCATACGCGTAGACGAGGTCGAAATTGCCGACCTTGCCCTGCACGGTGAGCGCCGCCTGCGTCCAGCGGTCATCCGAGCTCTCCGGATAGAAGTGGGTGATTTCGAGATCTCCAACGTCCGGGTCGAAGCCGAAGCTGCCGTTGGACCGCTGGTTCTGTCCGACGATCGACGGCGTGATCGTCCAGCTGTCGGAAAGGTCGAGCCGCAACGCGGCACGCGCGCCGTAGGTGTCGACGTCGTTGTAGTCCTCCTCGACGCGATTGGCATTGTCGATGGTGATGCCCGAGGTCGGGAAGGTCCGCTCGCCGAAGACGTTGTCGACGTAGCCGGCGTCGTGCTTGCTCCAGCCTACCAGGCGGATGGCCGCCGTCTCCGACAAGGGCGCATTGACGAAAGCCTCGGCAACGTAGCCGCTGCCACCATCGTCGATGCTGTTGCCCTCGATGCCGTAGCCCGCCGCGAAGCCGCTCGGATCGGGCTTGTTGGTGATGATGCGCACGGTGCCCGACTGCGAACTCGCGCCATAGAGCGTGCCCTGCGGGCCGGCCAGCGCTTCGACGCGCTGGATGTCGTAGATGTGCACATCCAGCGCGCCCTGGATGGTGGTGATCGGCTGCTCGTCGAGATAGAGGCCGACGCTCGGCAGCGGACCCGAATGATTGCCGTCACCGCCGCTGGCAACGCCGCGGATGTAGACTTGGTTGAAGCCGGGGCCGGCTCCCTGGAAGGACACGCTCGGCATCAGCCGTGCGAAATCGTCGAAGTCCGAAACGTTCTGTTCCTCGAGCCGCTGCTCATCGAGCACCTGGACACTGATCGGCACCTTCTGCAGGTTTTCGATCTTCTTCTGCGAGGTGACGATGACCGCCTCGAGCTCGCTCACGTCCTCGGTCGCGGGCGCTGCGTCCTGCGCGAAGGCGGTGGAACCGAGGGCGAGATAGATGGCAGCAACCAGGGGGACGCGGGTCAGCGCGTACGCATGCGTGCGAGCGGTTTTTCTGTTCTTGTGCTTCTGCATTGCGGGCTCTCCGATGGGGCGTGAGGTCATCAATTGAAATGAGGAACGCTGGGATAAGCATCGAGCACCGGGCCGAGCGCTTGGGCGAGCGGGCCGAGCCACGGTTCGAAATGGCGCCAGTGATCGACGCCTTCACGGTAGATGGGTTTGCGTACTTGCTCCGAGCTCGCGGTCCGCACCGGCCGCTCGTTTTCAAAAAAGCGCAGGCATTTTTCCTCGAAGGGCAGGCCGCAGTAATCAAGCAATCGCCTGAGCTCCATTTCCGTGTCGGCCACCATCGATTCGTAGAAAACGCGATGGACGCGCCCGGGGAGCACCGCATCGAAATGCGCCATCAACTCGACGTAGTCGCGGTAGTAGCGACCGAGGTCTTCCAGGGAATAGGAGAAATTCTGGCCGCGGGCAAAGTTCTGCTTGAAGCCCGAGAAACAGCACGCGAGCGGATGTCGGCGTGCATCGATGATGCGGGCGTTCGGAAGGACCAGGTGGATCAGCGCCAGATGCGCGAAATTGTTCGGCATCTTGTCGATGAAGAACGGCACGTCGGTCTTGCGGTGGATGCGCGTGCGCTCGATGTATTGCTCGCCGAGCTCGCGCAGCGCGGCGCCGTCCAGCGTCGCCAGTGCGTCGAGGTAGGAGCTCGAGTCCATCGCGGATGCCTGTTGGCGCAGCACCCGTGTCATCGAGATGATCTCGGGCAACTCCATCGTGCCTTCGACCGCCGAATGGCTGGCGAGGATCTGCTCGATCAAGGTCGATCCGGAGCGCGGCAGTCCGAGAATGAAGATCGGGTCGGGGGCAGGGCAGCCCTGGTTCGCGCGTTGCGCAAAAAACTCAGGCGTGAACATGCGGCGTGAACGGCGCACGCGCGTCGACGTGTCCTCCGGGTCGTAGCGGACCAGGCCGCGCTGGATCGCGTTGCCAAGCGCGTAGTGCTCGAAGGCCTGCGCGTACTCCGCCTCGTCTTCGAGCGCCTTGGCCAGCGCGAACTCGAACTGCAGGCGCTGCTCGGGCTTGAGCGCTTCGACGGCGAGTTGCGCACGCATGGTCGCAACATCTTCGGCGTCGAATCGAAAAGTCTTGAGATTGGCGAGGCTCCACCAGGCTTCGCCGTAGCCGGGCTCCAGGGCGATGCAGCGTCGATAGGCTTCGATCGAGCGCTCCTGGGCGCCGGCCGTCTTGAGGGCGTGGCCGTAGCTCAGCCAGATCCGTGCCTGGCTCGGATACTCCGCCAGGATCTGCGCGTAGAGCTCGATCGCGGGCGCGTAGTCGCCTGTGCGACAGAGCACCACCGCCTTGAGATTGCGATAGCTCGCGTTGGTCGGATCCAGGCCCAGGAGTTGCTCGATCTGTTCCAGTGCTGCGGCTGGCTTGTTCGCGCGATGCAGGACCAGCGCGTAGTTCTGTCGTGCAGCGTGGAACCCGGGCGCGAGCTCGAGACACCGGGCGAGCAGATGCTCTGCCTCCTCATGCAGGCCAAGGCGTGCGCCGACTTCTCCAAGCATGCGGATCGCACTGACATCGGTTGGCGCCTGCTTGAGATGGGCACGGAGCAGCGCTTCGGCTTCATTAATGCGGTTCTCGGCGAGCGCGGATGCCGCCGCCATCAAGCGCGGATCGCGCGTCGAGTGCAGGATGTGCGCGCCATAGGCCGCTTCGGCGCCGCTGCGATCGCCGCTCGCGTCGAGGTGATCGCCCAGCGCAAGCCATGCCTGTGGCAGGTCCGCTTTCAGCGCCAGTGCGCGGCGCAGCACGGGGATCGCCTCGCTGCCACGACCGCCACGACCGAAGGCCAAAGCCAGCTCGAGCTGCGCCTGTGCCCAGCGCGGCTGCGCTTCGGCGAGTGGCTGCAGAATTTCGAGCGAACCCGGGTGGTCTCCCAGCCGCGAGCGCGCGACCCCGAGCAACAACAGCGCGGGCGGATGGCGCACGGCGACTTTAAGGATTTCCGTCGCCTGTTCGGCGGCCAGCGCCGGATCCCGTGCCAGCAGTCGATTGGCGTGCGCGAGCGCAACGTCAAGTGAAGCAGTCGGCTCGGTCACAAGGCCCATGTCGACAAGTTCCGTGCGTTGAGGGCTCGTGATGCCCGCGTGATATTAGGGTCCAGGTCGCGATGGAACAAGGGTTTACAGATGCAGCTGGCGACTCGCAAGCCTGCCATCGGTACCCTCGGACGGCGCCGCCAACGCCGGGAGTGGCAGCGCATCGATTTGCGACCGCAATGCCGCCATCAGGGCGCGCGCCTGCGCTTGCCCGAGGTAGGGAACCTGCAAGCGCGAGCCGATCTGCGAGGCGCCGGCAGTGTCCAGCTCGACCTTCGCCATGCCTGCGCGCCGATCGAAGGGCGAGCTCGAGAGTTCGATCCCCTGGCCCTTGGCGATCCGCGTGAGCAACCACTCACGGCTGAGCCAGCCGGAGCGATACGCAAACACACCGTCGTGGCAGGAATACGCCGCGAACCGCGCCCAGCCGCGCGCACCGAAATAGTTGACAACCATCAAGGCCAGCCAGACAGGGACGGCGTAAAGCCCAAGCAGATACCAGGCCGGGAGAGTGCCCAGGGTCCACATCAGGGCACCGGTCTTGGCCACGCGGCGCCATGCGCGCGGGTGCAGTGGTTGCCATTGCTGCTGGTGCAGGACGAGGCCGGCGTCGAGCACCGCGACAATCTCATCGATCTTCGCGGGCGTGCCAATGGGGGCCAGCCATTGCAGGCGCGAACTCCTGTTCTCGTCGTCCAGTTGCAGCCCGGATGCGACCTCGCAGCTCAACCAGCGCCGCCCCAGTCGTCGCGAAAGCCACGAGTCACCGGTGACCAGCCGCTGGATCTTCTCGACTCGAGCGCTCGCTGCGTGCCGCGTCAAAAGGCCGCCCTCGGTCGCCACTCGGGAGCCATCACTGCGCAACTGGAAGCCATGGAATTCGAGAAACGCCATTGCGATCGAAAACAGCTTGATCGCCACATACAGCAGGAGACTCAGGGCGACGATGCTGAAAAACATGGCCAGCGGGCCGGTGAAAGACTGGGTG
The DNA here is from genome assembly GCA_031425695.1 of Rhodanobacteraceae bacterium. Classification (GTDB taxonomy): domain Bacteria; phylum Pseudomonadota; class Gammaproteobacteria; order Xanthomonadales; family SZUA-5; genus JANPJV01. Next base: position 10,496 of record JANPJV010000285.1, on the reverse strand, counting down.
CCCGCGAAGAGCCACCCGCCGACGGTGCGAACCGCATCCCGGACGCTCATGCTCTCCCAGGCGCCGAATTGCCAGGCCGCCGCGAACATCGCACCGATCAGCACGCCGCCACGATTGCGCAGCAGGCCCAGCCGCAATACCTCGGCGGGCGACAGTGCATGGAGCGGATGCGTGGCCGCATCCGCGGGCGCAGCTGCATCGTTGTGGCCACTGCGCAACACCGCCTCGAGCTCTTCCGCAGCGGCCAGCGTGATCACGTTCATGACCGCTTCGGGCGAGGTGCCGCCCGCCGACTCCAGGCGCAGTTCGGCCACTCCGAAGATGCGGTGCAATGGATTGCGGCGGCGTACGATATTCTGGATGCGCGCATACGGGATATGGCGCTCGGTGCGCGAGAAGATGCCTTCCTTGACCAGCAGCTCGTCGGTTCCGATGCGATAGCGGAACCCGATGCTGTAGATGAGCGAGTACAGCGCGTAGCCCACTGCGCCGGCCACGATGAACAACTCCCACCACTCGCCCTGCCCGAGAAAGAGCAGCACCAGCAGGGGCAGCACGATCGGGCGCAGCCGTGTGAGCAACACGAACAACCAGGAGAACGGGTGCAGCCGGCGTAGTGTGGCAGCGCCTGCGGGAATCGGGTCAGATGCCATCGTTGCCGCTACGCCCGAGCAGCTGATCCCGCAGTGCCAGCGCGTCCTCGTGAACGAGGCCCTCGACCTCGGTTTCCGAAACGTGCGTCCCGGCCGTGAACACCTTGAGCGTGGCCATGCCGTAGTGACGGGCAATCGGCCCCTGCTGGACGTCCGTGTGCTGGATGCGCGTACGCGGGATCAGGGTCTCCTTGTGCCAGAAGACGCCGCGCGCCACCAGCAGGCCATCGCTCTCGAGGACGCAGCGAAAGCTCTGCCCATAGCGGCGCACATAGCGCAGCGACAGGGAGAACAGCAGCGATGCTGCGAGCACCGACACCACTGAAATGACCCAGTAGCCGGAGATCAACCCGCCAACCAGCCCTGGCAGCGAAACCAGCGCGCAGATGATGAGCGACTGCCAGAACCACAGGTCCTGGACCTTCGGGTGCAAGGTGAAAGATTTGGGGAGGTCCATGCCGGCAGTATAGGCATCGCCATCCGCGCCTCGGCGCGTGCCAGAAGCTCTGGGGGGCTAGCGCCGGATCACCAAACCCGGCACGGCCATGGCGTCTCTCGTACCGCGTTGACACCCGTCAGCCGAATGGTTCTCGGGATGCTGCCGATTCCTATCGGTGTGCGCTACGATAGACTTCGTACAAGCGCTGCTGAACTGCAACCGGAGGCTCTATGAAAATCCTTGCCCAAGTCATTGCACTCGCGGCGCTGCTCTCAGCAACATCACTCGCGGCACTCGATCTGCGCCTCACGCGCGTCGTCGACGGGCTCAGTCAGCCGATCTTCGTCACTCATGCGGGCGACGGCTCTGGACGCCTTTTCATCATCGAGCAAAGCGGCCGCATTCGCATCGCCCGCGGCGGCGCGCTGCTGCCGGCCCCATTCCTCGACATTGCCAATCTGGTCTCCAACGAATCCGAACAAGGCTTGCTTGGCCTTGCGTTCGCACCGGATTACGAAACCAGCGGTCGTTTCTATATTTATTACACTGACCTCGCCGGCGACAGCGTCGTCGCGCGCTTGCGCGTGAGCAGTGACCCCGATCGCGCCGACCGCAGCACGATCACCCACCTGCTCAATTTCGATCAGCCGTTTGCCAATCACAACGGCGGCTGGCTCGGCTTCGGACCAGATGGGTTTCTCTACGTCGCCAGCGGCGACGGCGGCAGCGGCAACGATCCCCAAGACCACGGCCAACGGCTCAATACCGTTCTCGGCAAGATGCTGCGACTCGATGTCAGCGGCGCAACGGCGGCTTCACCACCCAGCAATCCGTTCGTCAATACCAGCGGGGCGCGACCCGAGATCTGGGCCTATGGGCTACGCAATCCCTGGCGTCCCAGCTTCGATCGCAGCACTGGCGAGCTGTGGATTGCCGACGTGGGCCAATCGCGTACCGAAGAGGTCAACGTCCAGGCCGCTGGCCTCGCGGGCCAGAACTACGGCTGGCGCATCATGGAAGGCAGCGCCTGTCGCAGCATCGGCTGCACACCGATCGGTGTGCTTCCGGTCAACGAATATGGCCGGGCGTCGGGATGTTCCGTCACTGGCGGCTATGTTTATCGCGGCACGCTTTACCCTGCGCTCGTCGGTCGCTATCTCTTTAGCGACTTCTGCAGCGGAACCGTTTGGTCCCTGCAGCGCAGCGCGCCCGCCAACGTCGCCGCGAGCTTCACTCGCACCCAGGAGATTGCGAGCGGACGCGCGGTCTCGAGCTTCGGCGAAGACGAGGCCGGCAACCTCTATCTGGTCGACTACAACGGCGAGATTCTGCTCATCTCCGACGGTCCACCGGTCCTTGCCACCATCGATTCCAGTTACACCGGGTCCTGGTACGACCCCGCCCAGTCTGGCCATGGGTTCTTCGTCGAAGTGCTGCCCGCCAACCGGCTGCTCGCCTGGTGGTTTACCTTCAGTCCCGACGGCCAGCAGAGCTGGTTTGGCGGCGTCGGTACGATCGTCGGCAACACCGTGACGATGAACCCGGTGCGCACCACTGGCGGCCGCTTCATCCCCAACTTCAACCCGGCCAGTGTCACCAACCAGCCCTTCGGCACCATGACCTTTACCTTCAGCAGCTGCCGCAACGGGCGCGTCGACTTCAACTTCCCGGAGGGCTACGGCCAAGGCACGATGAACCTGACGCGGCTTACAGTGCCGGAGGGCCTCGGCTGCACGCAGTGAGCGCGACGGGGTCTACCGATCGACTGGACTCAACACTCCACCCGGCCCTCGGTTGAGGACGTGTGTGTAGATCTGCGTTGTCGTCAGGTCCTTATGGCCAAGTAGTTCCTGCACCGTCCGGATGTCATAGCCAGCCTCGAGCAGATGGGTGGCAAAGGAATGCCGAAGCGTGTGACACGTCGCAAGTTTCACGATCCCGGCCCGCGCGACGGCGGACTTCACCGCACGCTGCAGCACCTGCTCATCCAGATGGTGCCGGCGAGACGTGTTTGTACGCGGGTCGTTCGCCAGCTTCTGCGCAGGAAAGACCCATTGCCAACCCGCCTCACGAGCAGCATTCGGGTACTTTCGCGCTAGCGCATTCGGCAGGTAGACCTCCCCAGTGCCCGAATTGAGGTCGCGCTCGTGCTGTGCGCGCGCGCGTTCGACCTGCAGCGACAGCGGGGCAGCCAGCGAGCGCGGCAACATGGTGATGCGATCTCGCGCGCCCTTCCCGTTGCGGATGATGATTTCGCAACGTGCAAAATCGACGTCCTTGATCCGCAGCCGGATGCACTCCATCAACCGCATCCCCGTACCGTACAGGAGGCTGGCCATCAGCCACTCTCGCCCGTCCAGTTGGTGGAGCAGATTGCGGATCTCGGTGCGATCGAGCACCACCGGCAGCCGCTGCGGCACCTTCGCCCGCGTCACATTCTCAAGCCACGGCAGGTCCTCGCCCAGCACTTCGCGGTAGAGAAAGAGCAGCGCGCTCAGTGCTTGCGACTGGGTCGAGGCTGCCACCTGGTAACGTGTCGCCAACACGGTGAGGAACTGCTCCACCTCGACCACCCCGAGATCCCGCGGATGGCGGTCCCCGAACGCCAGCATGAAGCGCTCGATCCATCCCAGGTACGCACGCTCCGTGCGAATGCTGTAGTGCTTAAGCCGCACCCGGTCGCGAACCAGGTCCAGCAGCCGGGTTTCCCGTAATGGCGTCCGGGCGGCGGGGTAGGGAAGCTCGACGATCGCAACGGCCACGCCCAGCGGAGCTGCGGCGCCGCGCGACGCAGTGGCAGCGCCAGCATGGACGACGAGGTCTTGTGCGGGGGCGAGTGTGCGTGTTTGGGGTCGCTGGTTCGCTGGGTCGCGAGTCGCCAGAGCCGTGCCGCGGATGCGGTCAGACGTCGCAACTTGGGGATCAGTCATTGGGGCGACCACTGCCCGAGGCGGCCTGCTCGGCTTCGCGGGCTGGGCAGGCGTGTCAGCCGCGGCAAGCTCCTCAATTTCCAGGAACAACGGAATCCGTTTGAACAGCTTCCACTTCCGGTAATCGCGCTCATCTTCTTCGGCTTGCGCACGGCGGACCGCGTCGATGGCAGGGTCATTCCCGTCCTCTGATGAACCAGGCGCCTTAGGCGCACGGCCACGCTGCGCGCCCGCGTCGTGATCATCCACGCGGGCAGGCCGTCCCGTAGGCGGCGCAACGGGAACAAACTCATCCCGTCCGTCAAATCGCACACCCGCATCCCCACCCGGCCGATACTCACCCCGCCCCGAAGCAATAACGGGGAAAATGAACGAAATGAGGCGATATCGCATACCAAGTCACTCCCAAGCCGTGTCCCCACCACGCTACGCCCCCCCATCCCCGCCAGCCAGTCAGAGAAGCCATTGATTTCATGTAGGAAAAATCCGACACTCACTCCACGCCACGAACCGAATAGCACCTCACATCCGTGCCAAAAGACGGGTTTAGCGCTTCATTTTTGAAATCTACAAGGCGTTAGCTTTCCAGTCGCACGGTGCCGGGTCTGGTGTTCTCGCACAAGGAGCTACGGAGCATTGATTGGAGAGCTTTTGGAGGAAGAAGCGATTCAACGCCAATGGTTCAAGGCCAATGGTTCAAGGCCAATGATTCAAGGCCAACGGTTCAAGGCCAATGGTTCAAGGCCAATGGTTCAAGGCCAATGGTTCAAGGCCAATGGTTCAAGGCCAATGGTTCAATGTGATTGTTCAAGTCCAATTCTTCAAATGTCATTCTTCAAGGCCAATGGTTCAAGATCAGGGGTTCAAGGTCAATGGTTCAAGGTCAATGGTTCAGGTCAATGGTTCAAGGTCAATGTTGGAAAATCCAATGAAGGGTAGGGTGGTCTTGGTGAAAAGCGGAAAGCTAACTGAATGTTCAAGCCGACCGCCGTCCCACCATTTCGCCCTTACCGACGCTATCGCGCGGCGGCGGCTTAACATGGCGTTAGCTTTCCTGGGCTTGTAGGATTTTGACTGCCCAATCTGGGGGAGTTGAGGGGGCGTTTATAAAAGACCGATGGGATAGAAAGCCGAATCGGGTAGAAGAGCCAATCGGATAGAACAGTCAATCGGTTAGAAAAGCCAATCGGTTAGAAAAGCCAATCGGTTAGAAAAGCCAATCGGGTAGAGAGGCCAATCGGGTACAAGAAGAGCCAGTCGGGTAGAAAGGCCAGTCGGGTAGAAAGGCCAATCGGGCAGAAAGGCCAATCGGGTTAGAAGGGCCAATCGGGTTAGAAGGGCCAATCGGGTTAGAAGGGCCAGGCGGGTAGAAGAGCCAGACGGGTAGAATGGCGTCGGGGAAAAGCGCATGCTCGTGCAAAGAGCGGAAAGCTAACTAAATGTTCAAGCCGACCGCCGTCCCACCAGCTCGCAGATACCAACGCCGTCGCGCGGCGGCGGCTTAACATGGCGTTAGACTTCCATTCACAATGATCGAGATCTCTCCAGAAGCACACGCAGCACTACTTGAGGCGATCACCGAGTTCGACATGCGGCCAAATCCCGTGATCTCGGTGCATTGCCGTCCGGAGAAATCGAGCCTTGTTACTGATCGAGGACTGATTAAAGTAAGGTTCGCTCTTGGGAAGCGCCATCAATGTGTATTTGCACGGAAGGGTGTTGCGAGTCGTCCCAATGAGGCATTCTTCGAAGTGCTAGGGCTAACTGTCTTGCTATGGCCGGAACAGTGGTGGAGCATGAATCTCAAAGTAGTTCTAAGGGAAGGGGAGCTTTTTGCAGAGACAAAGGGCTCCAGTCCTCCGCAACCGATTGGCAGGCTCTAGACAAGGCGTTGCTAATTGCTTGATCAGGGGTGAGTCTCAGGAAAGAACGAGAGTCCGGGAAAGGCTCACAATCGACAAAAGGGAAGTCTAACTAAATGTTCAAGCCGACCGCCGTCCCACCAGTTCGCACTTACCAACGCTGTCGCGCGGCGGCGGCTTAACATGGCGTTAGACCTCAGGGCACAGACAGAGCGTTTTGCCACGAAGAGCAGTGAGCGGTGGCTGGCCGCGTTTACGCGCGGGTAGAGTTGGCGAAACAGTCGCCTGCGCACGCCTCGCGCGGGGTGGATCGGCGGGTTACGCTCAGGCACTGATCGAGACTGGCATTGGTTGAGTTTTAGAAGCAGTGGGTCGCGGGTGGCCGCTTGGGCGTGCTCGTCGCAGCGTGCAGTGGGCGGAGGAGTTCAGGTCCGCACGCGGTGTGCGGGCGGTGGAAGCGCCGGTATCCAGAAGGCTTTTTGGTGGATCGCGGGGCGCGCATTTGGCGCGCGGCCGCCGAGGTGTGGGGGAAGAGCGCGGCCGCGCTTGGTGTGCGGGCGCGCGACCGGCATGCCACCATCCAGACCGGCACGGTGATGCTTTGAAGTACGCTGGAACACGGTTCGTATAGGGCGGTCCCAGAGGTCTAACTAAATGTTCAAGCGGACTGCCGTCCCACCCGTTGGCCCATTCAGACATCAAGCGCGGCAGCCGCTTAACATGGCGTTAGCCCTCATTAGGAGTTGGTGAGTGATCCAGTCGGCTTTGATAATTGGCGTATTAAGTCTTGCTGCTGGGGAAGTGCCAGAAGAGCGGCAGCTTGCCCTTACAACGCAAGACACCAACGGATTTCATATCCTGACCGCCGTTGAAATTGGCGGCAGGGGCTATGCGTCAGTCTGGCGAAAAGTCGAGGGAAAGGACCTTGAACGGCGTCAGGCCATTTATCCCGTTCAGGATTTTGAGAAACGTTGGCTGGCAATTACGGAGGGTGCGCTCGATCCTTACATTTCACCGCCAGACACACCGGGAACTGAAGACATTGGAGCCGCACGGAACTATGTCGTTGCCGTGCGGTTTAAGAGTCAGGAGGGAGTCGTTGAAAAGCGGACGTACCGAATCCCAAAATGTGAGGCACCGGAATCCGTTAAAGTACTGGTTGATGATATTGCTCTTGACTTCTTGCCAGAGGGCTCGCCAGGATTATTTGAGCCATGTGAAGTGAGGGCTAACTAAATGTTCAAGCCGACCGCCGTCCCACCAGTTCGCACTTACCAACGCTGTCGCGCGGCGGCGGCTTAACATAGCGTTAGGTCTTTCTGGGAGTAGCTATGGAGGTTGATGCGTTTTGGAAAATCGTAGACCTGAGCCGTGCGAAGTTGCAAAAGTCCCAAATCGCCCGGCTGCGGAAGGCCCTGCGCGCCCTTGATCCTCCTGAAGTAGATTCGTTCTGTTCCTGTTTTTATGAAGCATTTAATGCGTTAGAGACTAGGAAAATCTGGGGAGCTGGTATTCTGCTAAACGGTGGTGCTTGTTCCGATGATGGGTTTGAGTACTTTCGGGAATGGCTGATCTCGCAGGGCAGAGCGGTAGTTGAGGCCACCTTGGAAAATCCTGATAGCCTCGCATTTGTCGAACTTGCCGGTTCGGGTGTGCCCTCCGCAGAGTTTGAGGGCTTTGGCTTCCTGGCGGTAGATATTTATCAAAAAGCTACTGGCGTTTGGCTGGAAAACCGTGTAGTTCATTCTGAAGAGGATTTTGGAGATTATTCGAACGAACAATTAGCCAGGGACCTGCCAAGGCTTTGGCACAAGTATCACGGGCATAAGGAGAAATTTGATCTTGAAGCGGCTCAATTCCGGAAGCCCGTCGAGAGTGAAGTGGAGCTTGAAGGCTTCGGAAAGATCGCCGTTGGGGACGCAATGGCCCATGTGAAGTTCGGCCGTGGAATCGTCGAATCAGTCGAGCTTACGGGCAATATGGCAATCTGTAAAATTCGCTTTGGCGATATGCCAAAATGGCTGACAATACAAAAGGGGTGCGCGTTCTTGGCTCGTGAGTAGTTTAGTAGTGAGGCAGTCATTTCCCCCGCGGAAAGACCTAACTAAATGTTCAAGCCGACCGCCGTCCCACCAGTTCGCTCTTACGAAACGCCGTCGCGCGGCGGCGGCTTAACATGGCGTTAGGGCTCACTTGAAAGGATGGCGAAGCGACCGAACCCTGGGAGATGCGTTCACTGCCTCGCTGACACGGTAGCGCGAACTTGGGACCACGTGCTTCCAGTTTCTTGGTATCCCGAAGGAACGTCACCTGACCTTGAGAAATGGAAAGTGCCGAGTTGCCTTCCATGCAACAACGCGCTTGGAAAGATTGAAAGCGACCTTTTCATTCTGATTGCGGCGTGTTTGGACCCTTTTAGCGAGGGGGCGAAGGGGCTATGGGACCGCGCGAAACGAGCGATGACACCGGAACTCGCGCGAGATGAAGTTGACCGACGATGTCGAGAAGCAACACGTGTGCGCTTCATTTCTAGAGTAAGGCCGGGAGCTTCTGTGCCTGTTGATGCTATATATCCCGGGATGGGCCCAGATCATGGCAAAGGTTACGAAGGTCGCATTGCATTTTCTATTCCGGAGCATCTGTTCTCGCGAGTTGCAGAAAAAATCGTCCGTGGAATCTGGTATCTCGAGACGGGCGGATATATCGAACCACCGCATAAGGCTATATTCTACGCGGTGCGGGAGGAGGGAGCGATGCAGATCCGCGAGGTGCTCGAAGAATCCGGGGTGAACCGCGAGCGTGGGCCCGGGCTTGAAATTAATTGGGTTGTTGATGAGAGCGATCTAACTACTGCGCTTTTCCAGATAAGGCTTTGGCGCAGGGTTGAATCGTTTGTTGCAATACTCGCTGGTGAGCCCTAACTAAATGTTCAAGCCGACCGCCGTCCCACCAGTTGGCATTTACCAACGCTGTCGCGCGGCGGCGGCTTAACATGGCGTTAGGCCTCAAATGAGTTTTCGCGATCGGTTCTGAGTGTGAAGGAATGCGCCTATGAGGCAGATGGCGAGAGCAACGTTGCTATTGTTTCTCCTTCTGGCTGTATTTTACTCATTCAGACTCTCCGTCGCATTGTCGTTTTTTGCTACAGTTGTGTTTCTAGCGTTCATGGTGCGCAGTCATCGGGAGTTCAAAGCGCGAGCCTCACGACTTTCGGGGGAAAGGGCCGGGGAGGGGATACACACGTTTGGGCGCTCCGCGAATAGCGAGATATATGATCCTGCGGTGGTCCGTGCCGTTTACGAGCAACTTTCCAGTGTAGTTTCCCCGAAGAGATTAACAATTCCCATCCGCTGGGAAGATCGGCTTAAGGAAGACCTTGGTTTAGATGGTGATGACCTTCATGTAGACGTCGTAGCTTCATTGGCAGTTCGCAGCGGCCGCTCGTTAGAAGAGGTTGAATCAAATCCAATGTTTGGGAAGGTGATCACGGCGGGAGATTTGGTGGTGTTCTTCAACTCTCAGCCACGAGTTGAGGCCTAACTGAATGTTCAAGCCGACCGCCGTCCCACCGGCTCGCACTTACAAGCGCTGTCGCGCGGCGGCGGCTTAACATGGCGTTAGCTTTCCAGTCGCACGGTGCCGGGTCTGGTGTTCTCGTACAAGAAGCTATGGGGTATTGATCGCAGAGCTTTGGAGGGAGAAGCGATTCAAGGCCAATGTTCAAGGCCAATCTTTCAAGGTCCAAGTTTCAAGGTCCAAGTTTCAAGTCCCAAGTCCCATATTTTAGGGTCCATAATTCAAGATCCTTATTTCAAGGTTCATATTTCAAGGTTCATATTTCAAGGTCCGGTTTAAAAGTTCAGGTTTGAAGGTCGTGTTCTTGAGCTATTAATTCAAGGTCAGGCGTGAAAAGCGAATGAGAAATAGGGTGTTCCTGGTGAAGAGCGGAAAGCTAACTAAATGTTCAAGCCGACCGCCGTCCCACCAGTTGGCACGTACCAACGCCGTCGCGCGGCGGCGGCTTAACATGGCGTTAGCCCTTTTTGCAGTTGTTTATCCACGTTCGAGGATATTGTGACAAACTCCCTTATCTTGCCGATGACCGCTCACGTCTTGATCGCCGCAGGCTTGTACGGTCTGTTGACCATTGCGCGAGCGCCGAAGATTTGGGGCATTGGGAAACGTCCGGACGGTACTAATCCTTGGGCAAATATTGAGCCACGTATTAGCGCAAATTTGTCCAATCAATTTGAATGGCCATTATTCTTCCACATCGCATGTGTCTTACTGATCCTGAGAGGCCTTGAAGGGCAATCTGCTTTGGTTCTCGCTTGGCTCTTCGTGTTTGGTCGCCTGATCCACACATCTGTCCAGGTTCTAACGTCAAATGTACGGCTCCGCGGCGTGGTGTTTACATTCAACTTCCTGGCAACGCTCGGTCTTTGGGTAGTCTTACTTCAGTCTTGGCAAAGCTAATTCCTTGTCGCGTAAAGGCTTGAGTTCAACTAGCAAGTGCAACACTCCTTTCAGTTTTGTAGTAAATCGAGGCAGGTGTTTGATACTTGAGTCGTTTTCTAGGTCTGTGGTTAAGTTGGTCGGCTATCCAATCGCA
>JANPJV010000284.1:0-5970 GCA_031425695.1 Rhodanobacteraceae bacterium | reverse complement strand
CCAGCAGGCTGAAAAAGCGGTCGCCCTTGCCGAAAATCGTCTGCAACGAAAACATGTAGTCCCCCGGGAGGCTTTGGCATGCGCCGCGAAGCGCGATGCTAACGCCAATGGGGCCAGAGGTAGCGCGGTTCTGTGCGCGCGCAGTCGATGTTCGCGGACCGGACAAATCGCGCCTGCGGCCCCGTGTATCGACGAAGCGATTCGTGGACGCTCCGTCGCAACAGCCGGGCGCCTCGCGCTCGGGATTGCATTGCCATCATCAAACAATGCGGGCGCGTGGGGTGAGGCGGTGCGCTGTGGACGCGAAGTGTCCTGCACTGCCGAACGCCCGAGGCTATGCCTCAGGTCCGGCCTCCTCGCACACCGCCGGATTACACCACCGCCAACAATTCCCGTACAAACGATGTCGCGTAAGTGCCTGCCGGCAGTTCGAACTGCAGCTGCAAACAATCGTCCTCCCACGCAAACGCCAGATCCCGCGCAAACATGCGCAAGGCCCGGCGTTCCTGCTCCATCCCGGCCTGCTCGAGCCCGCGGCAAAACTCCGGGAATCCAGCCAGCATGCGGCTTTCCAGCGCCGCGCATGCGCCACCCGTTGGCACACCGCCCCGGCCCCACAGCGGACCGCTTGGGTGTACTTCGCCTGTGGCGCAGCGGGCCAACAGCTCGGCCTCCGGTTCGCACGGACCGAAATAAGTGCGCCGCCCGTCGAGAATGCACAGCTCGCCACTCATCGGCTGATCCCAGGACGACTCACGCACGCGCTCGGCCAGAACCGCATTGAAGAGCTCGCTGCGCGCGGCCGAAAGCGCGAAAGAGCGCTGCTCGCGGCCCATTTTCGCGCCCGCAAACAGGCGGCGTGCGCGATCGAGGTTGCCGCCGTCCTGGCCGAAGCGCTGCTCGCCGAAGTAATTCGGCGCGCCGCGTTCCCGCAAGCGCTGCAGCCGCTCTTCCGCCAATTCACGGTCACCGCCGATCTCGCGCAGCCTGAGCTCGAAGCGATTGCCGGTCAGCGCGCCACGCTTGAGCTTGCGCGAATGCCGCGCGACCCCGAGCACGCGCACACCGGGCAGCGCGAGCGCCGACCAATCGACCTGCCGCCCCGGCAACTGCACCGAAAAATGTTGCCGCGCGACCGCCTGTCGATCCTTGAGACCGGCGAACCCGACAGCCACCTGCTCCACCTTGGCGAACCGCGCCAGCTCATCCGCCAGCCATACCGTGTTCGTCTCGCGCTTCTCGATCCACAACAGGTCGTGCTCGCCAAGCCCATCCGCCTCGAAGCCGAGCACCTCCTCGACTATGAAGTCTTCAGGCGTGGCTTTCAGCACGCCCGTGAGCGGCGGGCCGCCGTGGGCGAATGGAAGGATCATGTGCGTAGGCTCCTCGCGAAAATCGAGTGCTGCGGTAATCCCGAGCAAAGCGCGGGACACGAAGGACATCTAAGAAAAAGCAGCAAGAAGAGCGAAGGAAGCAGATCAATTTTTGGAGCGGCTGAGCAACAGGTCCGCGACAGGTGGGTCACCTCTGCACCGCGCTTCAAGCCATCCGTTGGCTTTCTTGCTTACCTTCGATTTTCTTGCTGCTTTTCCTTAGATTTTCTTCGTGTCCTGGTTTTCTAGCCAATCGCGATGGTGCTGAGTCAGGCCCGCACCACCAGCACCACCGCCTGCGCGGCAATCCCCTCCTCGCGGCCGGTGAAGCCCAGGCGTTCGGAGGTGGTGGCTTTGACGCTGACGGCGTCGATCCCGCATTGGAGATCGGCGGCGATGCGCTCGCGCATGAGCGTCACGTGGGGCGCGAGCTTGGGGCGTTCGCAGACTACGACAATGTCGCAGTTGCCAATCGCGTAGCCGAGTTCGCCGATCAAAGCGCGACAGTGGCGCAGCAGTGCACGGCTGTCGGCGCCCTTCCAGGAAACGTCGCTCGGCGGAAAATGCTTGCCAATGTCGCCAAGCGCAAGCGCACCGAGCAGGGCGTCGCAGAGCGCGTGCAATGCGACATCCCCATCGGAATGGGCGACCAGGCCATGGCTGTGCGGAATGCGCACGCCGCCGAGCACGACGTGGTCCCCGGGGCCGAAGGCATGTACGTCGTAACCGAGACCAATCCGCATGTTTACGTGGCCTCCGAGCGCAATGTGAGCAGCAGCCGGGCAATAGCGAGATCGTGCTCGGTGGTGACCTTTAAATTGTCCTCGGCGCCTTCGACCAACAACGGGCAGAAACCCGCCGCTTCCATCGCTGCGGACTCGTCGGTCGGCTGATCCCCGCGTGCGCGTGCCGCACGCAGCGCGGCGAGCAGCGGCCCACGGCGGAACATCTGCGGCGTGAATGCGCGCCAGAGCCCGGCACGCGGCTGCGTGCCGGCGACCTTGAAAGCGTCCGCGGGCAGCGCAGACTCACCACCCGCCAGAGCGGCGCTTGCTTCGGCTTTTGGTGGGTCTGCGCTGCGCGCGGACGCTTCTGCACGCTTGAGGGTATCGCGCACCGGTGCCGCCAGCAGTCCGCCATCGGCTTGCGATCCCAGCTCGATCAGCCGGCGCATATCCGCAGCGCGCACGCACGGTCGCGCCGCATCGTGCACCAGGACGAAATCCTCATCGCGCACGGAATCCGGCAGCGCGACGAGCCCAGCCATCACCGAATCGCAACGCTCGGCGCCGCCAATCGTCGTGAGCACTGGTTTGCCGCCGATCTCGCGCCACCCCGGCCACCACGGGTCATCGCGGGCGATGACCACCATCAAGCCGTTCAGCCCATCCAGGCCGGCGAGCGCGCTCAAGGTCCAATGCAGCAAGGGCTGGGAGCCGATCAGCGCGTACTGCTTGGGGATGGGGCCACCAAAGCGCCGACCGCTGCCCGCGGCCGGCACCACCGCCCAGATCCTGGAAAGCCCAGTTGACCGCTTGTCGCGTTCCATATTGAGAGATTCTTTTGGTTGTCGGCGATTGAACCAGATGACCTGTCAGCAAGTGCCGCAACGAGGCAGATTGCACGGTTCTGACGGCGCATTGCGGCGAAACAACTCGTCGGAACAGGAGAGCTATTCCTCCGGCCCGCAGCAAGCTGTGTGCGTTCGAGCGGTCGCGCGCAGGCCCGACCGCGCTCACCTCACCTCGGTTCTTCTTCGTCGCGCCGTGCCGCCGCTTCAACAGCGCGATCCGGTTCGGCGAGCTGGATCAGCTTCTCGCCGTCCTTGACCATGCCGAGCTCCGAACGCGCGCGTTCCTCGATGGCATCCTTGCCACTCTTGAGGTCGTCGACCTCGGCCGCGAGCGCCGCGTTGCGCTTGATCAACTTTTCGTTCTCGGCCTTCTGGATGGCGAGCGCCTTCTCCAGCTCCCAGACATCATTCATGCCGCCACGAAACCACAGTTGGTACTGCAGCGAAACCAGCAAGATCAGCAATACCAGCAATAACCAGCGCACTTGTCTCAAGGTCCTGCAAATCGTCAGCGGCGCGGACGGAAGGCGTTGCGGCCCAGATAGTTGGCACCGCCACCGAGTGCCTCCTCGATGCGCAGCAGCTGGTTGTATTTTGCCACCCGATCGGTGCGGCAAAGTGAACCGGTCTTGATCTGCGTCGCGGTCGTTGCTACGGCCAGATCAGCGATGCTGGTGTCCTCGGTCTCGCCGGAACGGTGTGAGATCACCGAGCTGTAGCCCGCGCGCTCGGCCATCGCGATGGCGGCGAGCGTCTCGCTCAGGGTGCCGATCTGGTTGAGCTTGATCAGGATCGAGTTGGCGATGCGCTGGTCGATGCCCTGCTGGAAAATCTCGGTGTTGGTGACGAAAAGATCGTCGCCGACGAGCTGTACTCGATTGCCCAGGCGCTCGGTCAGGTGCTTCCAACCGGCCCAGTCGTCTTCGGCCATGCCGTCTTCGATGCTGATGATCGGGTACTGACGCACCCAGCCTTCCAGGTAGTCGACGAACTGCTCGCTGGTCAGCCAACGGTTTTCGGAAGCGAGATGGTAGCGGCCGTCCTTGCGGAACTCGGAGCTGGCCACGTCGAGGCCGAGCATGACGTCGTCACCCGCGCTGTAGCCCGCCTTGCCAATCGCTTCGAGGATTACCTCGAGGGCTTCCTCGTTCGAGCGCAGGTCGGGCGCAAAGCCGCCCTCGTCGCCCACCGCAGTTGCCAGTCCACGGGCGCGCAGCACGCTCTTCAAGGCATGGAAAATCTCGGTGCCATAGCGCAGCGCTTCGGCAAAGCTCGGCGCGCCGACCGGCAACACCATGAATTCCTGCATGTCGACGCTGTTGTCAGCGTGTGCGCCGCCGTTGATGATGTTCATCATCGGCACCGGCAAGGCGGCCGGACGGTTTCCCGCAATGTGTTGCCACAACCCCTGTCCTTTGCTGGCCGCGAACGCGTGTGCCAGCGCCAGCGACACGCCGAGCGTCGCGTTCGCGCCAAGCCGGCTCTTGTTCGGCGTGCCGTCGAGCGCCACCAGGCGTGCATCGAGCGCTTCCTGGTCGGCTGCATCCATTCCCTGCACCGAGTCGGCAATCGTCGCATTGACGTTAGCCACCGCCTTGCGCACGCCCTTGCCGAGGTAGCGCGTCTTGTCGCCATCGCGCAGTTCGATCGCCTCGCGCGATCCGGTCGATGCCCCACTCGGCACCGCCGCCCGCCCACGATGGCCGCTCGACAGCGTGACCTCCGCTTCCAGCGTCGGATTGCCACGCGAATCCAGGATCTCGCGGGCATGTACTTTAGTAATCGTCGGCATCGGTCGTCGGTCAGGGAGGTTTCAAAGGGGCGCCAAGGATAGCGAGATCGGGGCTGGGCGCGGGAAGGAAGAGAAGCACGGCGCGAACGAAACGTAGGTCATGTTGCGTCCGCGGAACGCCCGTCCTGGTCCGAACGTGCGCGGGCGCTACTTGAAATCTCGGCTCTGCGAGAAAGAGCCGGATCAAAGGAATCGCCGCAAAATGCGCGAAAGCCGCAAAGGACGCAAAAAATGCCTTGAACTCACACGTAGCCAGGAGTGGCTTCAGCCCGACAATCGCAGCAGGTCTCGGTTACCGCTTAATTTTTGCGTCCTTTGCGGTTTTAGCTCTACCTTTGCGGATTTTGCGACCATTCCTTCGATCTTGATCTTGAAGCGTTCGCCAGCGGAGGCGATCAGATCAGCCCCGCCTCGTCGAACGGCCGTGATTTGACGGCCTGGTCGAGGACCATCAGGGTTTCCAAGAGCGCCTGCATGCGGTCCAGGGGCCAGGCGTTGGGGCCGTCGGAGAGGGCTTCGGCGGGGTTGGGGTGGGTTTCCATGAAGACGCCGGCGACGCCGACCGCAACGGCAGCGCGCGCCAGCGCGGGCACGAATTCGCGCTGGCCGCCGGAGCTTTCCCCCTGCCCGCCTGGCAATTGCACCGAATGGGTGGCGTCGAAGACCACCGGGCAGTTGCTCTGGCGCATGACGACCAGCGCGCGCATGTCGGACACGAGGTTGTTGTAGCCGAAGCTCGCCCCGCGCTCACACAGCATGATCTGCGAATTACCCGTGTCCTGGGCCTTGCGCGCGACGTTCGCCATTTCCCAGGGCGAAAGGAACTGGCCCTTCTTGATGTTGACCGGCTTGCCAGCCCCAGCGACCTTGCGGATGAAATCGGTCTGCCGGCACAGGAAAGCCGGCGTCTGCAGCACGTCGACGACGGCGGCGACCTCGTCCATCGGCGTGTACTCGTGCACATCGGTCAGCACCGGGACGCCGATCTGCCGCTTGACCTCGCCGAGCACCTTCAAGCCCTCCTCCAGCCCAGGGCCGCGAAAGCTCGTGCCCGACGAGCGGTTGGCCTTGTCGAAGCTCGACTTGAAGATGAAGGGAATGCCGAGCTTTCCGGTGATCTCCTTGAGCCGCCCGGCCACGTCCAACTGCAACTGCATCGACTCGATCACGCAGGGGCCCGCAATCAGGAACAACGGCCGGTCGATGCCGACTTCAAAACCGCATAGATTCAT
>JANPJV010000283.1:0-49089 GCA_031425695.1 Rhodanobacteraceae bacterium | reverse complement strand
CAGCAGCGGCCAGCGATAACGATGCAACTGCAAGCGCATGCGCTCGCGCAGGGTGCCGACGCCACTGCGCAGCGGCCGGCCGTCGAGCCAGTCGCGCAGATCTTCACCCAATGCGGCGGCGCTGGAATAACGATCGCTCGGCGCGAGCGCCATCGCGCGCGTGATGACCCGAGTCAGATCGCGTGCCGCGTGACGTTGTTCAGCATTCGCCAGGTGCGAGCGTTCGCCCATGGCGACCGCGAGAGGACGCACCTGACCGCGCACGATCGCCTCGTGCCAGGAAGTCTGCCCATCCTGCGCAGCCACATAGGGCGACACACCGGCAATCAACTCGAACAGCATCACGCCGAGCGCATAGACGTCAGTGGCGGTCGTGGTGCGATCACCGAGCACTTGTTCCGGCGCCGCATAGCGCAAGGTCAACGCCGGCATCACGGTGCGCGTTTGCGCAGCAGGCTCGTCGTCGACGAGCTTGGCGATCCCGAAATCAAGCAGCTTCGGCTCGTCGTCGCCGCCAACCAGCACATTCGCCGGTTTCAGATCACGATGCACGATCAAGGCCCGATGCGCGAAGGCCACGGCGTCGCAAATCTTGGCGAACAAGGTGATGCGTCGACGCAATTCCGGACGGCTGCTCGCGACCCAGGTGGCGAGATCGACGCCATCGACGAACTCCATCGCCAGCCACGCCTGCCCGCTGGTGGCGACACCGCCGTCGACCAAGCGCGCAATATGCGGATGCTGCAAGCGCGCGAGAATCTGCCGCTCGCGCCGGAAGCGTTCGTCAAGACCGAGCCCGGCGTAATCGGCGCGAATCAATTTCAACGCGACCTGCTGCTCAAAAGCGCCGTCATTGCGCTCGCCCTGGAAGACCTCGCCCATACCGCCACGGCCGATCTGACGCAGCACGCGAAACGGCCCGAGTTGTTGCGGCTGCTGCGCCGCCATTGGCGCCTCCAGATCGCGCACATCGAAGCGTTCAAACAGCGCGGCGACGCTGGCCGCGAGGCGGGCATCGCGAGTCGCCAACACGGCCAATTCCCGGGTGCGGGCAGCGGCCTCAAGTTCTGCCAAGCGGTGGAATTCGCTGCGCACGGCAGCGAATCTGTCGCGGTCTGGGCTCATGCCCATATCCATACGCGCAACGCTGTCGTCACCTGACATCCCGCTCATCCGGCCAACTGCTGACGCAACCACGCCCGCGCCATGGCCCAGTCGCGATAAACGGTGCGCTCGTCGAGTCCGAGCAAGCTTGCGACTTCGCTCACTTCCAGACCGCCGAAATAGCGCAGTTCGACCATCTCGGCGACGCGCGCATCGAGCAAGGCGAGCTTGCGCAGGGCGTCGTCCAGGGCCGGCAGGTCGGTATTCACGTCAATCGCCAAAGCGGCCGTATCGAGCATCTCAACGCGCTTCCAGTCGCCGCCGCGCTTGTCGCGCGATTTGGCGCGCGCACGATCGACCAGCACCTGGCGCATCAGCTTCGCGGCGGTGGTGAAGAAATGCTTGCGGTTGCTGATGTCGAGTTTTTCTGCTCCCAGCAGGCGCACGAACAGGTCATTGACCAGCGCCGTCGGTTGCAGCGTGTCGTGGCCGATATTCGCGCGCAGTTGTTGTGCCGCGAGCTTGCGCAAGTCGACATAGACCAGGGGCAGCAACGATTCCAACGCCAGTGCATCACCCTTTGCCCAGCGTTGGACCAGCTCGGTGACCTCGCTCTTGCCCGACGGTACGTCGCTCACGTCGTGTCATGCCTCGTCGCTGTTCAAGCACGAAGTTTAGCGGCAACACGACCGCTGTCAGGTCAGGCGGAAACCGCGTATGTCCAAGCACCCGGGCGCGGTCCCGGCTTTGCCAAGAAGAGCGAGACAGTTGGGATTCTCGAAGAGTCGGAATCCGACCGAGAGCAACCCATGTTTCTGAAATCAGGGTGCACGGAGCGGGTGCTATCGGCCGGCGGAATCGCGGACCCCATACAAGAGGAGCGGACTCGACGGTAGTCAGCCCACGGGACCGAGTTTGTCGGTCCCTAAGGCGCCGCCTCGCTGGCCAGACCGGCGTGCTTGGCTGCTGAGCGTAAGAACGGTGCGTCGAATCGCTATGGCGTGGACACCCTACTCGAAGCCATTAGAGAACAGCGCGCCTCCCTGCAGCGTCAAGGTGACCATATTGAGTTGTCCTGAGTTGGTCCGTCGCGAAGTCATACCCAGCAGGATTCGATTGCGACTGGGCAACACGCCTGCGGGTGCATCGCTCATCGTGCCGGTGCCGGCCAAGGCCACTTCATTGGTGATATCGACGGCGCCACGCTGGGCCTCGCCAAAATTCGGATCCTTGGCGCCGGACGCGGTGATGCGGTAGACCCGTGAGTTGGTCGGGTTGGTTTGGAGCGACAGGCCATTTCGAACGTGCACGACTGCCCGGCCGAGATCATCCAAGGCGGCTCTCGTTCTGGCGCCGAAATACGCTAACTCTCCGCCCAGTCCATAAATTTCGGCGATAGTCTCTGGCACCTGGTAGCGGCCATTGCTTCCGAAGCTGGCGTCGCTTGAGCCGGCTGCTGTCAACTGATGCAGCGCGAGGATGCCCGTCGCGGCGGGCCCTTGGGCGAGCCCCACCATAAGAATGCGGCCGTCCGGGCGCACCGCGATACCTACACCGAAGTCGTCATTGTTGTCGGCAATATCCGGGGCGATGGTGAACACGCCGGCGTTGCCAAAGCCGATGTCCAGCGTACCGTCGTTGCTCAATTGCAACGCGCTGATATCGTAATCGCCGGTCGCACGCAGGTTGCTCCCGACGGCAACAAAGCGCCCACCGGGCTGGATCGCCAAGGCACCGATGTACTTGAGATTCCCGCCAGATACGGTGGGCGTTGTGAGGCCGGCGCCGGCACCGAATTCCGTATCCAATGCACCGGTACTGGTCAACCGGGCCAAGAATGGTCGCCGCACTTGCGACTGGTCGAGATTGCTGCATCCGCCTGCGACTACCACACTGCCATCGGCCGGGTCGGCGGCAAGTGCGGCGACATCGCAGGCCTCGTTGGCATAAAGAAATGCACGGAGCGCGCGACATCCGCCGCTGCCATAGCCTCCATCCAGGTTGCCGGCCACATTCAAGCGGCAGACAAAACCGCGGAAGTCGCCGTTTTGAGTCCAATCGCCAGCCACGATGACCTTGCCGTCCGCCTGAACCACTGCTGCGGACACGTCGAAGTTTGTGACACCAGGCGGAAGCAGGGTGCTCAGTTGTCCGCTCCCCCCGCCGAAACTGCTGTCGAGCAAGCCGCTGTCCGCGTTCAGCCGAGTGATCAACAAGCGGTTGCTCGCCTGGTTGGAAATTTCGCCGAACAGCCAGGTGCGTCCGGACGGACTGCTGGCCATGGCAGACAAGGCCGCTGTGCCATCAACTACACCGGGGAAGGTGTTGATCACGCTGCGCCCGAAAACCGTGCCGTAGGTGGGATCAACACTGCCATCGACATCGGCGAGCGCGGGTGCTGTTCTGACAAGGGCCGTGAGAACGAACAGCAGTCCGATTCGGGTGCGCATGACGATTCCTGATCCTGAGCGATGCGCAAGACATACGCACGCAGGTGCGCGCACAGATCATTCCGACCACCAAATAATTCGAAGTTCCGCCCACCGGAACGAAGTGCATCTGCGGGCGTTGCGCCGCCGCTTCGAGTATCAAAACTCTTCCTACGGCGTTTGCACCCAAACCGGTGCACCCGAAGCGCCAGGACGAATCTGGCAGGACCTTGGAGGGGCAGTTCCTCTACTCGGTAAGGCGTAGCGAGCCGCCGAGGCACCGAGTCATGGGTGATGGCTGGAGACGGCTCAGCGCCAAGCGTTGACAGGTGGAAGTGCAGGCGCAGTATTGAGCTGCGAAATCGAGTCTTGCTGAATCGGATGCAGAGATCCTTTCGTTCACCAGTGGTGCCGCGTGTACCATCGGTCCCACCGGTTCCGCGCAGGCATGGTGTTGCTCGATCTAGGTCGCCAACTCGAAGAGCTGATGATCGTTCTGGCGTCGGAGTCCGAGCCGGCAGCGCCCATCGGTGGGCTGGCGCTGGCGGCGCACCGGGTGGTGCGGGCGACGCTGGATGTGGATCTGTTGATCGACGCTGACGCCGCGTCGCGCCTGCATGGGCGCCTGCTGGCGCTGTCCTGGGAGTGCCTGCATCGAAGCGATGATGCGGCCAACTATTCGCGTGGGCTGGAGCGGGTCGATGTGTTGCACGCGCACCGGCCGCTGGCGCGGGAGCTGCTCGCGCAGGCGGAAACGCGCTCGATCCTCGGTCGCGAGTTTCGAGTGATCGGTCTTTCGGGCTTGATTGCGTTCAAGTTGCAGGCCCTGTGCAATGACCCGCGGCGAACGCAGGATCTGGAAGACATCCGCGCACTGGTGCGAGCCAACGAAGCGCGTGTCGACTGGGAGACGCTGAGGCGGTATTTCGTGTTGTTCGAACGCTTGGATCTTTTCGATGGGCTCAGAAATGGCTGAATCCGACGGCGCAAGATTGTTGGTGGCGGATGCCGGTCGGCCCGCGCTGCCCGCACTCTTTGACGATCCGTATCCCGCCCTGTTTGCGTTGGTGCGGCTGGTGGTGGAGCTGTCGGGCATTGATGCGACCGGGCGGGCGGTGACGACCGGGGAGTTCCGGCTGTAGCTTCGCGGGCGCCTGAGGTCTCCGCGACGCAGGGCTGACCTTGCGCGCGCTGAAGTTGAGTGTGCAGCCGCGCCGCCGGGCGCGGGGGTCGCTCACTTAGAGCGCGGCAGCGAACGCGGAGCGGGGCCCTATCGTGACCAGACGGCGCCTCTCGGGATCGTGCAGCCTCTCGGGATCGTGCAGATCATGAACCGGCCGAACCGGGTGAGGCTTCAGAGCGACGGTGAGCAGCTTCGGCAACGTACCAGGGGGAGATCCCTGTCCTACCACTTCGCAGTGACCCGTGCTCTCGCGGTGGCTGCTTAACATGGTGGTGGGCTTTTCGCGGTAGTATTCTAATGCACTTATGGAACGACGACTATGTTGGAAATACCACTGAATTATAAAGGGCCTCCAGTAGAGGGCGATCGCTTCTGTCTGCTTAACGATCTCGCGAAACTGGGTTTTAAAATATTGACGCCGGAATCGAAAACGGCGGCAAAGGAGACCAGCACCCTGGTCGTCTTTTTCAATAACGAGAAGGTCGCGTACTTGAATCCCCATATCCGCGGTGCGGGTATTCTCGGGTGTGAGTTCTTGAAAGATGGAGAACGGACTGGCACGTTGAATTCGATAGAAGTTCACCGCTATGTTCGCCAATATCTCGAGAAAAATTCAGGGCATAGCTTTGATCTTAAGATCGTCAACGGTACCGGTACCAATAAATCCAGTCGCTATGTTGTTTTTGGCTCGCGCCTGGCAGCACTGAAACTGCTGATGAATGAGGTAGGGCTTAAAGCCGAGGCAAAAGTATAAGTCAAGGTCGCATTGGGTTTGAGGAAATCAATCGTCGAGAGATGGTGTCTTTCGCCGCGGCCATGAACGTGTTGAGCAGTGGCGAGTAACCAGCACCGCATCTTTCTGGCTGTTTCAATCCCAGGGAAAGCCTGGCGTCTGCATCTGCCTTTTCGCACCAACCCGCGAGCAGGTCCGCGCCTTTTATCACTCGGCGCTGGCGGCGGGCGGCACGGACGACGGCCCGCCAGTCGTTCGAGCGCATGACAACACTGGATACTACGCAGCGTTCGTCATTGCACTGACGCGCACAATATCGAGGAAGTCTGCCAAGCGCTGGAGGCATGAGGCAGCGCTTGAACGCGCATGAGCAAGTGCTGGTTTCGACAGCGCTCGGCAACACTCCATTCCGGATCTGCGATGAAGCCACGAATCGTCAAGGGTGACTTGCTGGACCAGTCGGTCGACGTCCTCGTCAACTCATGGAACCGCAATATCATCCCCTGGTGGTTGTTGTTGCCCCAGGGTGTCGCTGGCGCAATCAAACGGAAGGCGGGGCTGGGGCCATTCTGGGAGCTGGGCAAGTGCGGTCCGATTCCACTTGGAGGTGCGGTGGTCACCTCTGCCGGTCGCCTGCCTTGCAAGGCCATCATCCATGTGGCCGGTATCAACATGCTCTGGCGCGCTTCCCCTGAATCAATCCGCGGCTCGGTGACATCCGCGATGGCCATCGTCTCGGAGCGCGCGTTCGCGTCCGTCGCGTTCCCGATCATCGGAGCTGGGGTCGGCGGGTACACCGAGGAGGCGGCGCTCGAAATCATGCTCCAGGCGTTCGAGCCGATCGAGTGCGCCGCAAGTGTCGTCGTGGTCCGTTTCGATCCTCGGACTGCTTGAGTCGAGTGCCGGGTTGCCTGGGCGAGCGCTCGAAACTGAAGTCGAACTGTGGAGGGGCTGACCGATGCGCGCAGTGAACTCGGCGGTGTGTCCCTGCAGGAGCGCAAAGCAATACACAGCTTGCTGTGGTCGGCTGCATGCCGGTGCAGCGGCCCCTGATGCGGCGGCGCTGATGCGGGCACGATATGCGGCGTACGTACTCGGCCTTTCGGACTTTCTGCTCTCAAGTTGGCATGTGTCGACGCGCCCGGCGGGACTCGACATGGATCGCGGCACGCGCTGGCTCGGATTGCAGGTGCGGCGCTCTATCGACCTCGATCCCACGCACGCCCAGGTCGAGTTCGTTGCTCGCTACCGGGTGGGCGGTGGCAGTGCGATGCGCTTGCACGAGCTCAGCGATTTTGTCTGTGAAGATGGCCGTTGGTTCTACGTGAGTGGCCAGATCTTGTCGTGATCAGCGGGAAGTTGCGTTCTTGCTCGCGCGCGATCGCGCAGAAAGCGTCCGCGCAGAGCGCAGACCCACCATCAGCAAGAACGCCTGAAGCGTCTGCGCCCAGCGCACACAACATCATCCCGAGCGAGCTGCCTACACATTAGGTCGGGCATCTTCCGCCCAGCCGTCATCCGCGCGCAGTCACGCCCAGCGGACACGAATGGGCGTAGTTGTTGGGGCAGGCACGCCCGCAACGGGTTGCGAGCGTCGAGTCGCGATGAATCACCAACCAGACCGCAGAAATCCCGGCAAAACGGCACTCGAGATTGCCAAGCTCGAGGACGATGTCGGCAAGTTGCGGGCGGAAGTCGAACGGCTGCAACTCGATGTCATAGAGATCGACGGTCTTTTCGACGAAAGCATGGTGGCGCAACTGGTCGAGAAGAATGCGCAGCTGTCCGCGTCGCGGCAGCTCGCTGAAGAGAAGGCCGCGGATTGTGCGCAAACGCTGGAGAAGGTTTCCTGCGCCTCGGATATGGATATCCTGACGCAGCTTCCCAACCGGGTGATGCTGTTGGATCGCCTGGCCCAGGCGATCGCGGATGCACGGCGGAAAGTCTTCGAGCCCTTCGTCCATGACCACCACGCCACCGGGTTCAATGGCGAGGGCCTGGGCCTCGGATTGACGGTGGTCCGCGAGTTGGTCGAAGCCCACGGCGGCACGGTCGTCGCGACCAGTGCCGGTCCCGGACTGGGTAGCGAGTTTGTCGTCAAGTTGCCGTTGGCCGTCCAGGTGGAAGGGCCATCCGAGTAGCAGGCTCCCGGACGTTCCAATGCGTCTCGACGAGGCGCTGGGCGCGCGTGACGCAGCAGTCCCGATCAGTTGCTGGTCGATTGCGCATGACGAGCCTGGCTGCGCCATGAACCCGGCGACCACTCGCCGCCTGGCGCATGCGAGCTTCTGGCTTGCCACGCTGGTGATCGTGATCATGGGCTGGACACTTTACGTAGCGTCGACCCGTGAAGCGGAATCCTCGCGCCGCGTCAGTCACAGCCAGAACGTGCGCCAGCGGCTGGTGCGGATCGAGGCTCTCATCGAGCGCTCAGAATCGCTCCAACGCGGATATCTGCTTTCCGCCGTCGAGGTGTTCCCGGTCGAGCGCAACGAAGCTTTCGCTGCGTTGGAAAAGGGCATCGCGAGCGTGCGGAACCTGATCCAGGAAAGCACGACACAGCTTCAGCGCCTTGACGAGCTCAAGGCATTGACGCAGGCCCGACAGGCGACGATGCGCGAGGACGAGCGCGCGCGTCGTTCCCGGGAGATGGCGGACGCAGCAATCAATGCGGCCGCCGCAGCCGGAGACGCAGCGCGCGAACAGATGCTCGCCATAACCCGGGCGCTGAAACAGGAAGAGCGCAGCAGGATGCGTGATCACCGCATGGCTGCCGACCACCGCCATCGTACCGAGCTCGGCGCGTTGATCGCGGCGGCCGTATTTGGGCTCCTCGTGTTGATCCCGGGCTATCTCGGGTTCCTGCTGCAGTCACGCGCACGCCAGCAATCGGAAAGGCGCCTGCGGGTGATGGCTGACAGCCTCCCCGGCGCCATGTATCAACTGCGCCATTTCGGCGTTGGGGTGCCCCGCGTCGAATTCATGAGCGCAGCCGTCAGCAGCGTCAGCAAGAAGGTGCCTGCCGATTGGGCGGCCCTGGTCGACGACATCGATTCACGCGATCGGCCCGGTTTCATGCAGACGCTCGCCGACGCCACGAAATCGCTCCAGCCATTCCGTCGGAGCTACCGCGTGCGGCACGCCGACGGCACCACCCAGTTCCTGCGCCACGAAGCCTCGCTGCAGAAGCAGGTGGACGGCAGCATTCTGCAGAACGGCTATATCGCCGACATTTCCGAACAGCGACGGCTGGAGGAGGCCCTGGTCGCGGCAAAAGAGGCTGCTGACGAGGCCAATCACGCGAAGAGCGCATTCCTGGCGACGATGAGCCACGAAATCCGCACGCCCATGAATGGCGCGCTGGGGATGTTGGAGTTGCTCAGTCTCACGGCGCTCGACACCGAGCAGACCACCACGCTGGCAATCGTGCGCGAATCGAGCAAGTCGCTGTTGCGCCTCATCGATGACATCCTCGACTTTTCCATGATCGAGGCCGACAAGCTCGAGCTCCGCCCTGAAGTCGTTTCGATCCGCGACGTTGTGGAAGGCGTCCGCAACATTTACTCCGGCGTGGCCAGTGCCAGGGGCCTGCCCATCTTGCGCAGCACCGATCCGCGGATCAGCCCGGCGACTCGTGTGGATCCGTTGCGCCTGCGGCAGATTCTCAACAACCTCGTCAGCAACGCGCTGAAGTTCACCACCAAGGGTCACGTGGAGATCAAGGCGGAATGGCTCGCGCGCATCGACGGCGCGGATCGGGTGCGATTCCTGGTGCGGGATACGGGCATCGGGGTTTCGCAGGAGAACCAGCGGCGTCTGTTCCAACCCTTCAGCCAGGGCGACGGCGATTCCACGCGCCAGGTTGGCGGAACCGGGCTCGGGCTGACCATCTGCAGGCGCCTCGCCGAACTGATGGGTGGCACCGTCGAGATGGAGAGCGAACCCGGTGTCGGTACGACCATGATCCTGTCGCTGTCGTTGCCGATCGCGGATGCCACCGAGTTGCCGAACGTGGCGTCGGAACGGGCGCACGAACGCCTGGTAGGCATAGCGCGCGGGCGCCGCCCGCCCCCGGGAGTGGCCGCGGCGCTGGTTGAGGGCACGCTTGTGCTCATCGTCGACGACCATCCAACCAACCGCATGCTGTTGATGCGCCAGGTGAATACGCTGGGCTATGCCGCCGAGTGCGCTGCGAACGGCGTCGAGGCACTGGCCTTGTGGCGTGCGAAAGCCTTCGGCATCGTCATTACTGACTGCAACATGCCGGACATGGATGGCTACGAGCTGACCAGGACCATTCGCGCCCTCGAGGCGGAGCGGAGCGCAAGGC
The DNA here is from genome assembly GCA_031425695.1 of Rhodanobacteraceae bacterium. Classification (GTDB taxonomy): domain Bacteria; phylum Pseudomonadota; class Gammaproteobacteria; order Xanthomonadales; family SZUA-5; genus JANPJV01. Next base: position 39,310 of record JANPJV010000283.1, on the reverse strand, counting down.
GCACGCCGATCGTTGCCTGCACTGCCAATGCGCTGGGTGGCCAGGCCGAGGAGTGCCTTGCGGCCGGCATGGACGACTGCCTGGTCAAGCCGGTGGACTTGGCGAAACTGCTGCGCACGCTCGACCAATGGCTGCCGCTGTCAGGTCACCCGGATCTCGAACCTGCGCCCGCAGCGGCGCTACCGCCAGCAGCGAGCGGTGGGGCCGACGCTGCGGCGCTCGATCGCACGGTGCTCGCGGAGATCTCGGGCGGGGACGTGGACGTGGAGCGCAGCATCCTCAGCTCATTCCGCTGTGCCAACGAGAGTGACGCAGCCGCGCTCGAACGCGCGGTGGTCGACCTGGACCAGGCTGCGGTGACCCGTGCAGCGCACCGGATCTCTGGCGCGAGCAGGATGATCGGAGCGCTCGAGCTGGCGCGTATCTGCGAGCGTGTCGAGCACGCAGGGCGGGCGGGCGACTGGATGGCGATGAGCGCCGACTTAGGTGCCCTCCGCCGCGAAGGACAACGTCTGAACGCCTGGATCGAATTGCTGGAGAGCAGCCCCGATGGCCGCTGAGGGAGACACCATGTCGTGTGCCAATCTGCGTTTCCTGATCACCGAGGATCACGCATTCCAGCGCCGGGAATGGTTGCGGACCCTGGAAGGCATGGGTGCACAGACGGTGTACCAAGCCGAGGACGGCCATGGCGCCCTGACCATCCTGCGCGACCCGAGCCGTCCCGTCGACATCGTGATCAGCGATCTCGACATGGATGGCATGGACGGCATGGAGTTCGTGCGCCATCTTGGAGAGAGCGGGGCGCGCATCGCGATCATTCTTGCCAGCGCGCTCGAGCGCAAACTGCTGGCGTCGATCGCAACCATGGCCGAGGCCTACGGCATCCGCCTGCTGGGGGTGCTCGAAAAGCCGCTGACACCGCGCAAGCTGCTGCCTCTGCTGCAGCTGTACCAACCCGCGGATACGGAAGTCATCGAGCCGCCCGCGCCGATCTTCTCCCTGGAAGAGATTGCCACTGGACTGCGCAACGACGAATTCGAGCCCCATTTCCAGCCCAAGATCCATCTGGCAACCGGCAAGGTCAAGGGCGCCGAAGCGCTTGCGCGCTGGAACCACCCGCGCCTGGGACTGGTCATGCCGGTCTGCTTCATCGGCACCATGGAGTCTGGCGGGCTGATCGACGAAATCTCCTGGGTGATGCTGAAGAAATCCGCTGCCAGCTGCCGTGCGTGGCGCGGGGCCGGGATCGATGTCACCGTTTCGGTCAACCTGTCGGCCATTTCACTTATCGACGTGGACATCGCCGAGCGCGTGACCGAGCTCGTGCGGCGCGAGGGCCTGGACCCGGCGCACATGATTCTGGAGGTCACCGAATCCAGCGCAACCACCGATGTCGGCAAGGCGCTCGAGAATCTCGCGCGACTGCGGATGAAAGGCTTCGGCCTGTCGATCGATGACTACGGCACCGGCTATTCGTCGATGCAGCAGCTCACCCGCATCGCCTTTACCGAGCTCAAGATCGATCGCTCCTTCGTGATGAATGCGACCAAGGATCCGACCGCGCGAGTGATCCTTCGATCGAGCTTGAAGATGGCCCGGAAACTTCGCCTCGACTCGGTTGCCGAGGGCGTGGAAACCCGCGCCGACTTCGATCTGCTGAGCCGCCTCAATTGCGACATGATCCAGGGCTATTTCGTTGCCAGACCGATGCCGTACCCGGAATTCCTCGCCTGGGATCATCGCTGGAAGCGCGAAGGCGACCCGCACCCTGCGTGGGCGGTCCGAAGCGGGTGACGCGCGGCTGCTGGTCGCTGGCGGCTGGCGTGATCACTTTCGCGGCATTCCCAGGCGCCGCCGAAGCCACAGACAAATCAACGCGACCACGCTCAACACGACCAGGAACGCGCTGCTCGAATACGCGACTTGCCGGACAAGCAGCTTCTGCAGGTTCAACTGGCCGTCGCCATCGAGCGCAGCACGGAGTGCGATCGGCAATGCGATCGCAATCGCCAGCGCCGCCATTCCAAGCAGCAACGCGTGAGCGTGGATGGGTCGTAACGTCGTCGTCGGGGCCATCGGCGCGTCTTTTGCGAGATGTCGGCGATAGCTGATCACCAGCGCTGACACCCCGACCAGCGTGCCACCGTGCTGGAGCAAATGGAATACGCTGATTTCGTGCCCGAGCGCGCGCACTGGCCAACCAAGCCACTCGAAGATGCGTACGAAAAACGCGTCCTGATGGGTGAAGGCATCCCACAGCAGATGCGTGCCCGCGCCAATCGCCAGCGACAGCAGCATGACGCCCACGCGACGCCGTCCCCGCGCCAGAAACTGCACGCGCAGGAGCGCGCTGCGGTGGGGCTCTGGCAACAGCGCGGCTATCGGCTGGCGTAGCCAGCTGCTGCAACTCAACAGCAGCAATCCGGCGGGAACGTCGACAATCATCACGCCAAAAGGCGAATGCGTGAACCGTCCGAAGTTCCAAAGCCCGAGATGGTAAACGACATCCGGCGTAAGGCAGCCTGCCAGCAGTGCCGGAAACGAGAGATAGCCCGCATCCGCAATCCGGCGCAGCGGCAAAACCGCGGCAGGGTGTGCAAAGGTCCAGGGCATGCGTGGGTCGACTCGAGTGAGTCACCCATCCTGGCGCCCGAATCGGGCGATCCGCGAGCAAATGCCGGGCGGGAAGCGAAGCCCCTGAGGCATATCCCGGGCGAATGGTGTTTTTTGGACATCGCCCGCGGCGCGCGAAGTGCTCGGTCCAAAGGCGCCCTCCGTGCGATGCAATTATTTCCGTTTAAAGACCCATGGCGGCCAACATATTCAGGGCGTTGCAGGCAGTCTGAGGCACCAGCGCTGGCGCTCGTGCCCGGCGCCTAGACCCAGATTGAGGAAAGATCATGCAGACGATGCGTCATTGGCTGTCGGCGGTGCTGGTCGTGGTCCTGTTGTGCGCCTGCGGCAGCAGCGGAGCACAGCCCACGCGCGAAGACGTTGAAAAGGCGATGCGGGCAAGCTGGGAGAAATCGGGTGACAATTTCTCGCCGCGCGCGACCATAGAATTCAACGAGATCAAGTTCGGCAGCACCCATCCGGCCAACGAGCAGGATGCGATCAACGGGATTCCGCCCGACGGCGCCGTCACCGCTGCAATCGTCGATTTCACGGTGCGCACGTATTACAACGACAAGACCCAGGCTGTCCGCCGTAAACGCGAGGCGGCCGTCTACCTCGACAAGTTTGGCGAATGGGCCGTCATGACCGGGCAGGTGCGGGGCGAGGATTCGTCGACGGACGAGCCACCGCAGTAGTAGGACCTGCCGGCGGACTTGCCGGGTTTCAGTGAGAGCGGCAAGGCCGCTCTTGCCCTGTTCCAGTGAGAGCGGCCAGCGCCGCTCTTGCCGCTTCTTGCTCGATGGCTCTCGCAATCTCGACTTTCGGCCCCAACTCCGCTCGTCCAGCAGCCACCAGCGAAATCCAAGTGCCGCTATTCGACCCGCTTCCCCTCGGCAATCTCACGCTGCGTAATCGCATCGCGATTTCGCCCATGTGCGAGTACTCGGCCACCGACGGCGTGCCGGATGAGTGGCATCTGGTCCATCTCGGAAGCCGCGCGGTCGGTGGGGCGGGGCTCGTCTTCACCGAGGCCTCCGCCGTGTCCGCGCAGGGACGGATCTCTCCGGGCGATACCGGCATCTGGAACGACTGCCAGGCCGAAGTGTGGGCCCGGATCGTGCGCTTCATCGTGTCGCAGGGTGCGGCCGCCGGGATGCAGATCGCGCATGCGGGGCGCAAGGCGAGCACCGACCTGCCCTGGCAGGGCGGCGAGCCATTGACGCGCGGGCAGGGCGGCTGGGACACCGTCGCGCCGAGCGCCTTGGCATTCGACGAGGGGTACCCCACCCCGATGGCGCTCGATGCGGACGGCATCGCGACGATTGTCGCTGATTTCGCAGCCGCGGCCGCCCGCACCCGGGATGCCGGCTTCGGCGTGATCGAGATCCACGCCGCGCATGGCTACCTGCTGCACTCGTTCCTGTCGCCGCTTTCCAACCACCGTGACGATGCCTATGGCGGCTCCCTCGCCAACCGCGCACGCCTGCTGCGCGAGGTCGTCACCGCGGTGCGCGTGCAATGGCCGGCACCCGCGCCGCTCGTCGTACGCTTGTCGGCGACCGACTGGATGCCAGGTGGCTGGGATATCGACGAGTGTGTCGAGCTCGCGCGTTGGCTCAAACAGGATGGCGTCGATCTCATCGACTGCTCATCGGGCGGCACTTCACCCCATGCCGAGATTTCGGTGGGTCCCGGATACCAGGTCCCGTTTGCCGCGCGCATCCGCCGCGAAGCCAGGATCGCAACCGGCGCGGTCGGCATGATCACGACCGGCGCCCAGGCCAACTCGATCATCGAGAACGGCGAGGCCGACTTGATCCTGATCGGCCGCGAATCCCTGCGCGATCCCTACTTTCCACGCCGCGCTGCCGCCGAGCTCGGCATCAAGCTCGCCGGTCCCGTGCAATACGGGCGTGGCTGGTAACGGGCCGGGTAACCGGTTTACCTGACGCTCCGAGCTGCGTTTCTGGTCGCCGGCCTGAGTTTCGAGCGACAACCTTTGCGCATGCCGGCAGAAATCTCCAGTATTCCCGGTAGTTCATTCATTCGAGAAGCACATGCCCCGAAGCCCGTTCGTCCCGCGGCGCCTGCGTGCGACCGCCTTGCCCCGGGTATTGGCGCAGTGCGTTGCCGTGCTGGCTGCCGCGTTCTTCAGTACCAGTCTGGCGGCGCAGACGGTATCGCTCGACAATGTCACGCCGATCGCGCTGACTGCGTCGGCATCGCTCAGCGCAGTGACCATCGATCCGAGCACGGGCAACGTGATCGTGCGTTCGTCGGCCGGCAATTTGACTCAATGCACCGGGATCCCCACCGGTCCCTCGATCGGCTCGTTTACTGCCAGCGCCGGCACCGTCGTGCAGGGCAGCAATTTCTCACTGAGCTGGTCTTCCACGAACACGACATCCTGTTCCCCTTCGCAGGGTTCCGGGACCCAATGGTCGAGCCTGGGCACCCTCGGCACGTCCGGTAGTCAGCAGCTGACGGCCCCGCAGACCGCTGGCACGATCACCTTCCAGCTCACTTGCACGAACGGCGCGAGCAGCGTCTCCAGTACGACGCAGGTCACCGTACAACCCGTAGAAAACCCTAATTGCACGGCTCCCGGCGCTGGCGATCTTGGCGAATTCAACGGTACTTTTGGAATTGCCTGGCCCGCGTACAACGACAAGATCCGCCAGTTCATCGTCAACGGACACTATCTGTCGCTGCACTTCACGGCGACCGCAAGCCCTACCCAGTTCGGCACGATCAATACCACCGGTTTCCCGGGTGACGGCGATGGCAACGGGGTGGTCTCCATCTCTCCGACCCCGGGCTGTTTCAACGCGGCGCTCCTGGGCGAACGCTGCGTATCACCGCTCTCGACCTATCCGGGAGTCAGTTGGACCAACGGTCAATCGGCCTTTGCCTGCAGGCTCACGCCGGGCGGGAGCTACAACGTCAACCTGTACTTCCCTGATTGTCCGAGCGGCACCTGTGGACGTGATTTTGGCAATATCCAGCAACTCTTGATCCAGCCGGAGTCGTCGCGCTGATCTTCTAGCGTGGTTCCGAGGCTGGTTTGGACATTGTCGATGAGAAGAGCGTCCGGACAAGGTCCGGACCCACGCAGAGAGTCGCATAACGTCCGGACCGACGCCGAGGTCGCACAAAGTCCGGACACACGCGGAGGGTCGCACAACGACCGGACCGCCGCCGTAGAATTCCAGTAATGGCACAAGCTGTGCTTCACTGTGGGGTCCGAACTGCTGGCCTTGCTGCATGCATTTGCAAACCCGACTGTTCCTGATTTTCTCGTGCCTGTTGCTGCTGATGCTGGGCGGCGCGCTGGTCGGGGTGAGGTTCCTGACCCGGGATCTGTCGGTGGCGCTGGACGCTGCGGCGTTGAGCGTCGGCAGTGCGTTGGTTTCGGTGCTGGATCGCCGGATTGAAAGCGCGCACCTGACGCCGTCCGGTGACCCGGAGCGGGGCAAGCGGATCGAGCATCGAGTCGTCGTTCGTACCATCAAGCCAGATGCCGCCGCTGGCGCGTTGGTCCCGGCGGACCCATTGAATTCGTCGGTTGCGACCGTCGACGAGGAGTCCCTGGCGCGCACGCACGCCGAGCACCTCGAACGCATCTCCGAAGGCGGCATGCGCACCACGACCACCGACACGCGCGTCTTCAAGCTGGAGCCCGGCGATGCGCTGGGCGACCTGGCGCTGACGGGCCACGGCACGCGGCAGATCATCCGGGTGCCACGGACGGGCGTCAGCACGGCGATGACAAGGTTCTCGCGGCAGCTGATGATTGGCGCCGTGGTTCTGCTGCTGCTGGGATTGGTGCTGGCCTGGGGACTGGCGCATCGGATTGCTCGGCCCTTGCGGGAGCTGGCGTCTGCGGCTGGCAAAATCGGCGGCGGTGCCTTCGGGCAGACAGTTGCGGTCTCGGGCGACGCCGAGGTGCGAACGACCATCGAAACCTTCAACCGGATGTCAGCGCAACTGGCGGAGCTCGAGGCGGAGCGCGAACGCCTGCGCGCGCTGGCCAATTTGAGCGAGCTGGGCGAGGTCGGCCGCGGGCTCGCGCACAGTTTGCGCAACCCGTTGAATACGCTGGGGTTGGCGGTTGACACGCTGGCTACGGAATCGGATCCGGCTGCGATCGCCAGCCTGCGTTCGCGTGCCCGTGAGCAGATCCGCCGCATTGACGAAGCGCTCAAGGGGTTTCTCGCGTTGGGCGCCGGACTGGGCAGCGAGACCATCGATGTGCGGGTACTCGTCGAGGATCTGTTGCTGGAAGCCAGCCAGCGCGCCGATGGCCGCATCAGCTTCGAACTCCAGTTGCCGGAGCAGGCCTTGCCGCTGAAGGTCCAGGCCCAGGAGCTGCGCGCCGCGCTGCAGGCGCTATTGGTGAATGCGCTCGAAGCGAGCACGGACGGCGCACAGGTCGACATCCAATTGCTGGCCGATGGCACCGAACGCGCGCAGCTGCGCATTGGCGATCGCGGCGCGGGACTGCCCGCCAGCGTGCGCGAACGCCTGTTCACCGCGCACCTGAGTACCAAACCCGAGGGCGCCGGCATGGGCTTGTTCCTGGCCCACCGAATCTTGCGTGAGCGCTATGGCGGCACGCTGGAACTGAATGATCGTGAGGGCGGCGGCACGTTGGCGCTGGCGCGATTTGGTGCTCGCCGTGATGGCTGAAGCCCGCCTGCTCGTGGTCGAGGATGATCCCGCCCAGCAGGGATTGATCTGTTCGATCCTGCGCAGCGCCGGCTATCACGTGCGGTCCGCTGACAGCACCGGTGCGGCCCTGCGCCTGCTGGCCGAGGAACCGGTGCAACTGGTGCTGTCGGACTGGAAGCTCAAGGACTCGGACGGCATGGCGCTCCTACGCCAGGTGCGCAGCGACTACCCGGGCGTGGGCTTCGTGCTGGCGACGGCCTATGGCTCGATCCAGCACGCGGTGGAAGCTGTCCGGGCGGGCGCCGACGACTACCTGCCCAAGCCGTTCGAGCGCCAGGCGTTGTTGCTGACGGTGGAAAAGGCGCTGCGCGCCCGGGCGTTGAGCGAGGAAAACCAGCGCCTGAACGAATGCCTGGGCGAGCGCGAAAAGCTCGTCGACCTGGTCGGCAAGGCGCCATCGATGCAGAAATTGTATCGGCGCATCGAAAAAATCGCCGGAACCGAAGCGACCGTGCTCATCAGCGGCGAGAGCGGCACCGGCAAGGAGCTGGTCGCGCGCGCCGTGCATCGCCTGTCACGGCGCAGTGCCGGTGAGTTCGTCGCCGTGAACTGCGCTGCGGTGCCCGAAGGCTTGATGGAGGCCGAGTTCTTTGGCGCCGAAAAGGGTGCGTACACCGGCGCCCACGCCGCGCGCGCCGGTCGTTTCGAGGCGGCCAACGGTGGCACGCTGTTCCTGGACGAGATCGGCGAGCTGCCGCTGGCGATCCAGCCCAAGTTGCTGCGCGCGTTGCAGGAAGGCGTGGTGACGCGCATCGGGAGCCAGCGCGAAGTGCGGACCGATGTGCGCCTGGTGGCGGCGACCAATCGCGCGCTGGAAGCGGAAGTCGCCGCCGGGCGCTTTCGCGAGGATCTCTATTACCGGCTGAATGTGGTCCCGATTGCGCTGCCGCCGTTGCGCGAACGGCGCGAGGACATTCCGGCGCTGGTCGACCACTTCGTCGCGCGTGCGGCGCGCCTGCACGGGCTCGATCCGCCTCCGGTCATTCCGCGCGCGGTGCTGCGCCGCCTCATCGACGCGCCCTGGAAGGGCAATGTGCGTGAGCTCGGCAATGTCGTTGAGCGGCTGCTCCTGCTGGCCGACGACGCGGGTGTCCGCGTCGAGGACCTGCCACTGGAGCCGACCGCGGAGCTCAGCGCGGGGATTCGACTGCCGGCCGAGGGCCTGTCGCTGGCAGCGCTCGAAGGATCGTTGCTGCGCCAGGCACTCGAACGCGCGTCCGGAAATCGCAGCCGTGCCGCCAAGCTGCTGGACCTGCCGTACAAGGCGTTCTTGTATCGACTGGAGAAGCATGGGTTGGCGGGCAGCGAGGACACCGAAGGATCGGCCTGATTTGGGGATGCGGTGTCCCCATTTGGGGAGGCTTGAATCGTAGGTCACGTTGCGCCCGCGCGTTGGTGATCGGGGCCGTCGTCCGCTCGGGCGCTACGTGACACCTCGCGGATTACGGAACCCCTTGTCACGTAGCGCCCGAACACGATGGCCGCCGATCAGAACCGTACGCGGGCGCAACGTGACCTACGTGAATCAATAAACGTTCCCTGGCACAGCGCTTGCAGCAGCCGCCCCGAGGCGGTGATTCACCGTCCCCCATCCAATCATCGGAGAACGACGATATGAAGCTACGAACGAATCTGCACATCCTCGGCACCGCGTTGCTGTTTGCGAGCGCCGTGGCCCTGGCGACCGAGGAAGTCAAGGACAGCACCCAATTCCAGGTGCGCACGGTGAATGGCCAGGTGGAGAAAGTGAGCGTAGAGAACCTCGCCGTCGGCGAAGTTCGTACGGTCAGTAGCGAGCGCGGGACGCCCGTCGTGGTCGGTCGCCATGAGCGCGGCTACGTGATCGACGTCGCCGGTGAGCGCATCGAAGTCGACACGCCGGAGGTGCATTCCACCGACGAAGAAATCGTGATCAACGGCGAGGGTGGCCCGCACAAGCGCATCGTGATCCAGCATGGCGACCACGATAAGAACGGCCACGCGGCCCGTCCGCACCAGCGCCGAGTCATGGTGGTCAAGCGCGCTGACAAGGACGGGAAGATCGTCCGGATCGAAGAGGGTGGCGACGCCGAAAAGCTCCTCCAGGAGATGGATCTGAACGACCCGGCCCTGGGCGACAAGCGGGTGATGGTGGTGCGCAAGGTCGAAAAGCGCGTGACCGAGGTCGAGTAAAATTCATTGGCGGGTGCGACCTTGTGGTCGCGCCCGCAGATCAGCGCACAGCGTCCGCGCACGGCGCAGACCCACGACAACAAGAGCCGGCTTCTCGAGCAGCGAGCCGTTCCCCTGGTAGTTCCCACGCGCGTGCGCGAACATCCGGGCATGCGCGATTTCCCGTCCACGCAATGGAGCCTGATCCGCGGCAGCGCGCTGTCGCAGGCGGATCGGCGTGATGCGTTCGGCACGCTGACGCATGCTTATCGTCCCGCGATCCGAGCGTTCCTGCGGGCACGCTTGCCGCCGGCAGAGGTCGATGATGCGTTGCAGACCTTCCTGACGCAGAGCTGGGAGCATGCATGGTTCGCGCGTGCGGACCCCGAGTTCGGAAGCTTTCGCGGCTTCCTGCTGGTCATGCTGCGACGGCATGTCGGCCGTTGGCGCGAGCGTTATCGTATTGATAGCGCACCCGTCTCTGACGAGGACGCTGCATTCATCGACCAGGATCCCGCGATTGATCCGCAACGGGCCTTCGATCGCCGCTTCCTCGCCGCCCTGACCCAACAGGCCGTTCAGGCCCTGCGCGGTGCCTATGTTTCGCGCGGCCGTGCCGGCATCTTCGATGCGCTGCTGCCGATGCTGACCTCAGGGCCGGAGAAGGGCGATCTCAGCGTGCTGGCCGAGCGCCTGGCGGTGCCAGCGAACACGCTCTCCGTCGAGCTCAAGCGCTTGCGCGATCGCCTTGGCGCCGCGATGCGCGCGGAGCTGACGTCGCTTTGCACCGACCAGGAAACCGCCGAGCGGGAGTGGCGCGAGTTGCGTGGATGATTTCAATGAGCATTCGACTGTCATCTTCGGCGCTCTCGCCGTATCTGCGTTGTCGACACCCATTGGAGAACATCGATGATTGACGACACACGCGTGCAAGCCCCCGATATCCAGTCATCGCAGCTGCTGTCGCTGGCGCGCGTCGCGATGGCGGACAGCGCCGGCCCGGATGGCCTGTGGCAATGGCCGAGCTTGAATTTTTCCGATCCGGCGCAGCGCCGCTTCGGTGACTACGAGTTGCTCGCCGAGCTGGGTCGCGGCGGGATGGGGGTGGTCTACCGCGCGCGCCAGCTGAGCCTTGATCGCGTGGTCGCGGTGAAGTTCATTGCTGCCGGCCTGTCGGATCTGCACCAGGTGACGCGCTTCGTCGGCGAGGCGCGCGCCGCCGCCCGGCTGGTGCATCCGAACATCGTGCCGGTGTTCGAGGTCGGTTCCATCGACGAGATCCATTATTTCTCGATGCCGCTGATCGAGGGCGAATCGCTGGCGCAGGTGCTGGAGCGCGGGCCGCTACCCACCGCCGAGTTGCTGCGGGTGATCTTGCGGGTTTGCGAGGCGGTCGACTACGCGCACCGGCTGGGCTTGCTGCATCTCGACCTCAAGCCCGCGAATGTCCTGATCGATGCGCGCGGGGAGCCGCTGATCGCGGATTTCGGGCTGGCGCGGCACATGGACGACAAGGGGGCTGTCGAGGCGCAGGAAGTCTCGGGAACGCCATCGTTCATGGCGCCCGAACAGATCCTCATCAAGCAGTACCGGCTGACCGCGGCGACCGATCTCTACGCGCTCGGCGCGCTGTTGTACCGCTGCCTCGGCGGTATCTCGCCGCACGGTGAAGGCGGGTCGGACGAGCTGATCCGGCGTGCGCTCGCCGGGCGTATCCGCCCGCTGCGTGAGCTCGACCCGAAAATCTCGGCGGATCTGGCGGCGGTGTGCGAACGCTGCCTGTCGCTGGAACCGCGCGACCGCTACCCGAGCGTGCGTGCGTTGATCGACGATCTGCGCCGAGTCGAGGCCGGTCTGCCGGTATCGGTGCGCCGGCCTGGCTGGGTCGAGCGCGTCCAGCGCTGGCTGCGCCGTGAACCGAAGTTTGCCGTCGCCGCCGGCGTGGCCTTCGCTGCGATCGCCCTCGGTGGTGCGCTGGTTTTTGGTCAATGGCGCGAAGCCGAGATCGCTCGCGCAGTTGCCGTGCACGAACGCGATGCGGCCACCGTGGCGCGCGCGGCCGAGTCGGTCCAGCGACAGCATGCGCAGGATGCAGCGGCGCTGGGCGCCTGGATGTACGGCGAGAATCGCGGCGATCTACCCAAGGTCGCGGCCAATATCGTTCAATGGCTGCGTCAGCGCGCTCCCGGTGACGAGACGCGACAGGGCGCGGTACTCGCCAGTTTCACTGCGGCGATGGGGGAGGGCGGCGATCGGGTCTATGTCGCCGGCGTGCTCGACGCGGTCATGGACGAGGCTGGCGTCGAGTACCGAAAGTTGGTCGTCGAGCGCCTGCAATCGCGCGAGGACGCCGATTCCCTGGCCAATGCGGCGATGCTACTGTGGCGCGACGAGAGCGATGAGCAGCGCGCGGAACGTACCGGCGAGTTGATGCAGAGAGCGCTCGCGTTGGATCCGGACAATGTGTTTGGTTGGTATCTCGCCAGCGTGTTCTGCGATGCCGCGGAGAGCCGCTGCAAGCTCACCGACGCCGCCGAACAACTGGTGCGCGTGGATCCCGACAATGGCTTTGCTTGGATGCTGTTGGCCATGCGCAAGGAGGGCGCTGAAGCTTGGGTTGCAATGCGCCGAGCTGCTGCCAGTCCGCGGTTTCAGGACTACTTTGGCGCGAGCTATCAGTCGTACGCCAAAGCCATTGAGAGCGCTGGCGTCGAGCCACCGGGTCTCGTCGCCGGCGTCGCGCGCGCGCTCGTGCCAGGCGCCCCGGTGAGCAGCACCGTGGCCGAATATGAAACCTGGGCAATGCCGATGCCGCGCTTCCAGCGGATCATTGACCTGTGCCATGCGGACAAGGGCCTCGCGCCAGATCCCGCGGCGAGGGCCGATTGCATCACCGTCGGCGAGCGCATGGCGCGCCTGCAGGGTGGCTTGATCACCAACATGATCGGCGCGGTCATCGCCCGTCGGCTCGGCAAGGGAACGCCGCTCGAAAGCGAGATGAAGGCAGTCCGCGCGCGCTATGTCTACTTGATCGAGGTTTACGGCGCCCTGAGTCACGCCGACTTGATCGCCTACGGCGGCCAGCGCCTGTACCGTGATGCGGTGCAGTTCGGTGAAATGGAGGCGTACGCGCGGGTTGCTGCCAACTTCAACCATCCGACCACGCCACCGGCTGACTGGCAGCCGAAAGACCCGCAAGCGCTGCTGTTGCCTGAGGAGCGTACGGCGCGGCCGTAACGCGTGTTCCTTTGACTGCGCGCGCAGTCAGGGCCTGCGGCAGGTGCCGTGTCGCCGCGATAGACTTGCCCGGCGCGGCATCCGCGCACCACCACTTCGATCGCCAGGAGCCGGACGATGAACCCGATCAAGCTGCAGTGGGCAGGCTATGCGCTCGCGATGGGCGCTCTGCTCTGGTCGTCGCATACGCACGCGCTGGGTGCGGCAGACCCGCAGGCCACGGCGCTGATTGAAGCGCTCGATCTGCAGCAGTCCGCGGTGGCTTCGCGCGATCTGCCAGGATGGAAAGTGCCTGGGCGCATCGTGATCGCCAGGGCAACTGACGCGCAATTGCGGCAGTTGCGGGCGCTGCTGCCGGAGGCCGAAGTGCTGGCTGCAGCACAAGGCGCTGAGCTCACTGAGCAACTCGCGAGTGCCCAGGTCGTCGTTGGGCCCTGCAACGAGTCGACGCTCACAGCGGCGAAGTCGTTGCACTGGCTGCAGGCCATTTCGGTCGGCGTCGAGCTCTGCGTGCGCGTCCCGGGCCTCGCCGAGCGTGGCGTCGTACTGACCAATATGCAACGCACCAGCGGACCACCGATCGCCGAGCACGCGGTCGCGATGATGCTGGCACTCGCGCGCGGGCTGCCGCAATACGCGCGCCACCAGCAATCGGCACGTTGGCGCGAGGAGCCCGCCGACCAGCAGGGCATGCGCGAGATTGGCGGCAGCACGCTGCTGGTGGTCGGGCTCGGTGGCATCGGCACCGAGGTGGCGCGCCGCGCGCACGCGCTCGGCATGCGCGTGATCGCGACGCGCAACAGCAGTCGCGAAGGCCCGCCGTTCGTGGCCAAGGTGGGGCTGTCCGACGAATTGCTCGCGTTTGCCGCCGAGGCGGACGTGGTCATCAATGCCACGCCACTGACGCCGGAGACAACTGGAATCTTCAACGGGCGTTCTTCGCAGCGATGAAGCGGGGTGCCTATTTCATCAATGTCGGCCGTGGCAAGAGCGTGGTCACCGACGCCCTGGTCGCCGCATTGAAGAGCGGGCAGGTCGGCGGCGCCGGCCTCGATGTCACCGAGCCCGAACCACTGCCGGATGACCACCCGCTGTGGTCGTTGCGGAACGTCATCGTCACCCCGCACGTGGCCGCCAGCTCGGATGTGCAGGGCGAGCGCTATTGGATCCTGGTGGTCGAAAACCTGCGCCGCTACGCTGCCGGGGAACCACTGCTCAACATGGTCGACATCAAGCGCGGCTACTGAATGCCCGCACACTGGGAGGGGTCATGTTCAAGTTCACATGCAGCGCTACGGGTGAGCTGCAGATGCTGGGCGTCAATGCGCGGCAGCTGCTCGAGTTGATTGGCAAGGAGCCAGGCGAGCGCGGGGTGATCACGGTCGAGGAGATGCCCGCGGCTATCGCGCAACTGCAATCTGCCGGGGAGCGGGATCGGCATCAGCGGCTGGCCGAAGAGCCCGTACCTGAGAAGGACGGCGACGAGCCGGAAATGCATTTCAACCAGGTCGGGCTCGGGCAGCGTGCGTTCCCGATGGTGGAAATGCTGAAGCGAGCGCATGCAGCGGGCGCCCCGATTCTCTGGGGCGTGTGACTCGATGGGGCCGAATTGATACTGCGGTGGCGCGCGAGTGAAAGTCGCGCAGGAAGAGAAGTTGCTGCTCAAGGCGCAGGATGTTGTTCGCAGTCGCCGCGACGAAACCGGCCGTCTGCAACCTCAATGACGGCGACTCTGTCACCGTATTCAATGCGCAGCAACAGATCAGCGAGATCGTCAGCGCGAGTGCGGCGAATCTGCGTGATGGTGTGCCGCCGCGAGAAGCCGACGGGTTTTAACCGCACGATGAAAGTGTGCGCGCCAGATCCGTCAGCCTGACCTCATGCGGCAGTCGTGCGACGGGGCTGCGTAGGTGTCGGGCGGGCGTCAGCCCATCAGCCGCTGGGCACGTTTGGCGATTGACTGCGCTTGCGGCGGTGGCGCACGGCCGTCCCGCGCGCTCTTGGCGAAGGCCGGCAGCAGTCCGATTGCCTGTTCGATGGTGACGACGATCGGCGGCGTCGCCTTGACCTGTGCCTCCATCAGCTTGATGGTGAGATCTTCGAGCGGCTTGCAAAAGCTGCCGAGCTCGGTGGAGCCGACCAGCAGGGCCGAGCCCTTGATCGTGTGGAAGCCGCGGCGCAGGTTCTTCAGGGCCGCCTGGTCGGCCGCATTCACGCGCCAGATCGCGAAGGCGCCTTCGAGTGCCCGGGTAACTTCCTCCAGCTCCGCGAAAAACACCTCGCGCAGCTCCGGATCGAAGTCGTCATTGCGTGCGCGGCCGACGCGGAGCATCGACTTGAGCCTGCGCAGGAGCGAAGCGAGCCAGGCGATGGCGGCACCTTACGGTAAGCCCGAGGATGCCGGTGATGCTATGCGTTATCGCGAGGCTTTTGTGGGCGATGCGTGGGAGCAAGTTGGCTATAGCCGCGATGTTCTCGATCTGATCAGCACCCGGAGCATCGCTCCCACACCAGCGGGGCAAGAGCATCGCGGCCACGGCCGCTCCCACAAAAGCGTAGCCGCTCACACGCGGATGCTGCCAAGCGGAAACTCGCGATGTCCCGGGTTTCGTCCCCATCGAGCCAGCGCCGCGTCTCGCTGCGTAGCGGTGCCCGCGTGCGTTGCATCGCTTCGTAGCCCGGGTAAGCGCAGCGCACCCGGGGTGGCTCGCGAACTGTTCCCCGGGTGCGCCTTTGGCTTACCCGGGCTACGAAGCGATCAGCGCCCGCCCGAAGTAGTAACCCATTGAATCAAAGGCCAGCTTTTGATTTTGTGGGAGCAGCCATGGCGGCGATGCGCTCGTTTTGCTTTGGACTCGCCTGGAAGCCAGAACCAAAGATCGCAGCCATGGCTGCTCCCACAACAGCAAGCGCGCCCGGTTCGATGCGAATAGGGGCACCGACAGGGGCGACCGGAACTCCCACGAAAACGCGACGATTACCGTGCGAGCATGCCGGGCCTTCCTGAAGGACTCTGCATGTTCGACGCATCGCGGCTGCTGACCATTCCGCGCGAGTTCTTTCGCCGTGATCCGCGCGCGGTCGCGCCGGAACTGATCAATCTCGTCCTGGCTGCGGCAGACGGACGTGCTGGTCGGATCGTGGAAGTCGAGGCCTATGCGGGGGCAGAGGATCCGGCTTCGCACAGCTACCGGGGGAAGACGCGGCGGAACGCGACGATGTTCGGCCCCGCGGGGCATCTGTATGTCTACTTCACTTACGGCATGCACTGGTGCGGAAACGTCGTGTGCGGGGACGAGGGCGTCGGCGCCGGGGTGTTGTTGCGGGCGGCGGAGCCGCTCGCGGGGCTCGAGCTGATGCACGCGGCGCGGCCGACGATACTCAAGGATCGCGAGCTGTGCCGGGGCCCGGCGCGGCTCGCAAAATCGATGGGGATCACCGGGGCGGACGACGGAGCGGATCTCACTACCGGCACCGACGGTTTCCAGTTGCTGCGAGACCCGTCAGCGCCGGTGATGGAGCTTCGCGCCTCGCCGCGCATCGGCATCAGCAAGGCGGTCGAAGAGCCGTGGCGCTGGTTCGTTGATGGAAATCGGCACGTGTCGGGGAAATTTTGAGCGGCGCAAACCGCGGCCTGGGCAAATTCACGGTCGCCCAATACGCCCAGCCGGCTCTTTGCCCTTCAAAGGCGCTTCAGGACGAGCCGCTCTTCCGGCAACATCAATTCATCGGGGTACTGCGTTTTCCAGCTGGCGGGCGGATTGGTCGGAACTCCGAAGTGCGCGAGCTTGCGCTCGAAGAACGCGAGCTCGCCGCCTTCGCGCATCGCGGCCAGGGTCTGCGCCAACGTGTAGCCGAAGAACTCGCCTGCTTCGAGTTCGACCACTTTTTCGTGCAGGTAAATGAAGCGCGCATGCAGGGCGCGCATTTCATCCGCGAGGGGCGTGCCCGCAGCCAGTCGGCGAACTGCCCTTATGCCAACGAGACGGTTGATCTCGCGATCCGCATCGAGTGCGAGCCGCTTTGCGACCGCCAGGCAATCGGCGCGCAGCTGCTCGGCATTCTTCGGCATCTTCTTCGGATTGCAGGTGGTGTTGAAATTTGCGAGCGGCGGCAACGGCTGGGTGAAGGCGATGAACTTGGCCATGGACATGCGTTCGGTTTCCCCATCCTCGCCGCTCGAAGAGCGACGCGCGCTCGCGAAGGGCATAGCTTGCGCGCAGGCGCGCCAAGGCCTGCGCGGTCAGGTTCATCAGGAAGCGTGCATCGAAGGCACGTTCCGGGTCGATAACGGCGGCGCTGTCGGCGATCTCAGGTGCGTCGTCGAGCGAACCTGTCGGCAACGTTTGGCGCGCGCGCCAATGGTTGACGTGGCGCTTGAGCATCGTCAGCAGGAACACCCGGAAACTGCCAAAGCTCGGGTCGGCGCGAGCGAACCAGGGGTGCTCGTAGCTCTCGGTCAGGAAGGCCTGCAGCGCGTCTTCGGCCTCGACGCCAAGGCGCGCTCGCAAGTACACGAGGATCGCCGGCCGGTAGTTAAATACCAAGGTCGCAAATGCATCGTGGCGGTCGGCCTGCGACAAGGCTGAGCCGCGGATCAGCTGCCATTGGGTCGACGGGAACTGGGCCATCGGTGGATGCTACCGCGGTCGGTTCCCAAGGCACCGCTTCGACCCGGACGCGCCTTTCGCAGCTCACGTCTCCGCCCCGGTCAGCGACGGGTTGCAACAACAGCAGCGGCTGAATTCGGGATACCGCGCCCCGGTGTCGTTCCGGGCGCGCGTGATTTTACGGTCGGGCTGGACGCAGACGCGTGTTGAGATTTTTCCAGGTGGTCAACGCGAGCGAGCTGGCACGGTCCTCGAGTTCGAGTGCACAGAGCACGTGGGCCTTCAAAGAAAGCATGTCGAAGAGCAGCCAGGGCTGTTCCTGGGTGACGTCTGCGACATCCTGGATGAGCTCCGACAACTTGCACAGCGCCTCCCGTTGATGCCCCTCCAGGTGCAACGCGCGCGCGCTCTCGAGCTCGTCGGCCCAGTAAAGCGGAGCTGCGGCGTGGTCAATGGTGCAATTGCTATGGAGCTGGTTCACGGTGCGGTCCTTTTGGTGATGAGCTGCCGGCGCGATGCCGCGTGCATGGCCGAATTCTCAAATGTGAAATCAGAAGCTCGCGTCAAGGACGAGGCCCCAGGCACAACTGGGGCTGAACGCAACAATGCGTCCCTGGGAGCGCCAGGTGATGCAAAAAGTCCAGGGGTGGCGAGCATTTAGCGCAGCGCGGTCAGCTTCTTGGCGTTCGCCCAAAATGCGCACTGAGGATATTTTGCGCTGGCGCTTGAGGGTTTACCCGGAGCACGTCAGCGCACTCGCATTTACGCTCACACTCCATCGGCTCGCAATCCGCGAGCGGCTAGTACCAAGGACAGTCCATGACCAACGATTCGAGCCGCACCGAGATCCAGGCTTATCTCTTCTTCGGCGGTCGCTGCGACGAAGCTCTTGCCTTCTACACCAAGGCGGTCGGTGCGCAGCCCGGCATGTTGATGCGCTTCAGTGACTCACCAGACCCCACGCCTGCGGGCATGCTCCAGCCGGGTTTCGAAAACAAGGTGATGCACTGCGAGTTCCGGGTCGGTAACACCGTCGTCCTGGCCTCCGATGGCTGCGGCCCGGAGAAGTCGGGCTTCAATGGTTTTTCACTGGCGCTGTCGGTGCCGACCGAGCAAGACGCGGACCGCGCCTTCAATGGACTGGCCGAGGGCGGGCAGGTCACCATGCCGCTCGCGAAGACTTTCTGGTCGCCGCGCTACGGGATGCTCACCGATCGCTTCGGCGTGAACTGGATGGTCATGGTGACGCAGCCGCAGCAATAAGTCGCCGTGAAGGAGGGCAACGGCGCATCTCGCCGCAACAAACAAAAGTCTCGCGCGGCAGAGGCTATTGTCGAGTCATGACCAAGACCCTCAGCTGTACCCTGTTGTTAGTCGTCCTCTGCGCCGGCGCCTGTGGGCGCTCGGTCGTCAAGGATCCGCCACTCGAGCGCGACATGGCCCCACCGGAGCCGAGCGCTCCGCGGGACGAACGATTCGACCCGCCGATCGCGCCCAGCGCTGACAATTTGAGCCAGGCGGGTCCTTTCGAGTCGGCGCCGGTGCTGGGGAGCCATGAGCTACTCGGGGCTTTGCCGCTGTTTGGACCCGGCTACCAGATTGGCCAGGAGGCAACGGTTGTCGATTATTTCGGCCAATTCACCTTGCGAACGGATGTCGGCAGCTTGACTGCCGATGGCGCGCAAGTGCTGCGCCTGCGCGTCCAGGAATTGCCAGCCGTGCGTGCCCTGGAGAAAGTGACCTCGACGCGGGTCTTCAAGGATGCCTTCGTGCGTGGCGTGGAAAAGCCGGTCGAAGCGGTTCGCCAGGTGGCGGATGAGCCCAAGGGTACGATGTCGGGACTGCCAGCCGGAATCGGTCGGTTCCTGAAGCGCAGTGCGCGCAACGCCCAGGAGATCGCGCTCGATATCAACGATGCGGCGCGCGATGCCATGGACGACGACGAGGACGAAGAGGCTGGCGACGGTGACGAGCCGACCACCGAGGAACGCGTCAAGAAGGGGGCCAGCTCGGTAACCTTGCGCTATATCGGCTACAACAAGGCGCGCCGCGAAATCGCACGAGACGTTGGTGCAGATCCTTACAGCACCAATCCGCTGCTCGACGAGCGCCTCGACAAATTGGCCTGGGCCTCGTGGTCGGGAGCGAAGCTCGCCGGGCTCGGTGTCGGCATGCTCGGAGGCGTCGCCGGACAGGCGCTCGGGTACGCGCGCGAGGCCCATGAGCTGGTATGGCAGTTGCAGCCCGAGGATCTGAAGCGTCGCAATCTCAAGGAACTGAAGCAGATCGGCATCCGTGGCAAGCGGGCGCGTGATTTCGTCCGCCGCGGCAAGGCCTTTACGCTCACCCAGCAAACCGAGTTCGTCGAGTTGTTGCGCCTGCCCTTGTTCGCAGCAGCGCGCCCGGCGCTGTTTGAGCAGGCGCTGCTCGCCGAGCGCGAGGTACACGCACGCTTCCTGATCAACGCCATGCGCATGTTGTTGGCTTCCGAACGCGAACACGCCGGCGCGATCGCCGTCGTCGTCGGTGCCGCGCCGGCGCTGCAACGCGAAGACGGCGGGCACGTCGTCGCACTGCCGGTCGACTATCTCACCTGGACCGAGGACACGGCCGAGTTCGCCTGGCGCGAGGACCTCATCGGCCAGCGCAATCTGCTGCTGGTCACCGGAACTTTGTCACCACGTGCGCGCGACGCGTTCTCGCAGGCGGGTTGGGCAGTGCGCGAAGGCGTCGCTGCGGAGGTCTTCCAATATTGATTCTTAAAACACTTTGAATGATGAACTTATGGGGGGAGTTGCGGGTCGATATGGGTGAGCTGAGGAGCTGTTGAAGCTCCGTGCGGCACATGGAACGTGCTGCCATTTTTGATGGCGATCGAAGATGTAGCGAATCCATACCCACGCTTTTATGAGCGTGTCCGTATGCGGCCAGGACGGCCTGATACCAACCCACCAAAACGAGGATTCGCCAATGAAAATCGTCAAACTGCTCGGCCTTTTACTGGTCTCGATCTTGCCTGCGCTGGCCGCGGCTGCACCCCTGAAACCCAACTCCGGCTTGTGGTGGGAAGAACCGACCACCGGGCGCTTCTTTGCGGTGGAAATCGCCCCGAGCGGCAAGACCTACGTAGTGATTTCGGAGTTCGATGCGACGGGCAAGCCGGTCTGGAAAGCCATGCGCGGCGAGCTCGAGGTCAAGAGCGAGCAGGAACAGTTGGCAGGCGGGCCATTGGCGGTCCTGACCGCACCCTTGCTCGAGCTCGATGGTGCCTGCCTCACCTGTCCGCCTGTTGCACCAAATGTGCGGGCGGTCGCAACGGCCACGATTGTCTTTCAGACGCATGCCGTGGGCGAATATCAGGAAGGGGGGCTGCGGCGCCCGTTGCGCTACTTTCTGCCAGCCGACCAGCTCAGTGATTTCCCGGCTGCGCGCCTTGCGGGAGAGTATGTCTTGGCTTATCGCGATTCAGTGGGCTTGAGCGCACGAACGCTCATGCTCGAGCCGTCCCGTCAGCCGGAATGCGTGCGGCGAGTCGGCAGGCCGGCGCCCGCTAACGCCACGCGTTTCAGCGCATCGTGTCCGCTGGGACTATGTCCGGGCGGCCGCCCAGGTGAATTTGCGCTCGGCCTCGAATTGGCAGTGGGCCCCGGCGAGCATCCGGAAATCATCGCGTACAAACGGACGTTCGCGCCCGAGGCTTTCTCAACCAACTTAAATTGCACCATTCTGTTCTCCCCCTGTCGCTGCCCGGCTGGCTTCTCGCTGAATACCTTTGTCGGAACCGGCAGCAATGCGCCCTGCGTGCGCGACGACGCGCCAATGTTGTGCACCGAGTCCCACCGCATCAGCGAGCAGCACGGCGTGATTGCCGGGCTGCCGCTATCGCCGAACGAACACGCTTTCCAGTTGTTCCCGGCGCGCTGACAGCATCTCATTGAGATGGGTTCGGATCTTGTCCAAACGCTCTTGAGTGAAGAGCGTCCGGGCAAGGTTCGGACCCACGCTGGCAAAAACTTTGGCGGGGCATGTCGCATTCCCGGGTTCCATGACTGCAGGCGTCATCGAACCTGGGGCAGGGCATGGGCGGGTGCGAGCAGGTGGTCGAGGATCGCGTCGAGTTGCTGTTCGCGATTCCACTGCGGCAGGGTCTTGGCAAAGTCGCGAGCGGCCGTGGCGAAGGCCGGATCGCCGAGCAGTCGAGCGAGCGCGCCGGCGTAGTCGGGCACATCGATGCCCGCGGTGATGGACAACCCGATACCGAGTGCGCCGATGCGACGCGCCGTGATGTATTGCTCGGCCTGCAGCGGCAGCACCAGCAGCGGCTTGCCAGCAGCCGCGGCGCTGATCACCAGATTGCCCGCATGGCTGACCACCAGGTCGCACTCGCGCAGGGTTTCGTCGAGATCGAGCATGCCTGCAGCGCGGCGCACGCCGTCCGGCATGTTGAGCGCCGGCGCGCCGCTGATTACCGCGAGCACATCGGCGTCCATGCCGCCGAGCGCGTCGAGCACGGCCACCAGTTGCTCGAAGTGCCCATGCAAGTACGCGAACACGCGCGGGCCGCGTCCGCGCCAGAGTGGCAGCTGTGCGCCCGATGCGGACAACGGACCGAAATAGCGGCCTTCCTTGCGCTGCGGAAAGTGATCGAAAGCCGGCCATGTGAGCACCGCCTCGCGCTCGGCGCGCAGGTGTTCCGGTTTACTGCCGATGGCCATAAGCCGTTCGCTGATCAGCGCTTCCCGAGTCGCGAGACGCGCATCGTCGACCGCCTCCCAATCACGAAAGGATGGCCACGGTGGCCCGGGCGGGAGCATGAAGCCGGTGCCATACGCCGCTGTCGGAAGCTTCAGCTTGCGCGCCGCGGCGATCGCCAGCGGCGCGCCTTCCACGATCACGCGCGTGCAGTCGAGCGCCTCGAGCAGGCTGGTCCAGGCCGCGAACAGCGCCTCGGTCTGCGCCGCATCGTGCAGGCCCACCTCATTCCACCAGATGTCGGCGTGGCTGGCTGGCGCATTGCGATCCGGAAACCAGTCGTTGTGCGGTGCCTGCAGCAACGGTACATCGAGCTCCCGGGCCGCAGGGTAGATCGCACGCAGGTTGCGCGCGAGCAGCAGCGGTCGCTGTCCACGCGCCAGCAGCGCACGCGCGAACTGCGACTGTTTCACGGCATGGGCATTGCCCGCACCGAGGTCCCAGATCAGGGCGATGCGCTCGCCGGTCACCGCTGTCATCGCTTGCGCCTCGGAGGAATCGAACATGCGAACCGTGCTTAGAGCGTGCCTGATGTCGATATGGCTGTCAGCAACCTCCGCGCTCGCGCAGGACAATCTTAGCGTGGGCCCGCCGCTGACGCTGCCGCCGGCCGGGCGGCTTGCCGATGGCAACGGCGAGTTCGTGCTCGATGTCGTGGTCGACCCGCTCGCCGGCCAGCGCCTGGATGCCGGTGAGTTCGTGATCGAGCTCGTACCGCCGAGCGCACCCAGTGATGCGTTGTTCAACGATCGCTTCGAATAGCGTCCAGGAGATCCAAATGAAAATCCCCAGCCGTCGCCCACTCGCCTTGGCCCTGGCGCTCGCCCTTTGCGGCAACGCGCTCGCCGCACCCGTACCCAACGCCTACCGCATATCCGGTTTCGTGACCCGGAACGGTCAGCCATTCAGCGGCAGCGTCGACCTGTCGATAGAGCTCTTCGGCAGCGAGGCCGGTGGCACGGCCATCGCCGACACCGTGGTCCTGGAAGACGTCCCGGTGCAATCGGGGAGCCTGTTGACGAACGTGGACTATGGGGCGGTCAATCCGTTCGGCAACCAGGAAACCTGGCTCGGCGGCGGAATCCGCATCGGCAGCTCCACCGGCGCCTTCGCTGCCTTCACCGGGCGCTCGCGCTTCACGCCGGCGGGTTTCGCCTTGCATGCCCAGAAGATCGCGCCGGGCATCGTGGGTACCCAGGAGATTCGCGCTGGCGAAGTACAGCGCCGGGTCTCCGGCAACTGCCCGGGCGGCCAGGCAATCCGCGAGATCGCGGCTGACGGGACAGTGAGCTGTCAGCTCGCCGGCAGCGGCAGTGGCGGTGGCGACATCACCGCAGTCATCGCCGGCAGCGGGCTCGCGGGCGGCGGCGATACCGGAGATGTCAGCATCAGCATCGCCAATCTCGGGATTACCACCGGGATGCTCGCCAATGGCGCCGTCGACACGCTGAAGCTCGCTCCGCTTGCCGTCGATGGCAGCAGGCTCGCGGCCGGCGCGGTGGACACCGCCAAGCTCGCTTCGGGCGCGGTCGAAGCCAGCAAGATCGTCGCTGCGCAAGTTCAGCGGCGTGTCACCGGCGCCTGCGTGCCGGGTGAGTCGATCCGCTCGATTGCCGAAAACGGAACGGTCGTGTGCCAGAACATTGGCGGTGGTGGCGCGGCCTGGGGCGTAACCGGCAACGGCGGGACCATATCCGGTACGAGCTTCCTCGGGACGACCGACCAGGTGCCGCTGGATTTGCGCACCAACGGTCAGCGCGCACTGCGCCTGCAACAGCTCGATGATCCGGGTGGCGGTGCCTACGGCGGCGCCATCAATTCGATTGCCGTCACTGCCGGCGCCGCGCTCAACCAGGCGCTCGCCGCCGGCAGCACGGTTGGGGGCGGTGGCAATGCCGAGGTCGCCAATATCGCTGCGGGCAAATACTCGACGGTGCCGGGAGGCTATGGAAACCACGCCGGTGGCGATTACAGCTTCGCGGCAGGACGCCAGGCCTTCGTTCGCAATGCCCAGCAAAGCGGCGACGCTGACGGCGATGCGGGCACGATCGTCTTTGCCGACAACCAGTCGCAGGCTCTGGTCTCGAGCGGCGACAACCAGTTCCTGGTCCGTGCAAATGGCGGCGTCTGGTTCGGTCGCGGCAATGTGCCGAACAATCATCCCGACCACCTCATCGACACCTCTACCGGCGCCTTCCTGAGCAACGGCGGCACCTGGACCAACTCGTCATCGCGTAGCCTGAAGCAGGGTTTCGCTGCGGTTGATGTAAGCCAGGTGCTGCAAGGCGTGCTGTCCTTGCCGCTGCTGCGCTGGCACTACACCGGCTCGGCAGAAGGCGAGCATCTCGGCCCGATGGCGGAAGATTTCCGTGCTGCGTTCGGGCTTGGTGGCGACGATCGCCACATCAGCACGGTCGACGCCGACGGCGTCGCGCTCGCGGCCATCCAGGCGCTGGCCCAGGACAACCAGCGTTTGCGTGGCGAGCTCGACGATCTCGGGCGACGGCTGCGGGCACTGGAGGCGAAGGACTGAGCAACGAACATGTTTCGTATGGCATGGACCTGTTGCGCGCGCTTTTCCGTTCTATAGGGTATTCGTCCGGACTCGTGTCCGGACCCGCGGTTGCCGCCGCGACCCACCGCCGCAAGACGCCCGTGCAGGTTTGCCGCATGCCCCGATTCGAACTGCCTTGTCCCCACTGCGGCGTGCGCCTGCCGCGCATCTCGGTGTGGCAATCGGTGCCCTCCAAAGGACGCCCGAATTACCACTGCGCCGAATGCGGCGAAGACGCGTGGTTCCCGTTGGGCACGCGCGTGTTCGCGATGCTTTCGATGGTGCTCGTGCTCGCCGTGGTGTGGACCTTCACCTTCGCCCTGTTCGAGATGGAGACCCGGCATCCGGCGACGATGGTCACCGTAATCTTCGTGCTGCTGGGCGGTGGCCTGCTCGCCGCCGTGTGGACGGCTGGCCGGGTCTGCGCCGGCAGCAGCTATCTCGTGCGCAGCAACTATGAGTCGACGCGCGCGCGGCGGCGCGCAAGTGTGCGCCCGCGACAGTGACCGAGGCCGAGTCTGCTGCACCGCTATCCAGGGTGAGGGCGGCGCATCGTGACCTTCGTTGCCAAGAAGCGCCATCCCGGGAGATGACGTAGGTCACGTTGCGACCGCGATCCGTTGACCAGGACGCAAACGCTTTCGGTCGCTACGTGACATCACGCGTGGCCGTGTCACGTAGCGCCCGATCCTTGGTTACGCAATCCGGGGCGCAACGCGGGCGCAAAGTGACCTGCGTTTCAAGGAGCCCCCGGTAAGCCGCTTCATTCACGAGACACCCGACGTCGTTCAGACTCGGCTGATGTATTCATCGACCTGGAAGCATGCGCAGCGAGCAGGCTGAGCCGGACGGGACGCAGCCGGTCACGGCGCTGTCGCCGTTTCGCCACCCGATGTTCCGCTCGATCTGGCTGGCGAGCACGCTCTCTAACCTGGGTGGCCTGATCCAGTCGGTCGGCGCGTCCTGGCTGATGCTCTCGATCGCGCAGTCGGCTGACTTCGTCGCGCTGGTGCAGGCATCGGTGGCGCTGCCGGTGATGCTGCTGTCGCTGGTTGCAGGAGCGATGGCCGACAACCTCGATCGGCGCCGGGTGATGCTGGGCGCGCAGATGTTCATGCTGACGGTCGCCGTTCTGCTCGCACTGTGCGCGTGGGCGCAGCTGATCACGCCCTGGTTGCTGCTGCTGTTCACCTTCTTGATCGGCTGCGGCGCTGCTTTCAACGGGCCGGCCTGGCAGGCAGCGGTCGGCGACATGGTGCCGCGGCGTGAGCTCGCCAGTGCGGTCGCGCTCAACAGCATGGGCTTCAACATTGCGCGGAGCGTAGGCCCGGCCATCGGCGGCCTGATCGTTGCCGCCGCCGGCGTCGCGGCCGCGTTCGCGGTCAACGCCCTGAGCTACGTGGCCTTGATCATCGTGCTCTGGCGCTGGCGCCCGCAGATCGTACCGAAGCTGCTGCCGCCGGAAACGCTCGGCAGCGCGATGGCGATCGGTATCCGCTACGTGGCCATGTCTCCCGCGATTCGCACCGTGCTCCTGCGCGCGTTCGTCTTCGGCATTGCGGCCAGTGCGGTCATGGCGCTGATGCCACTCCTGGCCAAGTTCCGGATTGCAGGCGGGCCGCTCACCTATGGCTTGCTGCTCGGCGCTTTCGGGCTCGGTGCCGTGCTCGGCGCGGTCGGCAGCGCACGCTTGCGGCGGACGCTCGCGACCGAGACCATCGTGCGCATCGCCTGCGCGAGCTTCGCGCTTGCCGCCTCCGTGGCGGCGACCAGCGACCATCTCATCACCACCATGGTGGCACTCACGGTCTGTGGCGCCGGCTGGGTGCTCGCGCTCTCGACATTCAACGTCGCCGTGCAACTGTCGGCCCCGCGCTGGGTGGTGGCCCGGGCGCTCTCGCTGTACCAGATGGCAGCTTTCGGCGGCATTGCCGGTGGCAGCTGGCTGTGGGGCGCGCTGGCATCGCGCTACGAGGTGGGCTCCGCGCTGATGGCAGCGGCGATCTTGATGTCCGTCTGCGCGCTGCTCGGATACTGGCTGCCGCTGGCCCAGTCAGAAGAGCTCAACCTCGACCCGCTACGCAACTGGAACGCACCAGCCACCGCCATCGACGTCGACCTGCGCACCGGGCCAGTCGTCATCACCATCGAGTTCCTGATCGACGAGGACGACATCGTCGACTTCCTCGCCGCCATGAACGAGCGTCGCCGCATCCGCCGCCGCGATGGCGCTCGCAGCTGGCGCCTGCTGCGTGACCTGGCCGACCCGCGCGTCTGGATCGAACGCTACGAAACGCCGACCTGGCTCGACTACCTGCGCCACAACAACCGCCTCACCCACGACGACGCCCTCATCCCCGAACGCTTGCGCAGCCTCCACCGTGGCCCCGAACCCCCACGCGTCCACCGCATGCTCGAACGCCAACCCAGCGCCCTCCACGCCACCCAGGTCCGCGCCCCGCGTGAGCTGTCAGAACCGTTGACCGACCCCAATCGGTCATCCTGAGCGGCATTCGCTCGTCGTGGGAGCGGCCGTGGCCGCTCCCACGAAAATCAAGGGGCCAGGAACCAATACAACGTACCGAGAGTGAGAAAAATACGGTCGCGAGTGCGTTTCCTTTCCGTGGCGTCGACCAAGCCATGCCACCGAAACTGGTTTACGCTTCCAGGAAAGCCAAATGTCGGATCGACCCATGCTTCATTTTGCTGAAATGTTTCGCGCCGGTATCGGCAGCGCGTGCGTGTTCGCGTTCTGCATGTTCTGCGCGAGCATGGCTTGGGCGCAGGCACCAACGCACGCGAACATCGAGTACGCGCGCGTCAACAATGCGCCGCTGCGGCTGGATATCTATCTGCCGGCTACTCCGACGAGCAATCGGCCGCTGGTGATCTTCGTCCATGGCGGCGGCTGGAGCAGTGGGAACAAGGATGTCGTCCAGGCGGGGATGTTGCCCTTGCTCAATCAGGGCTATGCGATCGCGAGCATCAACTACCGGCTGGTGAACAGCACCGATGCCAACCTTTACGGCGGCATGAGTGCGGTGATCTTTCCGGCAGCGGTGCACGACGTCAAGGCGGCAGTGCGCTTCCTGCGTGCCAACGCGGCTGTCTATGGCTTCGATCCGAATCGTTTCGGGCTCTGGGGCGGGTCGGCCGGATCACACCTCGCAGCGGTCGCTGGACTGTCGACCGGCAATATTGCGCTTGAAGGCACGGTCGGCGACCACGTCGGCACGTCGAGCGCAGTCCAGGTGATCGTCGACGGCTATGGCCCGACCGATATCCTGCGCATGGGGCCAGATGCGAGCCAGGCGGGTTTTCCCGGTGCCGGCTGGGACGCACCGAATACCTCACATGCTCTACTCATCGGTTGCGGCGCGCAGGGCATGGGCGCCATCCGCGCGAACATCGACAACCCGGCCGCACCGTGGCCGCAATGCGTCGCCCAGGCCAACCTCGCCAATCCGGTGCTGCATGTGGATGCGACGGATCCGCCGGTGTGGATCGGCCATGCCACCAATGACCCGGTGGTGCCGTGGCCCCAGAGCCAGCGTCTCTACGACGCATTGCTGGCCGCCGCGGTCCCCACGAGCTTCGTGCGTGCCGCTACGGGCGGGCATCAGCTCGGCGAAGCTCAGTATGTGCAGGCACGCGCGTTCGTCGCTGCGGCCTTCGCCGCACCCTTGCTGCGGGATGGGTTCGAGTAATCGTAGGCTTTGTAGGTCATGTTGCTCGCGGAGCGGGCTACTTGACGCTTTTCTTCGGTGCGAGCTGTCAAGTAGCCCGCTTCTCGGGCAACATGACCTACAACGCCGCTGAGTAAAGCGCGTACAGCGCTTCCACCTTCGCCACGTACTTCTGCGTTTCGGCATACGGCGGCACGCCGCCGTAGCGGGCGACGGCGCCCTGGCCGGCGTTGTAGGCGGCTGCGGTGAGCGTGCGGTCGCCGTCATAGAGGCGTAGCAGTACACGCAGGTGACGCGCGCCAGCGGCAATGGATTCGGCAGCGGAGTAGGGATCCTTGACCGCGTATTCCTTCGCGGTCTCGGGCATCAGTTGCATGATGCCTTGCGCGCCCTTGGGCGACAGTGCGTCCGCCGCGAAGGCGCTTTCTGCATGCGCAATGGCGCGCAGGAAAGCGTCGTCGAGCTTGTTGACGCGGGCGGCCTTGCTGAAGAGCTGCGGATACTGATCGATGCGCGCACGCCCAATCGACCCTAGGCCGACGTGGACGGTCGAGTCATGTGGCGGCGTCACCGTGAAGGCAAGCACGCGCGTCGAACCGGGCAGCTCGCGCGTGCTGTAGACAAGCCGCCCGTCCTGCTCGCGTTGGTAGAGCGCGCCCTTCTGGGTCCCATTGATGCCCCATAGATTCGGCACCAATGCGGCGCGATCATCGAGCTCGCGCGCGGTGCACTTC
Source organism: Rhodanobacteraceae bacterium (assembly GCA_031425695.1). Taxonomy (GTDB): domain Bacteria; phylum Pseudomonadota; class Gammaproteobacteria; order Xanthomonadales; family SZUA-5; genus JANPJV01. Next base: position 10,236 of record JANPJV010000283.1, on the reverse strand, counting down.
GAGCCGGGCTCGGGTGCGCTGGCGAGACTGACGCTGCCGTCCTGCACGCAGCGATAGATGGTTCGTGCCTCGAGGGGCTGCAGGGGCGCACACATCAGGGAGGCTGCAAAGGCGGCCGCGAGAAATTTTCTGAGCATGGAGCGCAGGGTAACCAGCTAGCAGTTCGCTGCGTATGAACGGCCCTGCCCCAGAACCGCTCGAAACTGAATGAGCCGGTTCCTGCAGGGCTTTGTTCAGCTGTTTTGATCCATCTGTTCAGATTGGGAACTGCAATCTATGCCTCGAAGACGGGACGTTCGGTGCCGTCGGGGAGACACACGATGCGTTCGATGAAGCAGTTTATTTCCGCCCTGGTTGTCGGTTTCGCGGCGCTGCTCGCGTCACCCTTCGCCTCGGCCCAGCAGTACTACGATGGCGGGTATGACCGCTCGTATTCGAGCCGCGATTACGGTGATCGCTACGACAGTCGCCACTACGACCGCAGCTACGATCGTCATTACGACCGTCGCTATCACCGCCGCGGTAGCAACAACGCCGCGCTCGGCGTGGCGCTCGCGATCGGTGCAACTGCGCTGATCCTGTCGCACGACGACTATGGCTATCGCGGTCACCGTGGTTATTACCGCAGCCACTACCGTGGTCACCGCAGTCACCACCACGGCTGGCGCGGTCACCGTGGTTATCGCGGCTGGTAAGGCAGCAGGTCAAGGGTGGGTCCGGACACGAGTCCGGATCCACTCCCGGGTGCGCCTGCGGCTAACCCGGGCTACAAAAACTCAGTGGAAATCCCGCGAGCGCGCGTCGAGGCCGCCGAGCAGGCTGGTGAGGTTTTCCAGGCGTCGCGCCAGCACGTGGGTAACGCCGTCGGCCTTCTGCAATTCGCCATGCACGCCGACCAGCTGCGATTCCAGCAATACGCGGCGCTGGCGTTCGGCGAGGTCGCGCCAGACGATCAGGTTGAGCCAGCCACTCTCGTCCTCGAGGGTGACGAAGGTCACGCCCGAGGCGGTGCCCGGACGCTGGCGCAGGCTGATCAATCCGGCCACGCGCACCGGTGTGCCGTTGGCGTGGTTCTGCGCCTCGGCCAGTGTCCGGTAGCACCGCGCACGCAGCTGCGGACGCAACAATTTCAGCGGATGCGTGCCGAGCGTGAGGCCGACGCTGGCGTAATCAGCGAGCACATTCTCGCTTGGGCTTGGGGGCCGCAGCACCACCTTCTCTTCGTCGACGCGCGCACCCGCGAACAGGTCCGGATGGCGCATCACGCCGGTCACTGCCCATTGTGCGCGGTGGCGGTGTCCGGCGAGACCAATGAGCGCGCCGGCGCGGCCAAGCGTCTCCAGGCTGCCGCGATCGAGCAGCGCGCGCTCGGCCAGCTCCTGCACATCGGTGAACGGCCGCTGCGCGCGCGCTTCGACGAGGCGCACCGCCGCCGCCTCCTTGAGGCCGCGGATTTCGCGCAGGCCGAGGCGGATTGTGGGTTGCTTTTGCTTCTCGCTTTCGTGGGTTCGGACCTTGTCCGAACGCTTTTGCCTGGGCTCACCGAAAAGCGTCCGGACAAGGTCCGGACCCACAAAAGCCTCACTCTCCAGCCGCGCGTCCCACTCACTGAAGCGCACATCCACTGGCCGCACGGCGATCCCATGGCGACGGGCGTCCTGGACGATCTGGTCGACCGAGTAGAAACCGAGCGGCTGCGCATTCAGCAGGGCGCACGCGAAGGCCGCCGGGTGATGGCATTTGAGCCATGCCGAGGCATACACCAGCAAGGCGAAGCTGGCGGCATGCGACTCCGGAAAACCATAGGAGCCGAAGCCTTTGATCTGCTCGAACACCTGCTCGGCGAAGGCGATCTCGTAGCCGCGCTCGCTCATGCCATCGATGATCCGCTTGCGGTAATGCTCCATGCCGCCGCGGCGCTTCCATGCCGCCATTGAGCGCCGCAGCTGGTCGGCTTCGCCCGGCGTGAAGCCGGCAGCGACGATGGCGAGCTGCATGACCTGTTCCTGGAAGATCGGCACGCCGAGCGTGCGTTCGAACACGCGCCGCAGGTCTTCCGATGGATAGCTCACCGGTTCCAGCCCCTGCCGGCGGCGCAGGTAGGGATGCACCATCTTTCCCTGGATCGGACCCGGCCGCACGATCGCGACCTGCACCACCAGGTCGTAGAAATTTTCCGGCTTGAGCCGCGGCAACATCGCCATCTGCGCCCGCGATTCGACCTGGAAGACGCCGACGCTGTCGCCCGCCTTGAGCATGGCGTAGGTGGCCGGGTCTTCAGCCGGAATGGAGGCAAGCGTGAGCTTCTGTATTCCGGGTAAGCGCAGCGCACCCGGGGCAGGTTCGCAAGATTCTTCCCGGGTGCGCCTTTGGCTTACCCGGACTACCTGAGCATTCGCTTCCCGAGTTTCCCACGCCTCGATCAAGTCAAAGCACCGCCGGATGCAGCTCAGCATCCCGAGCGCGAGGCAATCGACCTTGAGCAGGCCGAGCGTGTCGAGGTCATCCTTGTCCCACTGGATGATGGTGCGGTCCGGCATGGCGGCGTTTTCGACCGGGACCAGCTCACTCAACGGACGCTCGGAGATCACGAAGCCGCCGACGTGCTGGGAGAGATGGCGCGGGAAACCGAGCACCTGCGAAACCAGTTTCATCAGCTTGCGGATCTGTGGGCTGGCGGGATCGAAACCGCGCTCGACGAGGCGGTCCTCGATGGCCGAGAAGCCGTCCCACCAAGCCAGCGAGCTGGCGATCTGGTCGACCTGGTCGAGCGCCAGGCCAAGCGCCTTGCCGACGTCGCGGATGGCGCTCTTGGCGCGATAGCTGATCACCGTCGCGGCGAGCGCAGCGCGCTCGCGGCCGTACTTGGAATAGATGTACTGGATGACCTCTTCGCGGCGTTCGTGCTCGAAGTCGACGTCGATATCGGGCGGCTCGTTGCGCTCGCGCGAGATGAAGCGTTCGAACAGCAGGTTGCCGCGCGCGGGGTCGACCTCGGTGATGCGCAGCGCATAGCAGACTGCCGAATTGGCCGCCGAGCCGCGCCCCTGGCAAAGGATGTCGCGCGAGCGCGCGAAGCGCACGATGTCGTGTACGGTCAGGAAATAGGATTCGTACTTGAGCTCGGCGATCAGCGCCAGCTCGTATTCCAACTGCGCGCGCACCGCGGGGCTTACCCCGGCAGGCCAGCGTTCGCGAATGCCGTGCTCGGTGAGCTCGCGCAGGTAGTCGCTCGCCGTGCGCGCGTGCGGCACCAGCTCCTTCGGGTATTCGTAGCGCAGGTGGTTGAGCGAGAAGGTGCACAGCTCGCTGATGTGCAGGCTTTCCTCGATGAGGTTGGCCGGGTACAGCCGCTCGATGGCGCCTGGCGTGCGCAGGTGGCGTTCGCCATTGCCGAGCAGTCGATAGCCGGCTTCGCGCACGCTGCAGTGGTGGCGCACCGCAGTCAGCACATCGTGCAGCGGACGGCGCGCGCGCTCGTGCATGTGCACATCGCCGCAGGCGACCATCGGCAGGCCGCTGGCAAAGGAGAGGTCACGCAGGCCGGCGAGGCGCGCCGCATCGCCCGGGCCCTGGTGCAGCTCGACGGCAATCCAACTGCGTCCAGGAAAACGGCTCTTGAACCAGCTGGCATCGGCGAGCGTATTGGCGGTGACGACCGCTTCGTCCGGGATCCACAAGGCCACCACGCCGGGCACGAGGCCTGGGAAATCGACACGTCCGATCTGGTACTCGCCTTTCTCCGCCGCCCGTCGGGCACGGGTGATGAAGCCGCAGATCGCGCTGTAGCCGCCGTGGTCGGTCGCCAGCAGCACCAGCTTGATCCCGCACACGAGGCGGAACTCGGAACCGACGATCAGTGCAAGGCCAGTCGCCTGTGCCGCCTCATGCGCCCGCACGATCCCGGCGAGCGTGCACTCATCGGTAATCGCCAGCGCTCGATAACCGAGCTTGCGCGCACGCTCGAACAGCTCCTGCGCGGTCGAAGCACCACGCTGGAAGCTGAAATTGCTCAAACAATGCAGTTCGGCGTACGCAGACATGAGGGCCCATCCAGGACCTAGCAGCCTGTCGGGCTTTCAGCTTGAGATGCGTTGAGCGTGTGGGCGGATGGATGCAAGGCGCGGCGGGCAGCCAATGGCTCTTCCATTGGCAAGCGTCGCAACGCAGCAGACGCCGTCCACACGCTCAACCCGAAGGGCCGGAAGGCCTTTTGGCGAGCAGGAACCCCAAATCGAACCGAACACTTCAAGATCCACCTCCAGGTTCAATCGAAGCCACGAGCCAAAAGGACTTTCGGCGCACTCAAGATGAAAGTCCGACAGGCTGCTAGCCTAGCATTGACTGTATGGATGTACAGTGAGCGGCTTCGCTCCCCTCTCCCACGCTCTTGGGGAGAGGGGCCAGGGGAGAGGGCGCTTTGCTATTGCAAGGAGGCAAAAAAAGCACCCTCCCCCAGCCCCTCTCCCCAAGAGCATGGGAGAGGGGAGCCATCCACGGCCACTCACTCGAACCCGTTCGCAAACACCCCATCCAACTGCGGCTGGCTGCGCACGCAGTTGAAGGTTTCGCCAATGCGCGGGCCGGTGTCGATGACCTGGAAATCGTCGGCGAGCACGTCCTCGGCGCCCACCGTCTGGTCGAAGACGCGCGAGCCGATGCCAAGATCCGCCCATTTGGCGGTGGTGAAGCGATCGTTTTCGGCAGTGAGCGCGATGTTGCCGCCGTCGGAGAGCACGATGCCGTAGCGCTGCATGGTGCGCAGGATGACCTGTGCGGCCAAGCTGTAGCCGGTCATCGGAAAATCACCGCGCAGGCGCAGGCGCACGCCGTAGGGGACGCTGCCGACAGGTCCCTGCGGGCTGCCCGCGTGGGTGGCCGGGCGCACGTACAGGCGTCCGCCGACACCGCCGAGGCTCGGGTCGTTGGCCATGCGTGCATTCGGCAGGATGAAGCGGATCGCGTGGCCGATGTCACCGTCGCCGCCGGGCACCGCGAGCGCGGCAGCGACCTCGTCGGCGTTGAACAGCAAGGGGGCGATCGGAAAGCCGGCGGCATCGGCGCTGGTGCAATGCTCGCCGCGCCCGGTCGGCGGATACAGCGCGTCCATGCGCCACACGGCCAGGCATTGGGCTTCCAGCGTGTTCCCGACGCGGTTGGCGCGATAGACCTCGAACAACTGCTGGCCCTGGACCACCAGCAAGTGGCAGTCCTCGGCATTGGCGCCAATGTTCGGGCAGGTGTAGCCGGCCTGCGCTTCGATGGCGCCGCCGATCGGCAGCGGCACCGGCGTATTGAGTGGTTCGCAGTCGGGCAGGTAGTAGTCATCGTCGGGGCTGCTGCTCGGGATCTCGATGATGTTTGCGGTCTCGGTGCCCGCGGGCGCGTACAGGACCATGAAGCCGAAATCGATCTGCATGCGCCCGAACCCGAAACCGCCCGGCGAAATCCCGTTCCACGTCGCGATCATGCTGGCCGAGTTGGGATGCAGTTGCGTGCCTGGCTGGTCGACACGCTGGTACCAGGGTGAACTGGGGTGGACCCGGGGCAGGGGGACCGCTTGTGCGACCGCCGCGGACAACAGCAGCGGCCACACGCACCCACGCACAGACATCTTCATTGAGAACTCCCGAACACGTTGGCTATTGTGGTCCCGGCAACTTCGGCATGTAAGTGTGGCCGGTGCGAGCAGGTCACGTCGATGTAACAACGCCGCGGGAAGCCTGAACCGAAGCCACGCATTCACGCGGCCCACGGCGGGACTGCGAAAGACTTCCCCACGCGACGCGGTCAACGACTGCGTACCCAACCGGAAGCCCGCAATGATTGCTTTCCTTTCCCGCCTTTGTGCGACCTTGATAGCCGTGACCGCCATGACCTCGACTGCTGCAACCGCGCATAGCCCGACCCCGTCCACCGCGAGCCCATCATCGATCGTGCTCGGCGGCGGTTGCTTCTGGTGCCTCGAAGCCGTCTACGAGGAATTGCGCGGCGTCAGCGGCGCGGTGTCCGGCTACGCTGGCGGCCACGTCGACAATCCCGACTACAAGCAGGTGACGGCCGGCCGCACCGGCCATGTCGAGGTGGTCGAGATCCATTACGATCCAAAGATCGTGAGCTTGGACACCATCCTGGATGTGTTCTTCACCATCCACGACCCGACGACACCCAACCGCCAGGGCAACGACGTGGGCCCGCAATACCGCTCGGCCGCCTTCTATCGCAACGATGACGAAAAGAACGCGATCGCTGCCTCGATCGAACGCACCAAGACCGGTGGCGAGTGGCGCAACCCGATCGTCACCGAAGTGCTCCCCCTGACCAAGTTCTTCCCCGCGGAGAACTACCATCAGCAGTACTTTGAGCTCAACGGCGAACAACCCTATTGCAGCCTGGTCATCGCCCCGAAGGTCGCCAAGTTCAAGAAGCGCTTTGCGGACAAGCTGAAGTAAGGCGGGTGGTTTGATTTTGAGTGCGGCGCAGAGCGCCGTACTCCAATGGGGTCACGCCAGATCCTTGACGAAATGCACCCCGCGCGGGTCGTACCCCAGGCGTTGGTAGAAGGCCTGGGCGCCGAGGTTGACCGCGTAAGCATCCAAGGTGATCTTGGTGCAGCCGGTCTCCCGCGCGTGGGCTTCGATCCATTGCATGAGCGCCTGCCCGAGACCATGGGTGCGCCAGGTCGGCAGGACGACCACGTTCTCGACATATAGGGCCGGTCCTGAGAACAGGTGCACGCGACGCGAGTAGCCGGCCATTGCGACCATGTTGCCCTCGGCCTGCGCGCCGATACAGCGCCAACCCTCCGCGCGCATGAGCTGCATGCGCTCGAGGACGGTTGCGACGGGCAGTGCCGGCTCGAGCAGCGAGAACAGGCGCGGCAGCACCTGGTAATCCTGCTCGTCGAAAGCCACCACCGCGACCGCTGTTGGTGGCGGGAGGTTCGCCAGCGAGTCGTCTGCGTCTGTGTCGTACGGATCGCTCATATCCGACGTGTCCGCGATTTGGAAACAAGATACTCGCAGCCTGCTCGGCGACTGTCATTGTGCACGCGCGCCAGGGCCCGGGCATGCAGACTGCGTGGGGCGTACAGCCGCCGTTCTGGAAGCGGCCGCCTGGCAGATCCCTGCGGGTCAACGCGACGGCAAACCCTGCGCGCCGTGCGCTTCGCCAAGTTATTGAATCTCGGTAACCTCAGCGCTTCCCGACCGAAACCCTTCAGCTGGCTGAACGCGACCGCGTGGGTGCGATAGGTTGGCCCAGGCCTTGCTCAGTGTCCTGCAACCATCCACGCATTCCGCAGGAGCCCGAGATGAACCACGCCATTTTTGCAGTCATCGCCATTGCCGCGTTCGGCGCCGGCGGCTGTGCCGGCGGGTTAGGTCTCTTTGCCGACACTGAAGCTGAACGGGCTAGCGCCCAGAGCTTCGCGTTTGCCGAACAGTGCGTGGGCTGCGGCACAGTCGAGAGCATTGATCGTGTGAGCTTTGGGGAAGGCCGGCGCAGTGGCGCTTCGATCGCGACCATCGTCGATGGCGATTTCGAGCGGCCACGCGCTAACGGTGTTGTCGGTGTTGCCGACGCGGTGGTCGATGCCGTCAGCGGCCGCCTGCAGCAGAGCCCGGAGAACGCCGACGTCTTCGAGATCTTCGTGCGCATGGACGACGGCCGCCACTACGTCATCGAACAACTCGAGCTCCAGGGCATCCGCGAGGGTTCACGCGTGCTGGTCACGCACGGGAATGCAAGCTTGCTGTAGGAGTCATAAGAGCAGAGCGTTTTATCCGCAGATTACGTAGATTTCCGCAGATTAAAGAGCCTGGAGTAGATTCCAGTCAGTGCTCCTAAGCTGCGGAAGTCGGCGTATATCTGCGGACAAATCTGCTTTTCGCTTTTTATTTCCCTCGCGACGCATTCTTCGGCGTTGCCTCAGCCGCCGCGCGCTTGGTGGACTTTTTCGGTTCCGGCTTCTGCACCGCTTGCTCGATGGCGGCCGTTCCCTTGGCCGGAGTGCGTGCGTTCTTGGCCAGGCTCTGCTGGAGCAGTGCCATGAAGTCGACTACGTTGGTGGTGAGGTCTTCGGCGACCGCCGGGCCGTCGTCCTCGACCACCGCCGTCAAGCCCTTGGCTTTCATCTTGTTCTGGATAACCGTGGTCAGGCGCTCGCGGAACTCATCGCGATAGTCGCCGGGTGTCCATTCGCCTGCCATCGACTCGATCAACTGCTGCGCCATCTCCAGCTCTTTTGGCTGGATGCGGTACTCGCTCGGCTCGCGGTCGGGGACCTTGTACTCAGAGGCGTCGACGATTTCTTGCGGGTAGCGCAGCAGAATCAGCAACAACGCATCGCCATGCGGCATGACCGCCGACAGGTATTCACGGGTGCGGATGACCACTCGCGCGATGCCGATCTTGCCGGTGGTCTTCAGCGTCTCTCGCAAGAGCACGTAGCCTTTCTCGGCTTTCTTTCCGGGCACCAGCACATAGGGCTTTTCATAGAATGCCGGGCCGATCGAGTTGGCATCGACGAAGGCTTCCACCTCGACCGTCTCGCGGCTGTCGGAAGCGGCCGACTTGATGTCTTCCGGTTCGAGCACAACGTAGCTGCCTTTGTCGTATTCGTAGGCCTTGACGATGTCCTTCCACGGCACCTCGTCGCCGGTATCGGCATTGACCTTTTCATAGCGGATCGGCGAGTTGTCGCGCGCATCGAGCAGCCGAAACGAGAGATCGGTCTTGCGCTCCCCCGACATCAGCGACACCGGGACATTCAACAATCCGAATGAGAGCGTACCGCTCCAGATAGGGCGTGCCATGACCAACTCCTCGCTGCGCAGTGTGCATGCGCACTTTGCGAGATGCCGCCTCAATGGAAGGTGAGTTTGTGCGTAGGGCATGTTGTCCGCGACAGCGGACTACCTGACACGCTTCGAATGTCGTCAAGTAGCCCGCTGACGCGGGCAACATGACCTACGAAAGCGCAACGTCGGCCCGCTGGCGCGGGCAACACGACCTACGAAAGCGCAACGTCGCCCGCTGGGGCGGGCAACATGACCTAAGAAAGCGCAACGTCGCCCGCTGGGGCGGGCAACATGAGCGAAGAAAGCGCACGGTTGCGCCGGCGCCGTTCACCCGTTCCGGATCAACAACTTCCCCGTGTTCTCGCCCTTGAACAGCATCAGCAGCGTCTCCGGAAATTTTTCCAGGTCGTCGACCACTTCCTCGCGGTACTTGAGCTGGCCTTGCGCAATCCAGCCGGCCATTTCGGCGACGGCCTCACCATAGCGGCGCACGTGGTCGAACACGACCATGCCGCGCATGGTGCCGCGGTTGACCAGCAGCGAGAGATAGTTGCTAGGCCCTTTGACCGGCGCGGTGTTGTTGTACTGGGAGATCGCGCCGCAGATCACGATACGCGCGTGCATGCGGATCTGGGTGAGCACGGTATCCAGGATGTCGCCGCCGACATTGTCGAAGTAGAGATCCACGCCCTTCGGCAGGTGCTTGCGCAGCTCGTCCTTGACGTTCTCCGACCTGTAGTCGATGCACGCGTCGAAGCCGAGATCCTCGACCACATGCCGGCATTTTTCCGCACCACCGGCGATGCCCACGACGCGACTGCCCTTGATCTTGGCGAGCTGGCCGACGACGGAGCCCACTGCTCCTGCCGCGCCCGAGACGACGACCGTATCGCCTTCCTTGTACTCGCCGACGGTGTAGAGGCCGAAGTAAGCGGTCATGCCCGGCATGCCGAGTACGCCGAGATAGGCCGACAGCGGCGCGATGCGCGTGTCGACCTTGGTCACGCCCTTGCCATCAGAGATCGCGTAATCCTGCACCCCAAAAATGCCGACAACCTCGTCGCCCACATTGAAGCCCGGATGCCGCGAGGCCACCACCTTGCCCGCGCCGCCCGCACGCATCACCTCGCCGATACCGACCGGCGGAATGTACGACTTCGCATCGTTCATCCACCCGCGCATCGCCGGGTCCAGCGAAATGAACTCGACCTTGACCAGCAACTGACCCTCGGCCAGCTCCGGCACGGCTCCCTGCGAAAACTCGAAATCTTCCCGCTTCACCATCCCGGTTGGGCGCTGCGCGAGCTTGTATTGGCGGTTAGTCGTTGGGGTCATGGACGCTGTTCCTTGGGGACGAAAATCAAGATCAAGAGAATGGACGCAAGAAGGCGCAAAAGACGCAAAAGACGCAAAAGGAATCGATTGAGCCACAAGG
>JANPJV010000282.1:0-2009 GCA_031425695.1 Rhodanobacteraceae bacterium | reverse complement strand
GGCTCGCACCATTCGGCCCAGAAATCGACCAGCACCGGCACGTCGGATTTGAGCACGGAGGCGTCGAAATCGGTGGCGGTGAGTTGCGGGATGGATTCGCTCACAGTAGGGGGGCTCCAGCGTTGCAGGGTCGAATGGGATAAACTCGCGCGGTGTTGGGCGCGATTCTTGACAGCGAGGAAATCCCGCTGCAGCAATCTACCCCACCTGATGATGGCAAGTGTGGTACCGCCAGCACAGGTTTTCAACCCGCGTGAGGATGTTAACAACCCCTGGTAGCTGCGCGGGAGGACAGACACAAGATGTTGTTGGAAATGGATTTCCTGCGCGCGCGGGAGGATGATACGCAGCGCGCGGACAGCGAGCCCTGGTTCCACGCATTGACGTGCTACCTGGCTCATCACTTCAAGTTCAAGCCCCGAGATGACTGACCGCATACTGACCGACCTCGATTTTGACAGCTTCGGCCTCCACCCGAGCCTGACCCAAGGCCTCCGCGACTCCGGCTTTCAACGCCTGACGCCGATCCAGGCCCTGACCCTCCCCGAAACGCTGCAAGCCCAGGATGTCGCCGGACAGGCGCAGACCGGCACTGGCAAGACCGCTGCCTTCCTGGTGACCGTGATGCAGCGCCTGCTGACGCGTCCGGCGCGCAACGATCGACGCATCGAAGACCCGCGCGCCGTGATTCTCGCGCCAACACGGGAGCTCGCGATCCAGATCCACAAGGACGCCCTGATCATGGCCGGCCCGACCGGGCTGCGCATCGGCCTCGTCTATGGCGGCATCGACTACGACAAGCAGCGCGCCCAATTCGCCGAAGGCGTCGACGTGCTGATCGGCACGCCGGGCCGGCTCATCGATTACTTCAAGCAACACGTGTTCAGCTTGCGGTCGGTCGAGGTGGTCGTGCTCGACGAGGCCGATCGCATGTTCGATCTCGGCTTCATCAAGGACATCCGCTTCCTGCTGCGCAAGATGCCGCCCCCGGGCGAGCGCCAGGGCCTGCTGTTCTCGGCCACGCTGTCCTTCCGCGTGCTCGAGCTCGCCTACGAGCACATGAACAATCCGAAGACGCTCAAGGTGGAAACCGAATCGGTGACCACGGCGCGCGTTGTCCAGCGGGTGTTCTTCCCGGCCAGCGACGAGAAATTGCCGCTGCTGCTCGGCTTGCTCGCGCGCATGGATCCGACTCGCTCGATCGTCTTCGTCAACACCAAGTTCGCCGCCGAACAAGTGCACGAGCGCCTGGAGAAGCACGGCTTCCCGGCCGCGATCCTGTCGGGCGATGTGCCGCAGGCCAAGCGCCAGCAGCTGCTCGGCCGCTTCCAGCGCGGCGAGGTGGCGATCCTGGTGGCTACCGACGTCGCCGCGCGGGGGCTGCATATCCCGGACGTCAGCCACGTTTTCAACTTCGACTTGCCGCACGACTCGGAGGACTACGTCCACCGCATCGGCCGCACCGCGCGCTTCGACGCCAGCGGCGACGCCATCAGCTTTGCCTGCGAGCGCTATGCGATCGGCCTGCCGGACATCGAGGCCTACATCGGCCAGCGCATCCCGGTCGAAGCCATCAGTTCGGACATCCTCGCCGATGTCGCCCCGTTGCGCATGTACCGGCCGCGTCGCCCCGATGATCGCGGCCGCCCGGGTTCGCGCAGCGGCAGTTCGCGCCCCGGCTCAGGCGGCTCGCGCACTGGCAGCTCGCGTCCGAGCAGTGGCGGCGGTGGTGGTCGCAGCAGCAGTGGTGGCGGCAGCAGCGGTCACGGCCGGCGGCCGGACAGCGCTGCGCCGGTTGGATTCGTGAGCAAGCATGCGTCCTCCGACACCGCCGCGAGCGCACCGGACCCAAGCCAAGAGCTCCCAAGTACAACTCGACGATCCACGGCGCCTGCCGAAGCGAGTGGCGCGGCTGACACCACGGCGCCGCCCAAGCCACCGCGCAACCGCGGTCGCGGACGCCAGAACCCGGCGGCGGAGCCAACGGCGAATGCGGAAGGAAGCACGCC
>JANPJV010000281.1:0-22729 GCA_031425695.1 Rhodanobacteraceae bacterium | reverse complement strand
GGAGAGGGCGCTTCAAACAAGGCGCCCTCTCCCCCGACCCCTCTCCCCAGAAGCATGGGAGAGGGGAGCAGAAAAGGGCCCAACTCCAAATCACTTCTCGCTGCGCAGCTTGATCAGCTGCGCCAGGATGCTGACGGCGATCTCATGCGGGGTTTCGGCGCCGATGTCGATGCCGACGGGTGCCACCAGCTTGCTTTGATCCGGAACCGCCGCCAGCACCTCGGCGATGCGCTTGGCGCTGCCCATCATTCCCAGGAACTTGAGCTCGCGTCCTGACAGGAAAGCGAGGGCCTCGACATCAGCCGTGTACTCGCGATTGAGCAGCACGGCGTAAACCGGCCGCGCGCTGGCAAAAGCGCCTGCGAGCTCGGTGACCGGTGCGCAGATGCGCGTCGCTTGCGAATAGGCATCCTCGGCGAAGCAGGCTCCGCGCACGTCCTGGACCCACAGGTCGAAATCGAGGTGCAGCGCCAGGTCGTAAAGCGCGCGACCACAATGGCCGCCACCGAGAATCAGCAGGCGCGGGTCGGGTCGCAGCGTTTCTACGACACCGGGTTCTTCGTCGATGACGGTGAACGGGACCACCTGTCCCGCACTGAGCCCAGCGGCAATCTGGCGGATCTGCTGGCGCTCGCCGGCGCCCTGGTAGAGGCGCAGGTGGATGTGCATGCTGCCGCCGCAGATGCCCGCGGCGCCGGGGCGACCGGTCAGGTCGATATCGAGATCGGCACTGTGTGGGCGGCGCTCTCCGCTGCGCACACGCCAGCGCGAGGGCGCCGGCGAGAAGCGTGAGCGCGGAAACGGCTGATTGCCACGCGCCGCGGCGAGCAGCGCGTGCGCCGCCTCGATCACGTGCGCTTCGGCCAGCCCGCCGCCGATGCTGAACTCGCTGCCATGGGCGGTGATGAGCATGCGGCTGCCGCCTTTGCGCGGCGTCGCGCCACGCGTCTCCAGCACGCTGGCGAGCACCACCGGCTCCTCGCCGAGCAAGCTCGCAAAACGGGAAAACAGCCGCTCATCCAAGCGTCGGGACTCCACCAGTGGCTTTCACTCGCATGATCGCCTCATGGATGGCTTCGGGCGTGGCCGGCGAGCGCAAGGGCACGCTATCGACGTCGCCAAAGGCGGCCACCGCGTCGCGGATGGCTTCGCGCACGCTCAAGGCGAGCATGAGTGGCGGCTCGCCAACACCCTTGCTGCCGAGGATCACATCCGTGCTCGGCGCGCGCGGGCGCTTGAACAACTCGACCCGGAAGTCTTCCGGGACTTCACCCAGGGTCGGGATCTTGTAGGTGCTGGGCGCGTCGGTCAGCAACTTGCCGGTGGCACTCCAGCGCAGCTCTTCGCAAGTCAGCCAGCCAAGACCCTGCACGAAGCCGCCCTCGATCTGGCCGCGGTCGATTCCGGGCGCGAGCGACTCACCGACGTCGTGCAGCAGGTCGACGCGCAGCAATCGGTGCACGCCGGTGTAGCCGCAGACCTCGACCTCGCTGACCGCGGCACCGTACGCGAAGTAGTAGAACGGATGGCCGCGGCCGATCTTCGGATCCCAGCTCAATCCCGGTGTGCGGTAGTAGCCGGTGGCGGACAGGCTCACGCGTGCGCTGTGCGCGGCGCAGGCCACGGCGCCATAGGAGACACGCTCGTCCGGTCGTGAGCTCAGGTAAATTTCGCCGTCCTCGAACAGCACCTCATGTTCGACGCCGCCGAGCAGCTTGGCAGCGACCGGCACCAGCCGCGCACGCAGGATTTCGCAGGCCGCCTTGACCGCCTGGCCGTTGAGGTCTGAGCCCGAACTGGCCGCAGTTGCCGAGGTGTTAGGCACCTTGTCGGTACTGGTGGCCATGACCTGGATCCGCTCCACCGGCATCCCGAGCACGCGCGCCGCCACCAGCAGCATCTTGGTGTGCAGGCCCTGCCCCATCTCCGTGCCACCGTGGTTCAGCTGCACGCTGCCATCGGTGTAGAGGTGCACCAGCGCGCCGGCTTGGTTGTACTCGGTCTTGTTGAAGGAGATGCCGAACTTGACCGGCGTGATCGCCAGCCCGCGCTTGCGCATCGGGTGCGCCGCGTTGAACGCATCGACGCCCGCGCGCCGCGCGTCGTAATCGCTGCTGGCCTTCAACTGCGCCCACAGCAACTCGATGTGGTTGTCGACCACCGGTTGACCGTAGTGAGTGGTGTTGCGGTCGGGGGACTGGTCGGCGCGATAGAAATTGCGCTCGCGCACTTGATCGACCGGCAGTTTCAGGTGACGCGCGACGCGATCGATGATCTCTTCGCCGACCAGCATGCCCTGCGGCCCGCCGAAGCCGCGGAAAGCCGTATTCGAGACCAGGTTGGTCTTGCAGATCAGCCCGCTGATATCGACGTGCGGAATGAAATAGGCATTGTCGACATGCACCATCGCGCGCATCAGCACCGGCGGCGACAGGTCGACGCTCCAGCCGCCGTCGGCATACAGGTCGACGCGCAAGGCCTGCAGCAATCCGCTCTTGTCGAAGCCGACCTCAAAGTACGCGAAGAAGGGATGGCGCTTGCCGGTGAGCTGCATGTCGAGCCCGCGCGCGAGCTTGATGCGGGTCGGCCGGCCGGTCCGCCAGGTCGCCACTGCGGCGATGGCCGCATAGGGATTGGCCTGGGTTTCCTTGCCACCGAAGCCGCCGCCCATGCGCAGGGAGCGGCACACCACGCGGTTGGCCGGAATTCCAAGAATGCGCGCGACGATGATCTGGGTTTCGGTCGGGTGCTGCGTCGATGACACGATCTGCACCAGGCCGTCGGCGTCGAGCTCGACCCAGCTGGCCTGGGTTTCCAGGTAGAAATGATCCTGGCCACCGATCTCGAGCTCGCCTTCCAGGCGCAGCGGCGCGGCGCTGAGTGCGTGCTCGGCGTCGCCGCGGGCGACATACACGGGCAGCAGGTGAAACGCCTGCGCGGCAATCGCGTCGTCCACGCTGAGGACCGGCGTGAGCGGCTCGTACTCGACGCGCACCGCCTTGGCCGCGGCCGCGGCCTGATCTTCGGTTTCTGCGACGACCCAGGCCACCGCCTGGCCGTAAAACATCACCGTATCAGCCGGGATCAGCGGTTCGTCATGGATGATCGGTCCAGTGTCATTTTCGCCTGGGACATCCGCTGCAGTGAGCACGGCGAGCACGCCGGGCATGGCCAGCGCGGCGCCCGCGTCGAGGCTGAGAATGCGCGCATGTGCATGCGGAGCCTGCACGGGCCAGAGGCTCTGCTGGCCATGCGGCTCGCGCAACTCATCGGTGTAGCGCGCGCGGCCGGTGACGTGGCCAATGGCGCTCTCGTGGCGCGTGATTTTCGGGGCCTGCTGTCGTGGGTCTGCGCTGTGCGCGGACGCTTCTTCGCGAGTGGCCATCGGCTGGCGCGCAGCATCCAGACCGCTCACGAACAGTGCTCCGCGACGAACTTCGCAAACATTCCGCCACACAGCGCGCGTCGATATTCCGCGCCGGAGCGATGGTCGCTCAAAGGCGTGAACTCCGCTTCGAGCATGCGGACGGCTGCAGCGACTCGATCCGGGTCAAGCCGGCCACCGACCAGGAAGGCTTCGGTGGCCTTGGCACGCACCGGAATCGCAGCGACGCCGCCATAGGCGAGGCGCGCTCGGCGCACCACGTTGGCGTTATCGACATCGAGCGCGAACACGGCGGCGACGATGCTGATGTCGTCGGTCTGGCGCTTGGCGACCTTGTAGCTCGCCTGCAGGTGGACAGTCGCTGGATCCTGGTGCCGTGGCAGGTGCACCGCCTGGACCAGCTCGTCAGCGGAGCGCACGGTCTTGCGATAGCTGACGAAGAATTCATCGGCGTCCACGTGGCGGGTGCCGGCAGGTCCGACCAGCTCGATGCGGGCGTCGAGCGCCAGCAGGACCGGCAAGAGATCGCCGATGGGCGAGGCACTGCCGAGGTTGCCGCCAAAGGTCGCACGGTTGCGCACCTGGCGTGCGGCGAACCAGGGCAGCATGGCGTCGAGCGCCGGAAAGATTCCCGCCAGCTCGCTTTCCAGCCGGCTCAGCGACACGCCCGCGCCGACGCGCACGCCGTCGCCCGCGATGTCGAGTTGCTGCAGGCTGGCAATGCGGTCGAGCGCGATGAAGGCAATGGCGACGGTCTGCCCATGGCTCAGGTTGACACCCAGGTCGGTGGCGCCCGCAATCCAGGCAGCGCCCGGATGCTGCGCTTTCAACGCGAGTGCCGCGGCGACCGTTTCCGGCGAAAAGAAGCTTGCGAGCTCGCTGCGGCCAGCCGTGTCCGTGGGCGCGTCCAGCAAGGCGGAAAAGCGATCCGGCGGGCGCGCCGCGTCATCCAGATGCCCGGTCGCCTCGCGGATCGGCCGATAGCCCGTACAGCGGCAGAGATTGCCTTCGGTCGTGTGGTCATCGAGCTTGGGGCTGTAGTACCCAACAAATAGGCTCATGACGAAACCCGGCGTGCAGTACCCGCACTGCGAGCCCGCGCACTCGACCAGCGCGCTCTGCACCGGATGCAAATCCTCGCCGTCGGCCAGTGCCTCGACTGTGAGCACGCGCCGGCCGGTCACCGCGCCCATCGGCAGCAGACAGCTGTTGACCGACTGGAAATGCGCTTTACCGTCGGCGCCTGGCTCGATCAGCGCGACTGTGCACGCGCCACAATCACCATCGGCGCAGCCTTCCTTGGTGCCGGTCAGCCGCCGCGTTCGCAGCCAGCGCAGCAAGGACTGCGTGGGCTCGGTGCCCGCCAGCGCAACGCGCTTTCCGTTCAACTCGAAACTGGGGTCGTTCATGGACAAAGACTAGCGCATGCGGCATGGCTCGGTGGTATGTGGAGGGGCTGCGTGGGGGTCGAATCGCCATGGGAATTTTCCTACATCAGTTTCGGAATTTTACTGATAGACGTTGCGGCGATGATTCCTGCAACCTCCGCGAAGCCACTATTGTCAGCCCATCCCCTCATCGCCTTCGTCAGTGAATCTGCCAATGAATGCTTTTAATAGCGCTGTTTGCTTGATCGGGATTCTCGGCTCATCTGCGTCTGCGCAACCACCCGACCCGCCAAGCGCTGAAGCGCTGCTCGGCTCGCCCGCCTATTTGGAGCCCTACCAAGAGTTCGGCAAGCGCATCAAGGCCGCCAGCGCCGTTGCGCCACTCGAAGGCAATATGTTTGGCGATGAGATCAGCTTGTACAACGGCGCAACGTCTTTTTCGGTCGTCGATATTTCGGTGCCAGGCAATAGCGCACTCCCAGTGGAGGTGCGCCGCAAGCTCATCATCGAAGATCGCCGCGGCATGCGTGACCGGCCGGGGTTTGCCAACTGGGTGTGGGATGTTCCGCATTTGTCTGGCGTGTTTACCGAAAGCCGCGGTTGGCGCGTCGGTACTTCGTTTTCGCCGGGAACCGATCAGCGCTGCTCCACCACCGAGCCGCCGGTGGTCGACAACCCCAACTTTGCCGTCGAAGACATTTGGCACGGCACACACGTCTACCTCCCGGGCGCCGGTTCTGAAGAGATACTGGTGGACGAAAACGCCTTTCCGGCCATCACCGGCGGAGTGGCTCACCCGTGGATCACCAAAGGCCTGATGCGTTTTCGCTGCAAAAGCACTTTGAACAACCCCGGCGACGGATTTTCCGGTCAAGGCTTTATCGGCATTGCGCCCAACGGCGTGAAGTACACCTTCGACCACATGATCAGCCTGCCAACGACCCAGATTCAAAAGGATTGGCTGCACTTCGTTGGGCCAATGGGTCTGGGACCACAACCGCCGGTCAATCGCCGCAAAAATCTTCCTGATGGCGACGCGCATGGAAGATCAGTTTGGCAATTGGGTGAACTTTGGCTACGAGGGTCGGCGCCTGACCAGCATCAGTAGCAACGATGGTCGCTCAATCAGCATCACCTACGTCAATGATCGAGTCTTAGCCATTAACGTTGCCGGCACGCCAGCGCGATCCATCAGCTATGACTATGGTCCTGCCGCTCCAGGGTATATCGAGGGCACGCTCACCGAGGTGACCCTGCCCGACACCTCGAAGTGGTTGTACACCTTCACCGGCTCGCCGATTTCGAACCCGAGCCAGTTGGAACCGAATCCCAACGCCGTCTGCCAAGAGCCGGCGATTGACGACTCGCCCGCGCCCTACGTTTTGACCATGACGCATCCCTCAAAGCTCGAAGGGCGCTTCACTTTCCGCTTCCTGCGCCACTACCGCAACCTGCAGCAGGGCGATTTTTTCTGTCAGTCCGAGGACAACGGCAACTACCAAACATTGCTGCGTCCGAACTACTTCGACAACTGGACGCTGCTCGAGAAGCGCTTCTCGCACCCCTCGATCGCCACCGATACGTGGGCATACGCCTACGAGCAGATCACGGCAACGATCCCATGCGAGGGCTGCCCGGAGCGCAAGACCGTGACTGTCACCGAGCCCGACGGCAGCGCCATCGAGAATGACTTTGGCGTGCGCTACGGGATCAATGAAGGACAGTTGCTGGGCGAGCGAACGAAGCCGCCGGGCGCGACGCAAGCCATGCGGTCAACCGACCACGGCTACTTGACAACGGCGGTGGGGCCGTTTCCCGACCAAGCCGGCCAAAGCCTGCAGATGACCATCGACCCGCTGCAGCACAAACTGCGGCCTTCGAACCAGTCCGCTATCAGCCAACAGGGAATCAGTTTCACTCGCGTCGTGAACAGTTTCGATGTTTTCGCTCGGCCCTTGACGGAGACCAAGTGGAGCAACGGAACGCCGGCATTCAGCAAAAACGAAACTGTCAGCTACCACGACGATTTCGATATCTGGGTTTTGGCCCAGCGAGACATTCACAGCGTCAACGGCATCCAGGTCACTGACAAAAGCTTCGATCCGTTCAACGCGCGTCCGCTGACGGTCACCGAGTTCGGGCGCACCGATCGCAGCATGGTCTGGCACCCCAGCGACGGTAACTTGCACGAGATGAAGGACGCGCTCGATCGCGCTTTCACGCTGGCCAACTATGATCGGGGCGTTGCCACGGCCATTCAACTGCCCACTGGCCCGACCACAACCGCGACGGTCGACAACTACGGCAATCTGCGCACCGTCACCGACGCCGTCGGCCACACCACCAACTATCAGTACGACGCGCGCGATCGCGTTTCGCTGATCGACTATCCGGATGGGGACACAGAGGACTGGACCTCGACCGTCATCACCACTGCTCCAACGACCCCGGCGACCGCGGAGTTCGGCATTCCGTCCGGGTTGTGGAAGCGCACTGAGATTACAGGCGCCTTGATCAAGCACACCTGGTACGACGCGCGCTGGCGTCCGATCCTGACGCGCGAAACCAGCACCGAGCCCAACACTGGCGCGACTTTCGTCCGCCGCCGCTTCGACCACCGCAATCGGGAGGTATTCGTCAGCTACCCGAGCGCCAGCATCGCTGTGCTCACCGATCTCAACGACGGTGTCGAAACTTTCTACGATGCGCTCGATCGAGTTTCCGGCACCCGCACCGATTCAGAGTCCGGTGCTCTATTCACCAGCACGACCTATCCCAGCGGTGCGCTGCGGCAACTTTTCACTGACGCCCGCAGCGTCGTTACGCAGACCGACTTCCAGGCTTACGACCAGCCATCACAAGGCTGGCCACGGCGCATCGTGGCCGCGCTTGGCCGACCGGAGCAGCAGACTACCGAGATCACGCGAGATGTCTTCGGTAAGCCCACGCTGATTCGCCGCAGTGGCACTTACACACCGACGGTTGGCCCGCCGCAAGCGCAGCAGTTGGATCGGCAGTTCGTTTACGACAGTAATCATCGCCTGTGTAAGACGATCGAGCCCGAAACTGGCGTCACCGTCATTGACTACGACAGCGTCAACGACATCGCCTGGACCGCGATCGGCCAGAACCTGACCAGCCTGGTGTGCGACCGTGCCGCAGTGCCAGTCAACGAGCGCTCGCTGCACACTTTCGACGCAATGCGCCGTCTGACGGCCATCAATCATCCGAACGGCACCAACGATCTTGGCTACAGCTACTTCAGCGATGGCGCGCTGGAAACGGCTACTAACAACAGCGACACCGGGATCGGCAGCAACACCTGGACCTACAGCTACAACAAACGCCGACTGCTGGAAACTGAACAACTCAGCTACGACACCCGCCTCTTCAGTCTCGCGCACGGCTACAACGTGCTCGGACATCGAGAGTCGGTGACCTATCCGAGTGGCCAGACCGTCAACTTTGATCCGGATGCGCGCGGGCGGCCACGCCGGGCCGGCAGCCACGTGACGGGTGTCTCCCGTCACGCCAACGGCGCGGTGCGTATCTTCGACTACGCCAACGGCATTCCCCACGCCACCACGCAGAACCTGCGCCAACTGCCGCTGCGGCGAACCGCGGGCGCGTTTATGGATCAGTCGTTCGTCTACGACGCCAATGGCAACCTCACCAGCATTGACGACGCCAGCACGACGCAACCGCTGAATCTCGAAGACCGAACGCTGGGCTACGACGGGCTCAACCGGCTGATCTGGAGCCAGACCTTACCCGAGATCGCCGGGCTCGAAACCTTCCGCTACGACGCGCTGGATAACCTGCGCATCGTGTCCTTCGACTCGGCCAATGTTGACTACGCCTACAACAGCCAGCAGCGCCTCACTAGCGTTACGCTCAACAGCGCACCCTTCCATGCCTATACGTACAACGAACAGGGCGACGCCCGATCGCGCGTGCGGTTCATCGATGCGCCGCCCGACCAGATACTGGCCGACGGCTTCGAGGCCACTTTCCCGCGACGACCAACGCCTGCGCTCGACGGCTTCCGGACCGTCAGCTACGCGCCCGATCAGCAATACACCTTCGACCGCGCCCACCGATTGGTCAACGTGGCCGGCATCGAGCGCTACGACTACGACGCCCACGGACGCCGCGTCGGCACCATTCGCGCCACCGACCAAGCGCGCCACTTTCAGGTCTATAGCCAGGGCGGCCAACTGCTGCACAGCGAAGACCGCCGCAGCAATGTCGCCGTCGACTACATCCATCTCGACGGCGATCTGATCGCCGAGCGCGAGGTCTACCTGGCCACCGCCAGCGTCGCGGTTCGCTATCACCATCCCGACACCCGCCAGTCAGCCACCCTCATCACCGGTCAATCCGGCCAGCGTCTCAGCCGCAAACTCTTCGCCCCCTACGGTTCTCCCTACGACGGCCACTACCGCGAAGGCCCCGGCTACGCCGGCCACGTCACCGACGGCAATACCGGCCTCACGTACATGCAGCAGCGCCTGTACGACCCGATCGCCATGCGGTTCTTGAGTCCCGATCCGATGGGCGTCGATCCGGGCACGGCGTGGAATTTCAATCGGTACGGCTATGCGGCGGGGAATCCGTACAGGTACCGCGATGCCGACGGCCGAATTCCAGTCGATACGATTTGGGACGCGGCGAACGTTGTTTATGATCTGGGGAAAGCTGCGGTTGGTGCCGTTACCGGCAATAGCGTCATGGTCGCTGAGGGGCTGGCTGACGCGGCCTTGGACGGGGGAGCGATGCTCACCCCATATGTTCCGGCTGGCAGTACGAAAGTTGCGAGGATGTTGGCAAATGCCTCCGATGGGGCGAAACGGCAAACTGACGTAGCGGCCGACTTGGCGAAGGCGAACCCAGGTGCCAGAGTGCAAACCGAGAGATATCTGTGTGACTCCAATGGCAAGTCCGTTCGCGACCCCGTCACCAATGAGCGGAGGCGAGTTGATGTCGCGGTTATTCAAGATGGCAAAGCAAAAACGTACGAGGCAACTAGTCAAACTGCACCAAAAGTCTTTCAGATGGACAAAGAGCAACGAATACGCGATATTGGAGGCACTTTTATTCGCGACAAGGAAACGCGTGCAATTATCCCGACGGAAGGCAAGTCAGAACTGATCAGGCGAGACTGAGAATGAGAGATTTTCTATACTTGAACATGCCCGCCATCCTGGATACAAAGGTGTCGGTTATGACTGGGGGTCGAGTTGTTTTCTCTGCAGAGGAGACTGACAAGCAGAGGGCGCGGAATATGGCGCTTTACGGGACCATAGTTGCATTTCTACTATCCGAAGGCTTGATCGGGTCGCACAAATTGAATGATGCAAAAAATCTTGAGTCTCTAAAGCTTAATCTATCGGATTTGACGCCCGAGGGCCAAGCATTCGTGATGTCAAAGGCGATAAATAGGTGGCTGGCAGCGTTCGATAGGAATCCATCTAAGGATTCGTCGGATACCAAGAGTTTAGTTAAAGGACTGCGGTTGCTCCGCGAAGGATGAGGCAAATCATGGCGTTTAGAAGCAGGTATATTCGATTTGGGCCTAAGCCTCGGGACATGTCGGCCCATCTGGAGCGAGAGTGAGTTGCGGCGCTGTTCCTGCGTCTAGGCCAAGGAGCGCGTCTTTGCGAAGGGCCTCGCGGAGGCGTTTCCTCCCGAGTGGCGATTCCTGAGGCAGAATCGCCCGCTCGACCTCGCCGGAATCCGCGCCATGAACGTCGCCAAAGAACGCCTGCCCGACTTCCTGCGCGGGATGCCCAAGGCGGAGCTGCACATCCATATCGAGGGTTCGCTGGAGCCCGAGTTGATCTTCGCGCTCGCCGAGCGCAATGGCGTGAAGCTCGACTATCCGGACGTTGAATCGCTGCGCGCCGCGTACGCGTTCACCGATCTGCAGAGCTTCCTCGACATCTACTACGCCGGCGCCAGCGTGCTGCTCACCGAGCAGGATTTCTTCGACATGGCCTGGGCGTATTTCCTGCGCGCGCGGGAAGACAACATCGTGCACGCGGAGCTGTTCTTCGATCCGCAGACGCATACCGACCGCGGCGTGCCATTCGCGGCCGTGATCGATGGCCTCGAGCGTGCGTGCCATCGCGCCCAGGCCGAGCTCAACATTCGCAGCGGGCTGATCCTGTGCTTCCTGCGCCATCTGTCGGAAGAAGCGGCGTTCGCCACGCTCGAGCAGGCCTTGCCGCACCGCGACAAGATCATCGGCGTGGGCCTGGATTCCAGCGAGCTCGGCCATCCCCCGGAGAAATTCGCGCGGGTCTTCGCCGCCGCGCGCGAGCACGGCCTGCACATCGTCGCCCACGCCGGCGAGGAAGGCCCGCCGGAGTACATCTGGAGCGCGCTCGACCTGCTGCAGGCCGAGCGCATCGACCACGGCGTGCAGGCGGTCAAGGATCCGGCGCTGGTCAAGCGCCTGGTCGCCGAGCGCATCCCGCTGACAGTCTGTCCGCTCTCGAACATCAAGCTCTGCGTGTTCGACCGACTCGGTTCGCACAACTTGAAGGAGCTGCTCGAGCTTGGCCTCGTCGCCACCATCAACTCCGACGATCCGGCGTATTTCGGCGGCTACCTCAACCAGAACTTCCTCGAATGCTTCGCCGCTCTCGACCTGAACTTCGATCACGCCGTGACGCTCGCCCGCAACAGCATCGAAGCCAGCTTTGCGACGCCGGCGCAAAAGCAGAGCGATATGAAGCAGTTGCAGTATTACGTGGAGAATTTTGCGTGAGCCGGCGAGCGCGTGGCCTTTCGTAGGTCATGTTGCTCGCGATAGCGAGCGTGTGACTGTTTCGTAAGGCCGTCAAGTAGACCGCTTGCGCGGTCAACATGACCTACGACAAGCAACGCAAGGCTCTCCACAGAGCCACACTACCCCGCGCTGCTATCCTCGCGCGCCCCGCTCCACCACCCTACGAGCTCATGTCCGAGTTGCTGTCGCTGCCACTGCCGCGCCCACCCCATCTGTGGCGGCGCTGGCGTGCGCTCCATGGGGCGGCGCATGCGCTGGCGCTGACCGAGACGGCACGCCGCAGCAGCCGGCTGATCGTGGCGGTGACGCGCGATTCGGCGAGCGCGCATACGCTCGAGAGCGATCTTTCCGCGCTGATCGAGCCGGGCGTGCCGGTGCTGCATTTCCCGGACTGGGAGACGCTGCCATACGACCTGTTTGCGCCGCACCCCGGCATCGTCTCGCAGCGCGTGGCGACGCTGTACCGGCTGCCGAGCACGAAGCGTGGCGTGCTGGTGGTCTCGATCTCCACCCTGATGCAACGGCTGCCGCCGCGCCAGTACATCGGCGATCGCGTGCTGATGCTCGCGCGCGGCGATCGGCTGGACCTGGAATCCGAAGCGCGGCGCCTGGAACAGGCAGGCTATCGCCGCGTGACCCAGGTGCTCGAGCCCGGCGACTACGCGATCCGCGGCAGCCTGCTCGATCTTTATCCGGCCGGGTCGGCCACGCCCTTTCGCATCGAGCTGCTGGATGACGAGATCGATACGCTGCGCGCCTTCGATCCGGAAACCCAGCGCTCGCAAGGCACGGTCGAGCGTATCGAGCTCCTGCCGGCGCGTGAGTTCCCGTTCGACGAGCCGGACCAGAAGCGTGTCCGCGAGGCCATCCGCGAGCGCTTCGACCTGGATGTGCGGCGCTCTGCGCTGTACCAGGACTTGAAGTCCGGCAACGCGCCGGCCGGCATCGAGTACTACCTGCCACTGTTCTTCGATTCGACCGCGACGCTGTTCGACTACCTCCCGCAGCAAAGCCTGCTGGTGCTGGAAGACAGCGTGCTCGCGGCCGCGGATCAATTCTTCGCGGCGACGACCGAGCGCTTTTCCCAGCGCGCGCACGATCTCGAGCGCCCGGTACTGCCGCCGAACGAGCTGTTCCTGCCGCCGGCGGACCTGCGCGGCGAGCTCAACAAGCGCGAGCGCGTGCTGATCGGGCCGCACGAGGAAGCCGAGGACACGGGCTCGCAGCCGGCGCCAGCGCTGCCGGTCGCACGCAAGGGCGAAGAGCCGGCGACCGAGCTGAAAGCCTTTCTGCGTGCATATCCGGGACGTGTGCTGCTCGCTGCGGACTCGCCGGGTCGTCGCGAGGCCTTGCGCGATCTGCTGAGCGCTTCCGATGCACCGCCGACGGTCGTCGAAAGCTGGGAAGCCTTCCGCGCCGGCGACGAGCGCTGGGCGATTGCGGTGGCTTCGCTGTCGGATGGTTTCGCGCTCACCAATCCCGCCCTCACCATCCTCACCGAACGCCAGCTCTACGGCGAACGCGCGCGCCAGGAGCGGCGGCGGCGCAAGAGCGAGCGCGACCCGGAATCGATCATCCGCGATCTCGGCGAGCTCACCGAAGGTGCGCCGGTGGTGCATTCGGACCACGGCGTCGGCCGTTATCGCGGCCTGATCATGCTCGAGCTCAGCGGCGCGCCCGGCGAGTTCCTCACCATCGAATATGCCGGCGGCGACAAGCTGTACGTGCCGGTCGCGCAGCTCGATCTCATCAGCCGCTATACCGGCGGTGCGCCCGAGCACGCGCCCATGCATTCGCTCAACAGCGATGCGTGGGAAAAGGCCAAGAAGCGCGCGGCCGAAAAGGTGCGCGATGTCGCCGCCGAGCTGCTCGAGCTGTACGCCAAGCGGCGCGCGCGCGTGGCCGTGCCTATCGAGGTCGATCGTGGGCTGTACGAACAGTTCGCTGCCGGTTTTCCGTTCGAGGAAACACCTGACCAGCTCAGCGCGATCGAGGCAGTGCTCGCTGACCTGGAAAAGGCGGAGCCGATGGACCGTGTCGTTTGCGGCGATGTCGGCTTCGGCAAGACCGAAGTTGCGCTGCGGGCGGCCTTCGTCGCTGCGCAGGCGGGCAAGCAGGTGGCCGTACTGGTACCCACGACCTTGCTGGCCGAGCAGCACCATCGCAACTTTGCCGACCGCCTGGCCGACTGGCCGATCAAGGTCGAGGTGTTGTCGCGCTTCAAGACTGCCAAGGAGATCAAGGCGGCGCTGGTCGAAGTGGCTGCGGGTCGCATCGATGTAATCGTCGGCACCCATCGGCTGCTGTCCGACGACGTCCAGTTCAAGCGCCTGGGCCTGGTCATCGTCGACGAGGAACAGCGCTTCGGTGTACGTCAGAAGGAGCAGCTGAAGAAACTGCGGGCCGAAGTCGACCTGCTCACGCTCACCGCCACGCCGATCCCGCGCACCCTGAACATGGCGCTGACCGGCCTGCGCGACCTGTCGATCATCGCCACCCCGCCGCAGCATCGACTGGCGGTAAAAACCTTTATTGCTCAATGGGATCCGCAGACGCTGCGTGAGGCCTTCGAGCGCGAGCTGGGCCGCGGCGGGCAGGTGTACTTCCTGCACAACGAAGTCGACACCATCGAAAAGACCGCGCGCATGGTCGAGGAAATGATTCCGCAGGCGCGCGTGCGTATCGCCCACGGGCAGATGGCGGAACGCGAGCTCGAAGGCGTGATGCTCGATTTCTACCGGCAGCGCTTCAACGTGCTGGTGTGCACCACCATCATCGAAAGCGGCATCGACATCCCGAGCGCGAACACCATCATCATCAACCGCGCCGATCGCTTCGGCCTGTCGCAGCTGCACCAGCTGCGCGGCCGCGTCGGCCGCTCGCATCACCGGGCCTTTGCCTACCTGGTCATCCCGGATCGCAAGTCGATCACCGCCGACGCGGTCAAGCGCCTTGACGCGCTCGCCTCGCTGGAAGAATTGGGCGCCGGCTTCACCCTGTCGACCCACGATCTCGAAATTCGTGGCGCCGGCGAGCTGCTCGGCGAAGGGCAGTCCGGTGAAATCGAGGCGGTCGGCTTCTCGCTCTACACCGAGATGCTCGAACGCGCCGTGCGCGCACTGAAAGAGGGCCGCCTGCCCGACGATCCCGATGGCCAGGCGCACCGCGCGATCGACATCCAGCTCGGCCTGCCCGCGCTGATCCCGGACGACTACATGCCCGACGTGCACTCGCGCCTGATGCTCTACAAGCGCATCTCCGGCGCCCACGACGAGCCCGATCTCGACGAGCTGCAGGTCGAGATGATCGACCGCTTCGGCCTGCTGCCGGAGCCAGCCAAGAACCTCTTTGCCGTTGCCCGCCTGAAACAGCGTGCGCAACTGATCGGCATCCGCAAGCTCGAGCTTGGCCCGACGGGTGGGCGTGTGATTTTCGCCCCGAAAACCAAGGTCGACCCCGCCACCGTCATCCGCATGATCCAGCGCGAGCCCAAGCGCTACGCCTTCGAAGGCCAGGACCGCCTCAAGATCCGCCAACCGCTGGAGACCGCGCCAGAGCGGATGCGCATGGCGCAGGAGTTGATGGGGATGCTGGGCGGCGGACGCGGCTGAAAGCCAGGGCGCGACCGATGCGGTCGTGCGTCAGTGGAAGAGCGGGAGCGAAGGCGCTTCCCGACGGTGGACGACTGTCGCTGTCAGGGAGCCAGAACCGTCGGGGTCATGTTTGCACGCCGGGCGCGCGCCCGAAGCTTTGCGTCGAAGCTCAGCATTGCCTTGCATCCCGTGGACGCTTCCAGATGCAGCGCGTCCGCGAAATCAAATCCTGCCCGACAACGCGCGAGCGCACGTGTCAAGGCCTGCTCCTCAGCAAAGCGCAGATTTCGTATCGACAACAGCGCCTCGAACGAGGCGACGATCTGCTCGGCCGGCAGTCGATAGGCACCGCGAAGTACCCATTCGAGCTCCAGTGCAACCGTGAGCGGGACGAAATAGGCGTCGCCGCCATCCAGCCGGGCAGCAACGCGTTCGGCTTGCACTGGATCGTCGCCCGTCACCAGGCGCACCAGTACATTGGTGTCCAGGGAGATCACGGCTTGGTGGCGAACCGCGCAGCGTCCATCTCGACAAGCTCGAGCATTGGACCCGTATAGCCGGCAATGCCGATGCAATCCCTGGCGGACACCGTTTTCCGCTGTGGCTCGACGAGCATGAGAATGTTGCCGTTCTCCTCGCTGACTTCCAGGCGCGTTCCCGCCGAGATACCCAATCGCGCGCGCAGACTCGCCGGAATGACAACCTGACCTTTTTCCGAAACAGTGACGAACATCGACGTCATCCGACTTACTTCAGTAAGCCATCGTATCACGCCTGCGGCGCAGGTCATTCGCAGACGTTCAGACTTCGTCCCCAGGCGTCAGGAGCTGCCAAACCGCGTCGCTCATCGCCGGTGCATCGGCAGTGCTGCTGGCACGGAGGATTCAGCTGGGGCCTTGGTCAGCTCCGAAAGTTCGCGCACACCAATCGCTGGTTGGAATTCCGGTCTCGGATGAATCGAAACGGCAGAAGAGAAGGTGTTCGGCGGTGCTCCCAAGTTGCTCAGCGGTGCGTGCGATCGGTGTGACGGTGGAAGCTGACGTTCTTGGGTTGAGAGATCGCCGCATCGACGAGGAAGTCCCATACCGATCGGCGCCATCGCCGCGGAGCTTGACGCAAAGGCAGGCAGAATCGCTCTTCCCGCGAAGCGAATCGCGCCTGGCTACGGCGGAGTTCTCATGACCGATTTCATCGAAGTGACCGAAGACGCGCTCGATGCTGCGACCTGCGCAGGGTTGATCAAGCGTTTCGAGGCGAGCGGCAAAGCCACTCGCGGGCGCACCGGCAGTGGTGTCGACACCAGCATGAAGGACAGCTGGGACCTGTGCGTCGACGATCACGCGCAATGGCGCGATGTGGTCAACCTGCTGAACGGGGTCATGATGCGGGCGCTGATGCGCTACATCCGAAAGTACCCGTTTCTGGCGCTGGCCCCGCTCGCGTTGCGCACGCCGCATCCAACGAAGCCAGGTGAACTCGTCACGCTCGATTCCGCCGCCATTGCGGCCACGCCGGATCCGCAACTCCAGAACCTGATCACGAAACTGTTCCGTCCCGGCTCCATCAATCTCCAGAAATACATCGCCAATGTCGGCGGCTATCCCTATTGGCACAGCGAGCTGTATCCGAAGCCGGGCGACACGCATGGAGAGACCTTGCACCGTGTGCTGTTGTGGTCGATCTATCTCAATGACGGATTTCGCGAGGGCGAGACCGAGTTCTTCCACCAGCAGCGCAAGATCGTGCCACGCACCGGATCGGTGTTGATCGCGCCCGCGGGCTTCACGCACACGCACCGCGGCAACCGGCCGTTGGGTGGGAACAAGTACATCGCAACCTCGTGGGTCTTGTTTCAGCGCGCAGAGGCGTTGTTCGGGGCGCCGCCAAAGTGAGCGCAGGATGGATGTGCGGACTACGTCTGAACAGGAAACGGTAGACTGCGGCGCATGAAAGCACTCAAACGTTCGGTTCTTGGCGGTCTCCTGTTCCCGCTGTTGCTGCTGCTGGCCGCGACGAGCGCGCTGGCGCAATCGGCGCGCATCCAGGTGGAAGTACTCGTGTTTGCCTACAGCACCCCGGAGGATGCGGCTGCGTTGGCGGCGGATGACGCGGATCCGCGCTATGCCGGGATGCTGCTCGGGTCCGGAAGCGCGGATTACTCCATGTTGCCGCCGGAGAGCCTCAAGCTCGGCGGCGCCTTCACGGCGTTGGCGCGGCATGCGCGGACGCGTTCCCTGGTGCATGTCGGCTGGCAGCAGCCGCAAGGGAGCGAGCGCAGCGTGCGCCTGCGTGGCACCAAGACCGTTTCGGGCAGCAATGCCGAGCGCGGTCTGCTCGCCTCGGAGCTGCCGGAGCTCGATGGCGACATCAGCCTGCGCTTCGGGCGCGCGGTCGAGGCGCATGTGGACGTGCTGCTGCGGCAGACCGCCGCCAGCGGGGCGCAGCAGCGCTTCCGGCTCAACACCAAGCGCATCGCGACCGCGAATGGCGAGGTGCATTATCTCGATCACCCCGCCATCGGCGTGATCCTGAGCGTGACCACGCTCGAGGAAGCGGGCGCTCCATGATCCGTGGGTCCGGACCTGGTCCGGACGCTTTTGAGTTGGAGTGAGAGCGTCCGGACAAGGTCCGGACCCACGCAGTGCAACCGCACCAGCAGCCCGCGAATCCCGACTCGACATCCTAGTCAACTCGCAGCGGCTATCCTTGCCGGCTCAGATCACCCTCAGCCGCAAATCCCAATGACCTTTCGTTTGACCCCCGGCCAGCGCTGGTATTCCACCGCCGAGCCCGAGCTTGGCCTCGGCACCATCAAGCGCGTCGACGTACGTGCACTCGAATTGCTGTTCACCAAGGCCGGCATGCTGCGCCGCTACGCCCTGTCCTCGGCACCGCTCTCGCGCGCGGAGTTTCGGGTTGGTGACCAGATCAGCATCGACGGCAAGATGTACAACGTCGAGGAGGCTCAAGATCGCGACGGCCTGATGTTCTATCGCAGCGGCGGCGAGTGGATCGCCGAACCGCAGCTCGATGACGTGCAGGCCGCCAGCGCTGCCGATGAGCGGCTGACCGCCGGGCGGATCGACACCAACGCTCGCTTCGTGCTGCGCAGCGAGGCGCTGATGCGCCGCGCCGAGGCGCGGACGGCACCGAGCTGGGGCATTGCCGGCTCGCGCATCTCCTTGCTGCCCCATCAGCTCGCCGTCGTCGAGGCGGCGCTCGCGCAGCCGCAGCCGCGCGTGCTGCTGGCCGACGAAGTGGGCCTCGGCAAGACCATCGAAGCCGGCATGATCCTGGCGCGCATGATCGCGACCGGGCGTGTCGGCCGCGTGCTGGTGCTGGTGCCCGAGGCGCTGATGTACCAGTGGTTCGTCGAATTGTTGCGGCGCTTCAACCTGCGCTTCGCGATCTACGACGCCGACCGTGCCGACTCGATCGAGAAATCCGACGAGGCCGCCAATCCGTTCCAGGACGACCAGTTCGTCCTCACCGATCTCGCCTTTCTGACTGCGAACCCGAAGCGGGCGCGGCAGATCGTCGAGGCGCGCTGGGACCTCATGGTGATCGACGAGGCCCATCACCTGGCCTGGTCGCCCGAAGAAACCAGCCCCGAGTACGCGCTGGCGGAACAGCTCGCAATCGGCACGCCGAGCGTGGTGCTGCTCACGGCGACGCCCGAACAGCTCGGGCGCAGCGGCCACTTCGCGCGCCTGCGCCTGCTCGATCCGGCGCGCTACAACGATCTCGCCCATTTCGAGCGCGACGCGCAGAGCTTTGCGCGCATTTCGGGACTGGCCGAAGCCCTGCTCAGCGAATCGCTGATCCTCGGCGACGACCTCACCAGCCTGCGCGAAGTGCTCGCCGACGAAGCCGAGCTGCTGCCGCTGATCAGCAGCGATGCGCCACCCAACGTGCGCCAGCGCCTGCTGGGTGCGCTCATCGATCGCCACGGCACCGGCCGGGTGATGTTCCGCAATCGCCGCGTGAGCGTTGGCGGCTTCCCCGAGCGCGTCGCCAGCATCGTCACCTTGCATCTTCCGCACACCGATCAGTCCGACTACCTGGCCGCGCTGCGGGAGGAGTTCGAGACGGATGTCGGCCTGCGCGCAGCACCCGTGCCATTGACCAAGACGGCCGTGACCGAAGAGGCCGCTGCCCAGACCGTGTCGCCGGCGGTGCTGGCGATGACCCGCGATCCGCGTTTCGAATGGCTGGTCGCGCTGATCGAGGAATTGAGCCCCGCCAAGCTGCTGCTGATCTGCCGCACGCGCGCCAAGGTCGAGCTGCTGGAAGCCGCGCTGCGCTTGAAGAGCGGCGCCCGCGTGGGTCGCTTCCACGAGGGCCTGAGCCTGGCGCAGCGTGATCGCAACGCCGCCTATTTTGCGCAGGAAGACGGCGCACGCGTGCTGCTTTGCTCGGAGATCGGATCGGAAGGCCGCAACTTCCAGTTTGCGCATCATCTGGTGCTGTGGGATCTGCCCGCGGATCCCGATCTCCTGGAACAGCGCATCGGCCGCCTCGACCGCATCGGCCAGACCGGTGACGTGCACCTGCACCATGCAGTGCTGCCCGGCACCGCGCAGGAGGCCTTGAGCCTCTGGTACGTGCAGGCGCTCGATGCCTTGCGCGTCAGCCCGGCCGATGGCCGCGAGCTCTACAAGCGCTTCGGCCCGCGCGTGATCGAGCTCGCGCTGGCGCATGCGGATGGCGAGGACACGGCCGGTGCGCCGCTCGCAGCGCTGATCGAGGAGACGCGGGAGGCCCATGCGAGCTTGAGCCGGGCGATCGCCGAGGGGCGTGATCGCCTGCTCGAATTGGCAACCCGTTATGGCGATCGCGGCGTACAACTGCGCTCGGCACTGCTGGCGAGCGACAACCGCGGCAGCGACGATGACTTCGTCCTGCGCCTGTTCGAGCAATACGGCATCGAGACCGAAGAGATGGGCCTGCGCACCCATCGCCTCGATCCCGAGTATCTGTCCAGCGAAGATTTTCCATGGCCGAGCGAGGGCGTGTTGACCGCGACCTTCGATCGCAACACCGCGCTCTCGCGCGAAGACCTGCCATTGCTGCGCTTCGACCAGCCGATGGTGGCTGGCGCCATCGAGCTGCTGATCGGGTCGGAAACCGGCAACGCGGCGTTCCTGGTCGACACCATGCTGCCGCCGCGCTCGGCGCTCGTGACCGGCATCTACGTGCTCGAGTGCATCGCCGATCGCAAGCTCGACGTCGAGCGCTACCTGCCGCCGCAGCCGATCACCATCAGCGTCGATTCCAAGCTCGCGCCGCGCGACTACGCGCCGGTCAACACGGTGATCGCGCGCTCCGACGACAAACCCGTCGAGCTCGCACGCTTCCGTCCAATCCTGACCGCGCTGGTGCCGCCGATGGCCAAGGCCTGCGAGGATCTCGCCAAGGAACAGGCACAGGCGCTGATCGCCAGCGCTTTGCTTCGCGTCGAGCGCGAACTCGGCGGCGAGTACGAGCGCCTGCGGGCATTGCGTCGCGTCAACCCGAGCGTGCGCGAATCCGAGATCGAGGCCATGTCCACCCAACTCGACGCCCTGCGCTCCGCCCTGCCCCAGGCACGGGTGCGGCTGGACGCGATCCGGCTTTCAGTCAGTCAGGACTTTTTGAAACTGGCGGCGCAGTAAAGCAGAGTGTCGGTTTCGGTTGTCGGTTTCGGAAGAGCGAGTCTGCCGCGTCTTCCGAAACCGAAACCGACAACCGAAACCGCTCTTAAAGGCGACGCACCAGCACCGCACCCAGACCGAACAATCCCAGCGCCAGCAGCACCAGTGCCAGATTTCCTGGACCGGGCACGCCGGTCGGTGAGCTGCCCGCCGATGCCAGGGTCAGCTCCTGCCTTGCCACTTCGATCTCGATCGGGCCGCCACTCGGCGTCTGCGTCCAGCCCTTGGTGACCGCCAGCGCGCGGAAGGCGCGGCGGTAGAGCAGGCGCGCCTCGACGGTGATTTCTGTTCCCACAGGGAGGTTCGCCGGGAGCTGGAATGAGTACACCGAGCTGTCGGTGGCGCCGGACGGGATCACCGTGTCTTCGCTCGCGCGCTCGGCGTCGATGAAGATGACCGGCCGGACGACCGGACCCTGGTCGTTGATGCGGCCCTCGAGCACCTTGGCGAAGCCTTTCCCGGGGAGGCCGGCGAGATCGCCGGGCTGGTTGCCGGGGACATCGTC
This sequence comes from Rhodanobacteraceae bacterium, assembly GCA_031425695.1. Classification (GTDB taxonomy): domain Bacteria; phylum Pseudomonadota; class Gammaproteobacteria; order Xanthomonadales; family SZUA-5; genus JANPJV01. The sequence continues at coordinate 1,372 of JANPJV010000281.1, read as the reverse complement.
GCTGCCATAGAAGGGCACGACCGGCCCGCCGGTCTGCGTCAGCAGCTGGCCGTCGGCGCGCACGTCGAGCACCAGGATGGCGTTGCGGATGGAGAAGCCGGTCGGGAAGGAATGCCCGGCACCGCGGTTTTCGACCTGCGCGTTCACCAGCAACTGGCCGGCACTTTCCGAAGCGGTGGCGCGCAGGAGGATCGCCCCGCTCAGCGTTGCCGGCGTGGAGCCGACGAAGTCATGCTTGTGGCGCTGCGTGGCGGGACGGTCGAAGCCCGCCGTGGCCGCGATCGGGCCGGGGCCATCCTCGTTGGGCATATGGCAGTTCTGGCAAGTGCGGAAGCCGGGGCCCGGCTGTGCGTAGGGCGAGGCCTGCCACTCGAGGAAAGTGTTCTGGCCGGGCGCGCCATTGTCGGGGCGGTGATACTGATGACAGCCGGCGCACATCAACGACTGCGCGAACAGCGTGTTGTAGGTATTGCGCATGGTGCCGTTCTCGACATCCGGCAGGTTGCCGAAGACGTACAGCCCGGTGATGTAGTTGGGGTCCAGCGGGAATCGATAGCTGACCTTGCCGTCGACGTGCGCGATGCCGTTGATACGGGCTGGATTCACGTGTGCCTGCTGGTGGCAGGCGAGGCAGCTGACACCATCGCGCCCGGCCTGGGTCGAGATCGCGTCGTACATGAGCTGGCCCGGCGTGAACACATCCTGCATCGGTGCGTGACAGGACGCGCAGAAACCGGTCTCGCCCGGATCGTGCGTGTTCTTGAAGACGTAGCCGGCGCTGCCGCCGGGTGTTCCGGTACCTGCAAACAGATCCAGCACCCATTCGTTCCTGGCCGCGCCGGCGTGACGGGCGCCCTGCCACTGCTCGAAATGGGTGTCATGGCAGGCGCCGCAGAGCGTGGCACTCGGCGGGTTGTAATTGGGGTTCTGCGCCACCGGCAGTAGTTGCAGGCGAATCACGACGTCGGTCTGCCCATTCACTGCGAACACCGCGTTGGTGACGTAGTTGACGCTGGAGGCGTGGTTGTACGGCACGGCCGCGCCGACGTTGGCACCGTTCGCGGGCTCGACGTTGAGCGTAAAGGCGCCATTCGCGTCGGTGGTGACGGTCGGGCCGTCGGTGGCCTGCAGGCGCACCAGCGCGCCAGCAATCGGCGCCTTGGTCGCCTCGTCGATGACCAGCCCGCTGATGACCGCAGCGGCCGGGATGCTCGCGAACAACAGGCAGGACGCGAGCAGGCCGCGCCACCACGACTGGAACTGGCTCATGCACGATTGCCGGCGACAAGATGGCGCGGATGCTACAACGGATGGCGTGATGGGCGGCTGTCTGGGGGCGGTGCCTTGGTGGGTCTGCGCTGTGCGCGGACTC
>JANPJV010000280.1:0-18566 GCA_031425695.1 Rhodanobacteraceae bacterium | reverse complement strand
TTGTCCGGACGCTTTTCGTCCAAAATAAGAGCGTCCGGACAAGGTCCGGACCCACGCAGAGCAAAAAATAGGATCGCCCGGACAAGGTCCGGACCCACGCAGAGCACAAAGTAAGAGCGTCCGGACAAGGTCCGGACCCACGCGGAGCACAGAATTAAGAGCGTCCGGACAAGGTCCGGACCCACGTGGATCAAAAGCCGGTTTTACCCCCTTGGAGTTCCCAAATGAGTCGCAAACGCTGGATCCTGCTGTCGCTGGCCGCCCTGGTCGCGGTGGCTGCCATCACCCTCGGCGCCTGTGGCGAGACTGCCAAGCTGCCGGTCTCTGCCGGCATGGGACCAAGCCCGCAATTGCCAGAGCCCAATCCCACGCTGATCCCCACGGTACGCATCGCCGAGGCGGTGGGCTGGCCGGCAGGTGAGCTGCCGACCGCGCATGCCGGCACCCAGGTGAATGCGTTTGCCAGCGGGCTCGATCATCCGCGCTGGCTGCATGTGTTGCCCAACGGCGACGTGCTGGTCGCCGAGTCGAACGCGCCGCCGAAGCCCGCGGCGGAGAAAGGCATCAAGGGCATGATCATGACAGCAGCGATGAAGCGTGCCGGCGCTGGCGTGCCGAGCGCGAACCGGATCACGCTGCTGCGTGATGCGGATGCGGATGGCGTGGCCGAAACCCGCAGCGTCTTCATCGCCAACCTCAACTCCCCGTTCGGCATGGCCCTGATCGGAGATCGCTTCTTCGTCGCCAATACCGATGGTGTCGTGGCCTTCCCTTACGTCGACGGCGCGACGTCGATCAGCGTTGCGCCAACGCCGCTGACCGACCTGCCCGGCGGCCCGCGCAACCACCACTGGACCAAGAGCCTGATCGCGAGCCCGGATGGCAGCGTGCTCTTCGCCACCGTCGGGTCCAACAGCAATGTCGCCGAGCACGGCATGGCCGAGGAGGAGGGCCGCGCCGCGATCTGGAAGATCGACCCGGTGAGCGGCGAGAAATCGCTGTTCGCGACCGGTTTGCGCAATCCAAACGGCCTGGCCTTCGACCCGGTAAGCGGGATGCTCTGGACCACCGTGAACGAACGCGACGAAATCGGCAGCGATCTCGTTCCCGACTACATGACCTCAGTACGCGAAGGCGGCTTCTACGGCTGGCCCTACAGCTACTACGGGCAGTACATCGACGCACGCGTCGAGCCAGCCCGTCCAGACCTGGTCGCGACGGCGATTGCTCCCGACTACGCACTCGGGCCGCATACCGCCTCGCTCGGCCTGGCATGGTCGGGCTCCGAAGCCCTCCCTGCATCCCTGCGCCACGGCATGTTCGTGGGCCAGCACGGCTCCTGGAATCGAAATCCCGCGAGCGGCTATCGGGTGATCTTCGTTCCTTTTGCCAATGGCGAGGCCAACGGTGACGCAGTCGATGTGTTGACCGGATTCCTGAGCGAAGGCGGCAAGGCCTACGGCCGCCCGGTCGGCGTCGCCATCGACGCACAAGGAGCGCTGCTGGTGGCCGATGATGTCGGTAATGTGATCTGGCGGGTGACGAGCGGGTAACTGGTTGATGGTTCGTGGTTCCTGGATCCGCGCTCAACGGCACCAGCAGACAGCCGGCTCTTCAATCAGCAACCAGGAACCAGGAACCAGGAACCACGACCATGGCCCCAAATCCCAATGACCACTCGGTCGCCAACCTGCGCTTCCTCGCCGTCGCCGACGCCACCGCGCTGTGCGACGAGGCGGTGCAGCGCATCCTCGACGCGGCCGCTGCGGCAATCGCGCAACGCGGCGAATTCCATCTGGTGCTGGCCGGCGGCAGCACGCCGCGCGCGATCTATCACCAGCTTGCCACGGTCGGCGCCGACTGGGAGCGTTGGCAGATCTGGTTCGGCGACGAGCGCTGCCTGCCGCCGCTGCATCCGGACCGCAACAGCATCATGGCTGGCGCCGCCTGGCTCGATCACAGTGCGATCCCGCGCGCGAACATCCACCCGATCCCGGCCGAGCTCGGCCCGATCGAAGGTGCGCTTGCTTATGCACAGGAGATCAGCGCGATCGGGGCGTTCGACCTGGTCCTGCTCGGCCTCGGCGAAGACGGCCATACAGCGAGCCTCTTCCCCGACCAGGATTGGTCTGAAAGCGCCGAATCACCCGCGGCGCTCGCGGTATTCAACGCACCCAAGCCGCCGCCGGAACGTATTTCGTTGAGTGCGCGGCGCCTCAGCCACACGCGCGCGGCGCTGTTCCTGGTCGACGGCGAAGGCAAGCGCCAGGCACTTGCGGCGTGGCGCGCGGGCGCCACGATACCGGCGACGGCGGTAAAGCCCGAAGCCGGGGTGGATGTGTTGGTGGTGGCGGGACTACTCGTACTCGAGGCAATCCAGACGTAGGTCACGTTGCGCCCGCGTCGTGCGTGGTCGCCGTATTGATGAGTGGCTCCCCTCTCCCATGCTCTTGGGGAGAGGGGTTGGGGGAGCGGGCGCCCTGGGAAGTGCAAGGTGCGAAAAGCGCCCTCTCCCCTGCCCCTCTCCCCTGAAGCATGGGAGAGGGGATCAATGCGTTATCCCGCACCCGCAGCCAGCGCCGCGTCCACCATCGCCTGCGCATCACTCACGATCCGCGCGAGGTGCGCTTCGCCGATGAAGCTTTCGGCGTAGAGCTTGTAGATGTCTTCGGTGCCAGACGGGCGGGCGGCGAACCAGCCGTTTTCGGCGGTGACCTTGATGCCGCCGAACGGCGCGGGAAAGCCGCTGGCGCGGTCGAGGACGGCGGAGATCGGCTCGCCGGCGAGCTCGCGGGTGGCGATGTCCCCGGGCTGCAGACGCGCCAGGCGCGCCTTCTTTTCGGCGTCTGCGGGCGCGTCGATACGGGTCGTCAGCGGCGCGCCAAGCTTGGCGGTGAGATCGAGATAGCGCTGGCCGGGGTCGCGTCCGTCGCGCGCAGTCATTTCGGCGGCGAGCAGCCCCAGGGTGATGCCATCCTTGTCGGTGGTCCACGCGCTGCCATCGCGACGGGCGAACGTGGCGCCCGCGCTCTCTTCGCCAGCAAAGCCGAGGCTGCCGTCGAACAGCCCATCCACGAACCATTTGAAGCCGACCGGCACTTCGACCAGCCGGCGCTGATGCAAAGCCGCGACGCGGTCAATCAGGCTGCTGCTGACCAGGGTCTTGCCAATCGCCTTGTCGGCGGACCATTGCGGCCGTTGCGAGAAGAGATAATCGATCGCGACCGCGAGATAGTGGTTGGCCGGCAGCAGACCCGTACTCGGCGCGACAATGCCGTGGCGGTCATGATCGGTGTCGCAGGCAAAGGCCACGTCGAATTGCTTGGCGATCGCGATCAAGCCTTGCATCGCAAAGGCGGAGGACGGGTCCATGCGGATGCGCCCATCCCAGTCGAGGGTCATGAACGCGAAAGTGGGATCGATGGTCGGGTTGACCACCGCGAGATTGATCCGGTGGTCGTTGGCGATGCGTTGCCAGTAGTGAATGCCGGCGCCGCCGAGCGGGTCGACGCCGAGGCGCAAGCCAGACCCACGGATGATGTCGAAGTCAATGACGTTGGGCAGGTCGGCGACGTACGTGCCAATGAAGTCGTGCTCGCGGACGTTGGCTGCGCGCATGGCCTGTGCCAGCGGCATGCGCCGCACGGCGGCGCAGCCCTCCGCCAGCAGCGCATTGGCATGGCGCTCGATTGCACGCGTGGCTTCCGCATCGGCAGGCCCGCCGTGGGTAAGATTGTATTTGTAGCCTCCGCTTTCCGGCGGATTATGCGACGGCGTCAGCACCACGCCATCGGCCAGCCCTTCGCTGCGCCCGCGGTTGTGCACCAGGATGGCATGGCTCAATGCCGGCGTCGGCGTGAACTCACCGCTGCGCGCAATGCGTACTTCCACGCCATTGGCCGTGAACACCGGCAACGCGGTCGCGAACGCGGGCTCCGACAGCGCATGGGTGTCGATGCCAAGGAAGAGCGGGCCATCGATGCCCCGCGTCCGCCGCCAGTCGCAGATCGCCTGGCTGATCGCCAGAACGTGGGCCTCGTTGAAGCTGCCGTCGAAAGAACTGCCACGGTGGCCCGAGGTGCCGAATACGACCGCCTGCGTGGGCAGGCGCGGATCGGGCAACACGCGCTCGTAGGCGTCGAGCAGGGCGGCGACATCGAGCAGCGGGCCGGCGCTCGCCGGCTGGCCCGCGCGTGGATCAATGACGCTCACGGCTGGCTCCCACGGGTGCCGCGGAAACGCCGGATGAGCGCGTTCGTCGAGCTGTCGTGCGCAAGCGTGTCGCCGTTGCCCGCCAAGTCCGTCGCGACCTGCTGCGCCAGCACCTTCCCCAGCTCCACGCCCCATTGGTCGAAGGCGTTGATATCGAAAATTACCGACTGCACCAGCACCATGTGCTCGTAGAGCGCAATCAATGCACCGAGACTATGCGGATCCAGGCGCTCGGCAATCAGCATATTGCTCGGGCGGTTGCCCTCGAAAACGCGGTGCGGGACGAGCGCTTCCTTGATCCCGGCGGCGCGCACTTCGTCAGGGCGGCGGCCGAAGGCGAGTGCCTGGGCCTGTGCGATCAGGTTCGCCTGCAGCAGCGAATGCGCCTCTCGATGTTGCGTCGGCGCTTCGACGAAGCCGATGAAATCGCAGGCGACCAGGGCGGTTCCCTGGTGCAGTAGCTGATAGAACGAATGCTGCCCGTTGGTTCCGGGCTCGCCCCAGACCACCGGTGACGTCGCATAGTTGACGCGCCAGCCGTCGTGCGTGACCTGCTTGCCGAGGCTCTCCATGATCAGTTGCTGCAGGTATGCCGGGAAGCGCTTCAAGCGTTGCGCGTACGGCAATACCGTGAGCGTGGTGGCGCCCAGGAAATGCTGGTTCCAGATGCCGAGGAGCGCCAGCAGGGTCGGCAGGTTGCGCGCTGCGGGCGCCGCCCGGAAATGCTCGTCCATGGCGTTGAAGCCGGCCAGGAAGTCGCGAAATGCCGGAACACCGATGGCCAGCATCAACGACAGTCCGATCGCCGACGACACCGAATAGCGACCGCCAACGAAGTCCCAGAAACCGAACATCTGCTGGGTGTCGATGCCGAAGCTGGCCACCTCCGACGCGTTGGTCGAGACCGCCACGAAATGGCGCCCGACCGCCGCCTCGCCGAGGGCACCCACGCACCAACTGCGGGCCAGCCGCGCATTCGCCAGTGTTTCCTGCGTCGTGAACGTCTTCGAGCAGATGACGAAGAGCGTGCTGGCCGGGTCCAGGCCGGCGAGATTGTCGTGGAAATCCGCGCCGTCGACATTGGCCACGAAGCGCACTGCGAGCGCCTCCGTCGCATGGCCGCGCAGTGCCTCGCAGGCCATCACGGGACCGAGATCGGAACCGCCGATGCCAATGTTGACGACGCAACGGATCGGCTGTCCGGTGGCACCCAGCCACTGGCCTGCGCGGACTGCGTCCGCGAACACGGCCATTTGCCTGAGCACCGCGTGTACGTCGGCCACCACATCGACGCAATCGAGCTCGACCGGCTCATCGATCGGCGCTCGCAAGGCCGTATGCAGAGCCGCGCGGTTTTCGGTGCTGTTGATGCGCTCGCCGCTGAACATTGCCTCGATGCGCGTCTGCAGCCCGCGCGCCTGGCCTAAGTTCAGGAGCAGCCGCAGGGTCTCGTCGGTGATCCGGTTCTTCGAGTAATCGAGGTACCAGCCGGCAGCCTCCGCCGTCAGGCGCGTGCCCCGCTCAGCGTCCTCGGCGAACAGCTCCCGCAAATGCCGCCCCAGCAAGGCCTCGCGGTGCCGCAGCAAGTCGGCCCATTCAGGCAGCGCGGTCAGCCGTGCAGGATGGACGGGCGGGATGCTCATGAGCGTCAAGGTCGGGCAGGGAAAAGGCGACGATAGCAATTGAGGGCGTCTGGGCGGGGTGTTCGGAGCGGCCGGGTGCGGCGGAGCGGGACTGGCGACAGAGAGGGCAAAAGCCGGGACTCGGGGGAGGGCAAAGCCGGGACTCGGGACTTGGGACCCGGGACTCGAAAGGGCAAAAGCAATACGCTCGTACATTCAGAGCAACCGCGCGCGCCGGCCCCCCCCCCCGAGCCCCGAGCCCCGAGTCCCGAGTCCCGAGTCCCGAGTCCCGAGTCCCGAGTCCCGAGTCCCGAGTCCGGGCCCTTCCCCACGCGCTCTTCGCACCCGACGCGGTCTGATCACGGGCCACGGTCGAGTAGAGAGCAGGAATGCTGGGCAGCAAGTCCCTGTTGAAGCGCTGGCTGCGCGTGGCGCAGACACGCAAGCCGCACGTCGCAACCCGCTCGGGCAGCGAGACGCCGCTGCGCGCCGAGCTTTTCAGCGCCGAGCAGATGGAACAGCGCGCGCGCGTTCTCGCCAGTACCCACAAGGTCGGCAAGGCGCGCCCGAACGGCATGCTGCCAGGGCCCCTGGGCGACGGCAATCTGCTGCTGTCGCGCCTGCGCGACAATGAGGCGGTGCTGCTGGCAACGATCAGGCGGCTGACCGAAGTGATCGGCTCGGAACAGCGCATCACGCCGGCGTGCGAGTGGCTGCTCGACAATTTCTACCTGATCGAAGAACAGATCCGCACCGCCCGCCGGCATCTGCCCAAGGGCTACAGCCGCGAGCTGCCGCGACTGCTGCAGGGGCCGTCGGCCGGCTTGCCGCGGGTCTACGACATCGCGCTGGAAACCATCGCCCATGGCGACGGCCGCGTCGACCCGGACATCCTGAGCCGCTTCATCGGTGCCTACCAGAGCGTCAGCACGCTCAATCTCGGTGAGCTGTGGGCTATCCCGATCATGTTGCGCCTCGCCCTGATCGAGAACCTGCGTCGGGTCGGTGCGCGCATCGCCGCCGATAGCGCCGATCGTGAGCTGGCGACGATCTGGTCGGAACAGATGCTGCAAGTGGCCGAGGCCGATCCGAAGGGCCTGATCCTCGTCATTGCCGACATGGCGCGCTCGGATCCGCCGGTCACCAGCGCTTTCGTTGCCGAGCTGGCGCGTCGCCTGCAGGGCCAGAGCCCGGCGCTGGCGCTGCCGCTGACCTGGGTTGAGCAGCGGCTGGCCGAGTTCGGTCTCAGCATCGAGCAATCAGTGCGCGTCGAGAACCAGAACCAGGCTGCCGACCAGGTCTCGATCAGCAACAGCATCGGCAGCCTGCGCCTGCTCGGCGTGCCGGACTGGCGTGATTTCGTCGAATCCCTGAGCGTGGTCGAAAAGCACCTCCGTCGCGACCCGGTCGAGGTGTACGGAGCGATGGATTTCGGGACGCGCGACCACTATCGGCACGTGATCGAAGACCTGGCGAAGCGCAGCGATCGCAGTGAGGAGGAGGTAGCCGCGGCGGCGGTGGCGCTCGCGCAGAAAGCCGCAGATGAGCACGGACTGGGGGACCGCCGCGCACATGTCGGCTATTTCCTGATTGATCGCGGCCGCGCGCAGATGGACAGCGCACGCACCCCTCTGGAGCGCCTTGAGCAGTGGATCCGAAGTGCGCGCGAGCGGCCGCCGCTGGTGCAGTACCTCGGCTGGATAGCGGTGCTAAGCGTGTTGATGACGGCCGCGCTGTGTGCGGTCGCGCGCGACTACGGCGCCACGCCCCCGTTGCTTGCTTTGTGCGCGCTGCTGGCGATACTGCCGGCCAGCCAGCTGGCCGTCACCCTGGTCAACTGGACCGCCAGCCTGCTGTCGCTGCCGCAGACGCTGCCGCGGATGGACTACAGCAAGGGCCTGCCCGCTGACGCCCGCACGCTGGTCGCTGTGCCGACCTTGCTGACCAGCCTGGGCTCGATCGATGCGCTGGTGGAGGCGCTGGAAGTGCGCTTTCTCGGCAACCGCGACGCCGAGATCAAGTTCGCCCTGCTCAGCGATTTCACTGACGCGCCGAGCGAGAGCCTGCCCACCGACGCCGCCCTGCTCGACTACGCGAGCGCGCGCATCGAGGAGCTGAATCGCAAGTACGCCGACGGGGCTGACAGCGTCTTCTACCTGCTGCATCGTCCGCGCCGCCTGAATGCGCAGGAAGGCGTCTGGATGGGCTGGGAGCGCAAGCGCGGCAAGCTCGCCGAGCTCAATGCGCTGCTGCGCGGACATGGCCGCGAGCGCTTCCTGCACGTCGTTGGCGACCTCGCCGACCTCGGCAATATCCGTTATGTGATCACGCTCGACAGCGACACCCAGCTCCCGCGCGAGGCCGCGCGGCGCTTCGTGAGCACGCTTGCCCATCCACTCAATCGGCCACGTCTCGACCCGACCACGCGCTGCATCAAGGAGGGCTACGGCATCCTGCAGCCGCGCGCCGCGCCCAGCGTCGCGGGCGCGCTGCGTACGCGCTACGCGCAGCTGCATGGCGGCGATGCCGGCATCGATCCGTATACCCGCGCAGTGTCGGACGTCTACCAGGATCTCTTCGCCGAAGGCTCGTTCATCGGCAAGGGCATCTACGAAGTCGATGCCTTCGAGCAGGCCTTGAGCAACCGCTTTCCCGACAATCGCATCCTGAGCCACGACTTGCTCGAAGGCTGCTATGCGCGCTCCGGCCTGTTGAGCGATGCCCCACTCTACGAGGACTACCCGGAACGCTATTTCGCCGACATCGACCGCCGCCATCGCTGGATTCGTGGCGACTGGCAGATCGCCGCCTGGCTGCTTCGAAGAGTCCCAGGGCCCGACGGCAGCCGCGAGCGCAATCCGCTTTCGGCCCTCTCGCAATGGAAGATCCTGGACAACCTGCGGCGCAGCCTGGTCGCCCCGGCAACGCTGGCGCTGGCGGTCTTCGGCTGGTTCTTCCTGGCGCCGGCGTGGGTCTACAGCGCCGCCCTGCTCGGCATGCTCGGCGTGCCGGCGCTGTTCTCGTCCCTGCTGCAGCTGCTGCGCAAACCGCACGATGCGCCGCTGCGCCAGCACCTGCTGTCCGTGCTCGATGGCCTCGATCGCGATCTCGCGCGCGCCGGCGTAGCGCTCGCCTGCCTGCCCTTCGAAGCGGCCAGCAACCTCGATGCGATCATGCGCACGGCGTGGCGCACGCTGGTCTCGAAGCGCCGGCTGCTCGAGTGGACGGCATCGAGCGAAGTCGCGCGACGCCCTGACGGGAATCTCGGCGCAATCGCGCGGCGCATGTGGATCGCGCCCTTCCTCGGCATCGCCAGCGCGCTGGGCCTCGCCCTGCTGCGCCCGGCTGCGCTGCTCGCAGCAGCGCCGCTGCTCCTGCTGTGGCTGACGTCGCCGCTGCTGGTGTGGTGGCTGAACCAGCCGCGCGAGCGCCGTCAGGCCGCCTTGAGCGACGACCAGCGCACGTTCCTCCGGCAGCTCGCACGGCGGACTTTTGCGTTCTTCGAGGCGCATGTCAGTGCCGACGACAATTTCCTGCCACCGGACAATTTCCAGGAACACCCGGTGCCAGTCGTGGCGCACCGCACCTCGCCGACCAACATGGGCATGGCGCTGCTGGCCAATTTCGCCGCCTGGGATTTTGGTTATCTCAGTGCCGGCCGATTACTCGAGCGCACCAATGCGACGCTCGCGAGCATGGGCAGGCTCGAGCGCCATCGCGGACATTTCTACAACTGGTACGACACGCAGTCGCTGGCGCCGCTGCTCCCGGCGTATGTCTCGAGTGTCGACAGCGGCAACCTCGCCGGCCACCTGCTGACCTTGCGCGTCGGGCTGGATTCGCTCGCCGACGAGCCACTGGTCCATCCGCGCATGTTCGCCGGCATGGGCGACGGCCTGGCGGTGCTGCGGACTGCGCTGGACGCGCCGCTGCCCGCCGCAGTCGAGGCACTTTCAGCATTGCTGGCGCGGGTCGCACAGGAGCCGCCCGCCACGCTCGGGCAGTGGCATACGCTGAGCGAGCGCCTCGTCGCATTGGCTGGCGAAGCCGCGCGCGAGCTGGACGCCGCGCCCAACCCGGCCGCGCGTGCGCAGGCCGACGCGCTCGCGCAGCAGTGTGCTGATGTTCTCACCGAGCTGCGCCTGTTCGCGCCGATCGCTGGGGCGCCGGAGAGCCCCTGGCGCGTGCCCAGCCTGCGCGAGCTTGGCGCCGCGGGGCATCCGGACGCACAGGCGCGTCTTGCGCAGATCGAGTCACTGCTGCTGACGGCACTCGACTTCGCGAGCCCGGACTGGCGTTTCCTCTACGACCAGAACCGGCACCTGCTGGCGATCGGCTACAACGTCACCGAGATCCGCCGCGACCCGAGCTTCTATGACCTGCTCGCCTCGGAAGCGCGGCTCGCCGTGTTTGTCGGCATCGCCCAGGGACAGCTCGCCGAGGACGCCTGGTTCGCGCTCGGGCGCCTGCTCACGCGTGCCGGCGGACAGCCGATCCTGCTGTCCTGGAGCGGCTCGATGTTCGAGTACCTGATGCCGCTCCTGGTCATGCCGAATTTCGAGGACACCCTGCTCGACCAGACCAACCGCGCAGCCGTGCTGCGGCAGATCGAGTACGGACGCGCGCGTGGCGTGCCCTGGGGCATTTCCGAGTCCGGCTACAACACGGTCGACGCCGCCCAGAATTACCAGTACCGCGCGTTCGGCGTGCCGGGTCTCGGGCTGCAGCGCGGGCTCGCCGAAGACTTGGTGATCGCCCCGTACGCGAGCGCTCTCGCGCTCATGGTCGAGCCCGAGGCCGCCTGCAGCAATCTCATGGTGATGGCCGAACGCGGCTACCTCGGCCGCTATGGCTTCTACGAGGCGATCGACTACACCCAGGCACGCCTGCGCCCCGGGCAGACCGAGGCGATCGTGCGTTCGTGGATGGCCCATCACCAGGGCATGAGCCTGATTGCGCTCGGCCACGTGCTGCTCGATCGGCCGATGCAGCGCCGCTTCGAGTCCGACCCGATGTTCCAGGCCACCATGCTGCTGCTGCAGGAGCGCATCCCGCGCGCGACCGCGCAGTATTCGAACAATCCGCAGCTGGTCGACCTGCGCGTCAGCGATGGCGCGCCGGAAATGCCATTGCGGGTGTTCTCGCGCCCGGATACGTCCTTCCCGGCAGTGCAGCTGCTGTCCAATGGCCGCTACCACGTCATGCTCACCCATGCCGGCGGCGGCTACAGCCGATGGAAGGACCTGGGCGTCACGCGCTGGCGCGAGGACACCACGCGCGATCCCTGGGGCAGCTTCTGCTATCTCCAGGACGTGCAATCGGGTCGACTGTGGTCGACCGCCTTCCAGCCGACATCGAAGGCGACGCAGACCTACGAAGCGATCTTCACCGAGGCGCGGGTCGAGTACCAGCGGCGGGATGCCGAGTTCGACACCCACACCGAGATCGTGGTCTCGCCCGAAGACGACATCGAGCTGCGGCGAACCCGGCTGACCAATCGCACCCGCGCACGGCGCAGCATCGACATCACCAGCTACGCTGAGGTGTTGCTCGCGCCGGCGATCGCCGATGCCATGCACCCGGCGTTTTCCAACCTGTTCGTGCAGACCGAGATCCTCGAATCCCGCGGGGCGATCCTGTGCACCCGCCGCCCGCGCTCACGCCACGAGGCAGTGCCGTGGATGTTCCACCTGCTGAGCGTGCACGCCGGCGCGAGTGGCGGGCCCAGCTTCGAGACCGACCGGCTGCGCTTCATCGGGCGTGGCCGCAGTCCACTCGAGCCGCAGGCACTGCGCGAGCGCGGCGCCCTCGGCAACACGCAAGGCTCGGTACTCGACCCGATTGTCGCCATCCGCCAGCGCATCCAGCTCGAGCCGCAGCAGAGCGTCAGCTTCGACCTCATCAGCGGCATGGCCGACAGCCGCGAGGCAGCGCTGGCACTGATCGACAAGTACCAGGACCGGCGTTTCGGCGACCGCGTCTTCGAGATGGCCTGGACCCACAGCCACGTGGTCCTGCGCCAGCTCAACGTGACCGAGGCCGATGCCCAGTTGTACGGGCGCCTGGCAAGCTCGATCCTGTACGCGAATGCGGCGCTGCGCGCCGAGTCCGCGGTGATCGCGCGCAACCGACGCGGCCAGAACGGGCTCTGGGGCTATGCGATCTCGGGCGACCTGCCGATCGTGCTGCTGCAGATCAAGGAAGGCGCCAACATCGATCTGGTACGCCAGCTCGTGCAGGCGCATGCCTACTGGCGGCTCAAGGGCCTGAGCGTCGATCTGGTCATCTGGAACGAGGACCGCGGCGGCTATCGCCAGGTGCTCCAGGACCAGATCATGGGGCTGATCGCGGCCGGCGTCGAAGCCAGCTTCATCGACCGCCCGGGCGGCATCTTCGTGCGCTCGGCAGACCAGATCTCCAATGAAGATCGCGTGCTGCTGAAGGCGGTCGCGCGCGCGGTCTTCAGCGACGGCGCCGGCACGCTGGCCGAGCAGATCAGGCGCAAGCCTCCGGCCGAGCTGCCGATCCCGCGCGCGCTGCTGGCACGGCCTGCCGAAGATGGCAGTACTCCCGCTCCTGTGGGAGCAGCCACGGCTGCGATCGCTCTGACGACCTCGGCGAGCGGCAACGGCATCGGCGAGTTCACGGCCGACGGCCGCGAGTTCGTGATCACGCTCGCCCCCGGCCGTTCAACGCCGCTTCCCTGGGTGAATGTGCTTGCCAACCGCTGGTTCGGCAGCGTCGTGTCGGAAAGCGGCGGCGCCTATACCTGGCATGAAAACGCGCACGAATATCGCCTGAGCCCGTGGCACAACGATCCGGTCGGCGACTCCAGCGGCGAAGCCATTTACCTGCGCGACGAGGACAGCGGGCGCTTCTGGTCGCCCTCTCCGGCGCCACGTCGCGGCAGTGGCGACTACCGCGTGCGCCACGGCTTCGGCTACAGCGTCTTCGAGCACACCGAGGACGGCATCGTCTCGGAGCTATGGGTCTATGTGGCGCCCGATGCGGCGGTCAAGTATTCGGTCATCAAGCTGCGCAACCAATCCGGGCGCGCACGTCGTCTCAGCGCGACCGCGTATGTCGAATGGGTGCTCGGCGACCTGCGCGGCAAGACCGCGATGCATGTCGTCAGCGAAGTCGACCCGACCACCGGTGCGCTGTTCGCGCACAACAGCTACAACCCGGAGTTTGCCGAGCTGATCGCCTTTCTCGATGTCGACGAGCAGCAACGCAGCTTCACCTGCGATCGCGGCGAGTTCATCGGGCGCAACGGCGATCTCTCCAACCCGGCCGCGCTCGCGCGTACGCGCCTGTCGGGACGGGTCGGCGCGGCGATGGATCCATGCGCAGCGATCCAGGTGCCGATCGAACTCGCGGATGGCCAGTCGCACGAAATCATCGTGCGCCTGGGCGTCGGCCGCGGCCCCGACGACACCGCCCGCTTTGCCCAGCGCCTGCGCCAACCCGGCACGGCGCGCGCGGCGCTTGCGGCGATCCACGACTACTGGAACCGCACCCTGGGCGCGGTGCAGATCGAAACCCCGGACCCTGGCCTCAACGCCATCGGCAACGGCTGGCTGCTCTACCAGACGATCGCATGTCGCATCTGGGCGCGCAGCGGCTTCTACCAGTCCGGCGGCGCCTTCGGATTCCGCGACCAGTTGCAAGACGTGATGGCGCTGATGCATGCCGATCCCGGCCAGGCGCGCGCCCACCTGCTGTTGTGCGCCTCGCGCCAATTCCTCGAGGGCGATGTGCAGCACTGGTGGCATCCGCCCTCCGGCCGTGGCGTGCGCACCCGCTGCAGCGACGACTTCCTGTGGCTGCCACTCTCGACCTGCCGCTACGTCGCCACGACCGGCGATACCGGCGTGCTCGATGAAAGCGCCGGCTTCCTCGACGGCCGTGCGGTCGGTCCCGAAGAGGAGTCCTATTACGACCTGCCGCTGCGCGTCGGCGAGACCGCCAGCCTGTACCAGCACTGCGTGCGCGCCGTTCTCCACGGGCTCCGCTTCGGCGAGCGTGGCCTGCCGCTCATGGGCGCCGGCGACTGGAATGACGGCATGAATAACGTCGGCATCCACGGTCGCGGGGAAAGCGTCTGGCTCGGGTTCTTTCTGTACTCGGTGCTGGTCCAGTTCGCCGACCTCGCCGAGAACAAATCCGATGCGCCGTTCGCGACCCGCTGTCGCGAGGAAGCAGCGCGCCTCAAGGGCAACCTCGACGCGCATGCCTGGGACGGCGAGTGGTATCGACGCGCCTATTACGACGACGGTACCCCGCTCGGGACAGCACAAGGCGAGGAATGCCAGATCGACTCGATTGCGCAGAGCTGGTCGGTGCTGTCGGGCGCCGGCGATCCGGAGCGCGCGCGCCATGCCATGCAATCGCTCGACCGGCGCCTGGTCCGTCGCGACGCCAAGCTGCTGCAACTGCTGGATCCGCCGTTCGACACCTCGCCGCACGACCCCGGCTACATCCGCGGCTACGTCCCGGGCGTACGCGAGAACGGCGGGCAATACACCCATGCCGCAGTGTGGGCGACCATGGCTTTCGCCGAGCTCGGCGACGTCGAGAAAGCCTGGGAGCTCCTCGACCTGATCAACCCGGTCAACCATGCTAAGACGCCCGCTGCCATGGCGCGCTACGCCGCCGAGCCCTACGTGCTCGCCGGCGACGTCTACGCCGTCACCCCGCATACCGGCCGCGGCGGCTGGAGCTGGTACACCGGCTCCGCCGGCTGGATGTACCGCCTCATCGTCGAATCCCTGCTCGGGCTGCGTCGCGAAGGCGACACGCTGCACCTCAAACCCCTGCTGCGCGCCGACTGGCCCGGCTTCAAGCTGCGCTATCGGTATCGCGATACCGCCTACTGGATCGAGATCAAGCGCGATGCGGGGGCGACGCAAGCGATCAGCTTGAGTGTGGACGGTGTCGTCCAGGCGGGGCCGGTCATCGCGCTGGTCGATGATCGGGTCGAGCATAAGGTGGTGGTGCTGGTGCGGTGATGCGCGGGGCGGGGAATACGGGGCTGAGTAGCGTGGCACTGAGCGCGCGTCGCGCATCTGGTGACGTCACTGCTGATCGCGCCAGCGCCGCGTCTCGCTACGGAGCGACTGCCTCTCGCTTCGTCGACACACGCGGCGCTGGCGCTATCGATTGCAAGGCATCTATCGGTTTGATCGAGCGCTCAGTGCCACGCTACCTCAGGCCCGCAACAGCGCCCGCCATCCGCCCACCCCTCACAGCTCCCGCGCCACCCGAAACCCCACGCGCGCGCCGCTGGATCCGGCGACGGCACTGCCGCGCCAGGCGCTGCGGACCTGGTCGCGGCCACTGCCCCAGGAGCCGCCACGGAGGACGCGCAGTTCGCAACCGGGGTTGACCCAGGCAATCGGCAGCTCGGGGGCGCGCAGGTAGTCGTCGTGCCAGCAATCCTCCACCCATTCGGAGACGTTGCCGTCGACATCGTAGAGGCGAAAGCGATTGGCCGCGAAGCTGCGCACCGGCGCCGGCCCCCAATAGCCGTCGTCGTAGCCGGGAAGGCCGTTCGACCAGCGCCGCCCGGCTTTCGAGATCTCTTCAGCACCGGCGACGTTGGCGATCGGCTTGGACGGGTCGCTGTCCCCCCACGGAAACGGCCCCTGGCTGCCCGCGCGCAGTACGTACTCGAATTCGGCCTCGGTGGGCAGCCGATAGGTCTTGCCAGTCTGCTGGGTGAGCCAGCCGACGTAGGCCTTGGCGTCGCCCCACGACACATGCACCACGGGATCGCTGTCGCGCCCGCGGCTGCCGTTGTAGCTGCGCCGCCAGTTCATGCGCTTGGCCTTGCTCATGCGCCCGGTTTTCTCATCGTAGATGGCCGAAACACCCTGCTTTTCGGCATCTGTGAGATAGCCGGTGGCGTCGACGAAGGCACGAAATTCGAGCACTGAGATCTCGCTTCTGGCCAGAGCGAAACCGCGCGCGAAGGAAAGATCGCGCTGCGGTCCTTCGGTCTTCGTGCGACCCGGCTCGGTGTCCGGTGAGCCCATCCGAAAGAAGCCGACAGGGATCACGCTCATGCGCGGTCCACGGCTGCCGTCCCGCAGGCTGTCGGCGAAGCGCTCTTCGGGCGCCAGTCCGCCATAGAGGCGCATGCTGACGATCTTGCTCTCCAGGTCACGGATCTGGTTGGGATCGCTGATCAGCTTGCGCAGCGTCGCCAGCGACCCCTCGGCCGCCTCGAGCTGGCCGGCGGCGATCGCATCCTTGAACGCGGTGAGCTGGCTGGCCTCGGTCTGCGCGCGGAAAGCCATGACCTGCGAGCGCGCATCGAGCACCCGCGAGGTGCCGATCTGCACGCCCTCAGCCTGGCTGAGGAGCTCATCGGCGGCTCGAAAGCGCAGGTCGAAAGCCGCCGCGAGCGCGCGCTCGAGCAGCCTTCGCTGCACTTCCTCCAGCCCTTTCAAGGCACGCGGATTGGTCGCATCGACATGCAAGGCCGAGCGGAATCGTTCGATCGCGCTGGCGAACGCACGCGGCCCGGCGCCTTCTCGCGCCAGCTGGCGTTCGCCAGTGGTCAGCACGGCGTCGAGCGCGCGCGTTCGCTCCAGGCTCGCGCGCACCGCGTCGACCAATGGCTGGTCACCAGGATTCGGTCCCACCCGCGCGAGCGCGGCGTCCGCCGTCGCCACCAGGCTCTCCGGCAAGACCGGCGTACCGACATCCCGCAACTCGTCGAGCACACGCAGCAGGACGGCCGCGGCAAGCTCGTTTTCGGGATCGACATCGAGAATGCGCGCGGCTGCGACGAAGGCACTATCGTCCGCCGGCTCCAGCAGGCGCCCCGCCTGGGCATGGACCTGCATGCGCTCGATCAACTCCGCGAGCTCCTCGGGGCTCACCGCTGACGGCGCCGCCGGCTTGGGCACCTCGGCAACCGGCATGACCGGCTCCGCGCCCGGATCATCCGCTTCGGCTTCCGGTTCGGGAGCTTCCTCGATCTCGATTGGGGCACCCAGCGAGGCGGGCGTCGTACGCGCAGGCCGCGACGCCAGTGGCCGTTCAGCCGCCAGCTCCTGCCGCTGCGCACGCATGAGTCCGATCCAGGCGCTGCCCAGTATGATGGCGAGCGCCAGCACCAGGCTGAGCCAAGATCGATGTCGGTCCTTCACGGCCGCCTCACAAGGAACTCCAGTGCCAGATACGAACACGGCGCCAGCGCCGCAATGGATTGCAAATCGTGCAGGTGTGGAAGCCTTTGCCGCCGCTGCCAGGTCGGCAAAGCGGCTTGCGCTCGACACCGAGTTTATCCGCACGCAGACCTTTTTCGCTGAACTGGGGCTGGTGCAGCTAGCGAGTGGCGAGCACATCGCGCTGGTGGATCCGCTCGCACCAGAGTTGGTCCCCGCGCTGGCGGCACTGATCGCCGATCCCGGCCTGGTCAAGCTGGTGCACAGCGCCAGCGAAGACCTGGAGGTCATCGCACATGCGCTCGGCGTCGTGCCGGCGCCGCTGTTCGACACGCAGATTGCCGCCGTGCTGTGCGGTTACGAGCAGCCTCCGAGCTACCAGAAACTGGTCGCACAGGAGCTCGGGCTCAGCCTCGACAAGCAGGCGACCCGCACCGACTGGCTCAAGCGCCCGCTCGATCCCGAACAACTGCGCTACGCCGCCGAAGACGTGCTGCACCTGGAAGCGCTCTTCCAGTGTCTCGATGAGCGTCTCGGCGGCCTCGGCCGACGCGGCTGGATGGCTGAGGAATGCATGCGCGCGCTGGAGAAATCGCGACAGCCGCTCGATCCGCACCCGCACCTCAAGATGCGCGGCGCCGAACGCATGACCCCGGCCCAGCAACAGCGCCTGTGGCGAATGCTCCACTGGCGCGACCGCGAAGCCCTCGCCCGCAATCGGCCCAAGCGCTGGATTCTCGACAACCCCGTCGCCATGCGCGCCGCGCTGCTCGACAAACCCGATCTCAAGGCACTCGAGACCGCCGTTGCCGCTGACGGAAAGCCCAGCGCCAAGCTCGCCGCCAAGCTCGAGACCCTGCTCAAGCAAGACATCACCGCCGACGAGCTCGCCGTCCCGTTGCTGCTCGCGCAGACCGAACCTGAAAAACTGCGCTCCAAGGACCTGCGCGAACGCGCCCTCACCGCCGCCAAGTCGCTGGGCCTCAGCCCCGACTTTCTCCTCCCCCGCCGCGGCCTCGAATACTGGGCCCGCCACGACACCTTGCCGGAAGACCTCAAGGGCTGGCGCGAGGAGGTGTTGGGGCTGGGGTAGGAATCTTGGCGCGACGGCGTTCGTGATGACGTAGGCATGTTGCGCCCGCGTCTGTTGCGTGGTGGCGTCAATGTCGTTTCGGGCGCTACTTGACATCGACCCGACGCGATTCCACCTACAGCGCGCCTCCGCCCACACAACCCTGGCAACCCGCCCGATCCAGTGCTATCGTTCGCGGCTGTTCATGGGGCGGTAGCTCAGCTGGGAGAGCGCTGCGTTCGCAATGCAGAGGTCGAGGGTTCGATCCCCTTCCGCTCCACCAACTCCAGACAAGAACCGGCCCTCAAGGCCGGTTTTTTGTTGCCCGAAATCCCGCGTCACTGCGGGATTTCGGGCCATTCTGCCGGTGCCACGCGGTGCACGAATGTGGCCCGAAACAGCCCGAGTTCGACCCTCCTTTGCTCTCTCTTCTCTACTTGCCCTCACCAACTCGCCGTAGTTGGCACCCGCAGAATCCCTGAT